>JAFPVW010000068.1 GCA_017395215.1 Prevotella sp. | reverse complement strand
CCCTACGGGGGGAGGTTGGAGGGGGCTTCTAATAGCCTCCCCTACGGGGGGAGGTTGGAGGGGGCTATAGCTGTTGACGTTCTGGCCCAGCAGCGTCACCTCCTTGAAGCCGCGGTCGCGCAGGTCGCGCACCTCTCTCAATATGCTCTCCACGTCGCGGCTGCGCTCGCGGCCACGGGTGTAAGGCACGATGCAATAGTGGCAGAAGTTGTTGCAGCCGCGCATGATGCTGACGAAGCCCCCGATCTTGTGGCCCAGACCGATGCGCTGGGGCACCACGTCGCGGTAGGTCTCGCTGGTCGACAGCTCGATGTTGATGGCCTTATGGCCGGTCTCGGCCTGCGCTATGAGGTCGGGCAGCGAGAGATAGGCGTCGGGGCCTGCCACGAGGTCGACGCCGTGCTGCTCGAGCAGCTGTTCCTTCACGCGCTCGGCCATGCAGCCCAGCACGCCGATAATCAAGGGGCGCTGGCGCCGCAGGGCATTCAGAGCCTCCAGGCGGCGGTAGATTTTCTGCTCGGCATTGTCGCGCACCGAGCAGGTGTTCAGGAAGACGGCGTCGGCCTGTGCGAGGTCGTCGGTCGTCTCGTAGCCAGCCATCTGCATGACCGATGCTACCACTTCGGAGTCGGCCACGTTCATCTGACAGCCGTAAGTCTCAATCAACAGTTTTTTCATCCTTTTTTGCTTATTTGGGTGCAAAGTTACGAAATATTTCCCATTTCTCATTTCTCATTTCTCATTTATTTCGTACCTTTGCAGCCAAATAACGAAAAATATGACTGCTACACTCAGCAAATCCAGCTTCGGGAAGGAGCTGCGCGACTATATCATCATCACCATCGCCATGATGAGCTATGCCATCGGGTGGGGTGTATTCCTGTTGCCAAACAACATCACGACGGGCGGCGTGGCCGGTGTGTCGTCAATCCTCTACTGGGCTACCGGCATTCCCGTACAGGTGAGCTACTTTGTCATCAACGGCGCCCTGCTGGCGGTGGCGCTCAGGGTGCTCGGGCTGAAGTTCTGCGTGAAGACCATCTATGCCGTGGCTGTGCTGACGGTAAGCATCGGCGTGTTGGCCGACCATTACAGTGCCCACCTGCTTGAGGACCAGCCCTTCATGGCAGCCATCATCGGCGCGGTGTTCTGCGGCTGCGGCGTCGGGCTGGGCCTGGCCAACAATGGCTCGACGGGCGGCACCGACATCATTGCGGCCATCATCAATAAGTATCGCGACGTGTCGCTGGGCCGCGTCATCATGATCTGCGACGTCATCATCATCTCCTGCTCCTATTTCGTGCTGCACGACTGGGAGAAGGTCATCTACGGCTACGTCGTGCTCTACGTCACGGCCTTCTGTATCGACCAGGTGGTGGAGTCGGCGCGCCGTTCGGTGCAGTTCTTCATCATCTCCGACAAGTACCGCGAGATAGGCGAGCGCATCAACCGCGAGCCCCACCGCGGCTGCACCGTCGTCGATGCACAGGGCTTCTATTCGGGCAAGGACGTGAAGATGCTGTTCGTGCTGGCCAAGCGCCGCCAGAGCAACCTGATATTCCGCATTATCAACGAGGTCGACCCGACGGCCTTCGTGTCGCAGAGTGCCGTCATCGGCGTCTACGGCGAGGGCTTCGACCACTTTAAGGTAAGAATGAAGAAACCGGAAACTAAACATGAAACTGATTAAAGACCAAAAGTTCGGCGGCGAGCGACCGCTGTTCGCCTCCCATGACCTTCAGTTAGAGAACATCACCATTACCGACGGCGAGTCGGGCATCAAGCAGTGCCAGCGCATGGAGGCCCGCAACTGCAAGTTCTACGGCAAGTATCCGTGGTGGCACGTCGACGGTGCACTCATCGAGGACTGCTACTTTGCCGAGGGTTCGCGTTCGGCCATCTGGTACACCAACGACCTCGTGATGCGCCGCTGCCGCATCGACGGGCCGAAGTTCTTCCGCGAGATGAAGAACGTCGAACTGGAGGACGTGGAGATAACCGATGCCGACGAGACGTTCTGGCGCGTGGACGGCCTGCGGCTGAAGAATGTACGGCTGCACGGCGGTACTTATCCCTTCATGTTCTCGCAGAACATCTATGTCGACGGGCTGCAGAGCGACTCGAAGTACGTGTTCCAGTACTGCCGCAATGTGGAGATTCACAACGCCAACATCCTGACGAAGGACTCGTTCTGGGAGTGCGAGAACGTGACCGTCTACGACTCGGTGCTCGACGGTGAGTATCTGGCCTGGCACTCAAAGAACGTCAGGCTCGTGAACTGTCACCTGGCCGGCGAGCAGCTGCTCTGCTACACGCAGGACCTGGTGCTCGAGAACTGCACCTTCGACCCGATGTGCGACCGCGTCTTCGAGTATTCGACGGTGGAGGCCGACATCCGCGGGCACATCGAGAACATCAAGAACCCGACCAGCGGGCACATCGTGGCCGACTCGATAGGCAGCGTGACGATAGACGAAAACGTGCGCCAGCCGAACGATTGTGTGATAGAAGCCCACCCAAGCCCTCCCAAAGGGAGGGGTGTTTAATAGTAAATGCTATAGAATGAAAAAAACAGACAATGAGTGTCCCCACCAAGTAATTGAACATCCCTCCCTTGGGGAGGGCTTGGGTGGGCCCTTCGACGAACTGATAGAGCGGCGCGGCACGGGCTGCGTGAAGTGGGATGAGAGTCCTTCTGCCGATGTTATCCCCCTCTGGGTGGCCGACATGGACTTCAAGGCCGCTCCCGCCATCCTGGAAGCCGTGAGGAAACGGGCTGAGCACGGGGTGTTCGGCTATACGGTGGTTGGCAACGACTACTACGAAGCTATCATCGCGTGGTTCCAGCGCCGACACCAGTGGACCATCCGTCGCGAGGAGATTCTATACACCACGGGCGTCGTGCCGGCCATGTCGGTGGCCATCAAGGCGCTGACGATGCCCGGCGAGAAAGTGCTGATACTGTCGCCCGACTACAACTGCTTCTTCTCCAGCATCCGCAACAACGGCTGCGAGGTGCTGGAGTCCCGTCTGTTGCTGTACTACAGCAACAAACAGAACCGCTTCGAGGTAGACTGGACTGACTTCGAAGCCTGCTGCGCCGACGAGAAGACCACCGTCTTCCTGCTCTGCAACCCCCACAACCCGACGGGCCGCGTCTGGACCCGCGACGAGCTGGAGCGCATGAACGACATCTGCCTTCGCCACGGCGTCAAGGTGGTGAGCGACGAGATACACTGCGAACTCATCATGCCCGGCCACACGTTCCAGCCCTTTGCTGCCGTCAGCGAACAGTGCCGCCAGAACAGCGTCGTGCTGAACTCGCCGTCGAAGTCGTTCAACACGGCCGGTCTGCAGATAGCCAACATCATCTGCGCACAGCCTGAATGGCGCCGCCGACTGGACCGCGCCATCAACATCAACGAAGTGTGCGACGTAGGCCCCTTCGGTCCCGTAGCGCTCATCGCCGCCTACAACGAGAGCGAGGCGTGGCTCGACGAGCTATGCCAGTATCTCTGGGGCAACTACACGGCGCTTTGCGACTTTGCCGCAAAGCATCTCCCCCAGTGGCAGCCCCGTCCCTTGGAAGGCACCTACCTGCCTTGGGTCGATATTACGGCCACCGGCATGACCTCCCAACAATACGCCGACCTTCTGCTGCAGAAAGCCCGTGTCTGGGTGAACCCCGGTACGATGTACGGCCCGCAGTCGGGCGAGGGCTACATCCGCCTGAACATCGCCTGTCCGCGCGCCCGGCTGATGGAGGCGCTCGAAAGAATCAGTAAGATTGAACAATGATAATTGACACATCATCGCGCATGAAGCGCGCCGAAGAGCTGTTCATGCAGGGCTTCAACTGTGCGCAGTCGGTGGCCGCGGCCTTTGCCGACGTCTACGGCTACACCGAGGAGCAGATGCTGCGCGTCAGCGCCGGCTTCGGTGCCGGCATCGGCCGTTTGCGGATGTCGTGCGGCGCGTTCAACGCCATGGCTCTGCTGGCCGGACTCGAGAACGGCAGCGTGACACCCGGCGACCAGCAGGGGAAGTCGCAGAACTACAAGCTCGTTCAGGAGTTGGCCGCCCGCTTCCAGCAGGAGCACGGCTCGCTCATCTGCGCCGAACTGCTGAAACTGAAGCGCGGTAATCATCTTCCCCCTACGGGGGGGACTGAGGGGGGCTTCAGCTACGAAGCCTCGGAGCGCACCGCCGAATACTATCAGAAGCGGCCCTGCGTCCGCCAGATCATCTCTGCCGCCCGCATTTATGCCGAGTTTCTAAGCCCCCCTCAGTCCCCCCCGAAGGGGGAAGACGAGCCGGAGGTCAGTGCCGATAGACAATCTTTGTAGGATTCTTGATGGCATCCTGCCACGTGCCACTTACGATGACTGGCGGCAGCGGGAGCGAATTCTCGTCCACCACCTTGTCGGCCGTCTTTGGAGCCGGCTCTGTGCTGCGTGAGCCATTCAATATGGCTGCGACAAACTCCTCGCGGCCCTTGGCATCGAACGCCACGAAGGTCTCGTAGTCGTACTTCCAAGTTGGCCCTTCGCTCTCCTGCATCACGTACTTATAGATAGCCTCGCGCGAGGGAGCGTTGAACGGTGTGTCGTTGAAGCGCATCATGCTGTTCTGCGTGGGGCGGTAGAACCCGTACTCATAGGTGTTGCTGCCCTCGTAGGCTCCCAAGCCCTCGGCAGCGTAGCGGCTGTCGGCAGCAAGGCGTGCCCAGCGCGTCTGGCTGACATTGGAATGGGTGTCAATATTTGCGCCTCGACCATTCTTAGTCCACATCTGTTCATAATATTCCTTAATATCGTCTGACGGCTGGATTCCATGTCCACTGGCTTCCTCATACTCGTCGTACAGTCTGCCTATGCCGTGGCCGCCAGCTTCATGGTTTAGCACGTTGTTGACACCTGTGAACATATAGGCCGTGTATGAGTTGTCATCGTACATGTTGGTGAAGCTGCGACCGGCATTGATAGCGTTATAAATAATGTTTACGCGCATGGGGCGACCGGGAATGAGAGTCTTGATCTTCTGTGCGTATGCAAAAGCATCGGCGTCGCTCTTGATGGCCTGCTTGCAGCCCTCATACATTTCTGCGTTTTGCGAGACGGCTTTAACGGCATAGATATTAAAACGCTCGCGTAGCGAGGAGTAGGGTTCATAGGCGAAGAACTGCTCCATGGCCTGGCGCATCTTCTGCTCATACTTGCCGCCCGGCTCCATATCCTTATCGACAAAGCAATTGCCCACGAACACAATGTCTACACCATTGCCTATAGTGGCCTGCTGCAAGGTCATTACCTCGCCGTCGCGCGAATAGTCGGTGGAGGCGTAAGGCGTAAAATCAATATGCCCGAACTTCTCTTCCAGTACGCCAAACACCTCTTGGTCGCGGGTGCTGCCGCCGAAATCTGTATTCTCCAACGTCCCGTCCTCGCCCATGATGCTTGAGAAGATGACGTGACCCTGGTTGTCAACCAGATTGATGAAATTGAAGTAGGGATAATAGGATCTGATAGAATCACGGAAGGTTTTCGGCTCAAGATTCAGCCAGTCGATGCCGTTCTCATGGAGATAGACTTTTATCTGTTCGGCATTACCAGGAGCCATACCTAACACCTCGAAGCCCTTGCTCTTATACTGCTTGTAAACCTGCTTGAGCTTGCTCGTAAAATCTTCTCTGGCAGAAGAGTAGTTGAAGATAAGGGTGTATATGTTATCGGCATAGACATCGGTTGTATTGAGTTTGTTGCCACTCATGTCCGTAACATCCAGGCGGTATCCTGGGATAACGGGTGGATTCAGGTGACCGCTCTGCGGCACCACAGAAGACCAGTAGAGATGGAGTTGAGGATGATTGGCGATATCGGCTGGTAGGTCACCACTGAAGTCGTTACCACTCAGTCCCAGCTGATTGTACTTCAAGAGGAAGCCGCAACCTTCTGGTATCGTTCCCGTGAGCTTATTTGACCCTGCCGAGAAGGAATTCAAATAGGGCAACTTGAAGACTTTTGCCGGAAGCGTGCCAGTGTAATTGTTATTGGAAAAGTGAAGTTGCTGGACTGATAAATTATCCGCTATGTCTTCGGGCAGCTGACCACTCAGCTGATTCGTGCTGAGTGAGACATCATTGCAAGGGCCGATTTTCGTCAGGAAACCTTTTGGCAGTGTGCCTTTGAGGTCATTGAAATGGAGCATTAGGAAATACACATAGGGATAACCGCGAGTCTCGATGCCATACCATTCGTCAAGAGGTTTGTCGCTACACCAGTTGGTGTTATTCTTCCAGTTATTGCCGTCAGTAGCGTAATACAGTTCTATCAAAGCCTCACGCGCAGCAGCTAAACTCTGTTCGGGGGTGGGAAAAATGATTTCCTTCAGGCCTTCTATCTTGTAAGGCCTTTCGCCGCTCTCATTGACAAGCCATACCACTTCATGATTCTTGTAGTCATAGCGTGGTACTGGTCTTCCCCAACTCAGTTCACTACAAAGACTTTTGCCAGACTCCAGATTAATAGTCAAAGCCTGTCCTTCGTATGAATCAAATAATTCTTCTCCATTAGCCTCTTCACGGCGTGGGGCAGGTTTCTCTGTAGCTTTTGTATCGCCATCAGTCAGCAATCGCTTAATGAGAGCAGTAACGTCAGTGATGTCAACCTTGTTGTCACGATTGACATCGGCAGCCTCACTTAAGAATCGGGACGACCACCATCCAAGCAGATGGTAGATAATTGAATTGACATCGTTGCGGTCTATAATCCCGTCAACATTGGCATCGCCCAGCCCATTTTCCACTTTCTCAATCTTAGCCGTGAGCCGTTTGATTTCACGACAGGGAATATTCATTCGCTCCCCCCCATTTAGAACCGTAAGGTAACGAATATGTTTGCCTGCAGCATTTTTATTACTACTGGAATACCACATTTCGGGTGATGTCTCAGTGATGGGAACCTTGGTCACCTCACCATTCGTTTTCTCGATGCAGAGGAAAGGCACGTTAACAGACTGGGCCTTGCCCCATGTGGACAATGCAGCCAGAAACAGCAGCAACAGCCCTCTTGTAAATAACGTTTTCTTACTCATAGCTTTATGGTTTTGTTAATGATGCCGCAAAGATACGAAAAAGCGGGCGAACTGCCAAACAATTCGCCCGCTTTTTCTGATTGCCGTTGACATCAGCTGTTTATTCACCCTTCAGCAGCTGTAAGCGCGTGATTTCGCCTGACGGGCTGCCCCATCTTAATTTGATGGCGTTCAGGTGGACGAACTCATAGCTGGTGAGATCAACCTCGGCCTTGCCGTCGTCGCCGATGGTGGTGGTCAGTTCTGTTAAGGCGCCGCCGTTCTGGTCGCCGCCGCCGTTGCCTACCTCCAGGCGATTCAGCAGGACGCGCAGTTGCACGCCCGGCGTGCCGTGGATGACCATACGGTCGTAGCCCGTCAGGTTGGCGTAGTGGGTGTAATAGACGTTACCGTCGCCATAGACGAGGTTGCCAGCCTGAAGTTCCTTGTTGAGGTCATAGGCACCATTGCCTTGTGTGTTGGTCACCGTCGGCCACGCTGTGCAGCCATCCCAGACGTGATAGTTGGCGGCCGTTAAGTCGCTGTCGGCGCTGATAGTCTTCAAGCGGCACTCCAGCAGTAGGAACTCGTCATAGCCTCCGCTCGCGTCAGTGAAGCTGATGACATACTTGCCGGCCTTATTGATGTTGAACGTCAGGGCGTGGCTTACGGCGCTGCTCATGTTGGCTGACGTGCTGCCATTGGCATTTGGGGCGGCGGTAAACACGTCTGATACAGCCACTGAGTTTCCTGTGTCGGCATCAAGAATCGACACCTTGTATTTTGGCTCCCCCTTCCACGCTGCCATCGCGAAGGTCAGCTCGTAGTTGCCCTCGCTCAGCGTCAGCGGGTACTGCTCCTGCCGTCCGTACTCGGCGCGGTCGTTGCGCCAGTAGAGTGCCTTGCCCTGATAGCCGGTGAAGCCGTCGAACGTGCGAGCCCCCTGGCCGTAGCTGTTGGGATATTGGTGTTCGGTATTATCCTCCTGCACACAGCGCCAGCCTTCGGGCAGATTTCCAGACAACGTGTTTTTAAAATCAAGGCGGTAGTTGCCCAAGGCGTCGGAAACGAGTGGCGTGCTGGAGGTGAAGACGGGCTGGAGAACGACGTTGTCGGCAATCATATTAAAGGTAACCTCCCCTTCGCCATTGACGGGGATGGTCTTTCCGAGCGTAAAGAAGACGGAGTTTACCAAGCGCAGCTCCTTCAGGCGGTATCCCTCGGCGGCACTGACGGTCAGTTTGACGGTCTCGCCCTCGGCGGCCTCATTGCGGTTGGCGGTGACGGAGCCGTTCTCGGCTGAGCGTACGCTGATGCCGTACTTTAAGGGCTCTGCGTCAGCGGGCTGGTAGACGACCTGGTCGATGTAGAGTGACTTGCCGCCGCTGTTTGTGATGACGAGCGTGTTCTGGCCTGTGTTCAGGGTGGCGTTGACGGTGGCTAAGTGCCACTCATTCTGGGCTGTGCGCGGGCAGGAGACGGTCTGCTGACTGCCGTTCACGTTGACGGAGAGGCTGCCGTCGGCTGATGTGCCGGTGTAACGCACCTGAATATGGTAGTCGCCAGTCTGGCCTTCCTTGAGGCGCAGGTAGTGGCGCAGGCTGCCAGAGGGGTTGGTGCCCATGTCAACGAAACCGTTGCCGGCATGGCCGGTGACGCTGGGGTACCAGGCAAAGGGGTCGGTACAGCAGGATTGGATGTTCTTGTAGTCCATATCCTCGGCCTCGATGATGATGGGGCCGCGGTAGAGGGCGGGGGCTTTGGGCAGGGGTAGGGGAGTGGGCTGCAACACTGTTGCAGCATAGTCGACAGAGGGATGGGAGGCGGCGCCGGCGCAGTTGATGGTGACGGTAACGGCGCTGTTGTGCCTGACGGTGAGGGTATATGTGCCGTTGTCGTAAGAGTCGGTGGCGCTGGCATTCTTCTGCGCCTTCTTGAAGATGTCGATGATGGCTGTCACGTCGGTGATGTCCACCCGGCTGTCGTTGTTGACATCGGCAGCATTGACGTTGAACCTTTCGGGCGTCTGGCCGGTAATGTGGTTGGCGAGGGCGTGTACGTCGGCATTGCTGCCAAATTCACTGCCAATCGGGTGGCAGTTGAGGGTGTAGGTGGGCTTTGTCGTGGCGCCCTTGATGGTGATGATGTCGGTGCGCAGGCCGGTGGAGTCGCTGCGGTAGTTGTTCAGGTAGAAGTCAATGTGGTCCTCGTACTCACGGACGATGCCCGACGACAGCTTGTCGTAATTCAGTTCCAGCGTCTCGCAGGTGTTGTACTGTAAGGGGATGGTGGCCTGTGCCGTCGTCTTCGTATTAAGATAGGTATAGGGCGTGTAGGTGACCAGCTGGTTGCGGTAGCGGTTGACGTAGAGGTCGCCGGACGACACCTCCGGATACTGGGCGTTGAAGTCGCTGACCTTCTTGGCCTGCGTGTCCCAGTTGGAGGTGCGCTGCGACTTCTTCACCTGTACGGGGATGGCCTTGGCAGCGTCGTCGTAGAGGCCGGTGACCATGGGGATGGCCCCGTAGCGGCCCGTCGACTTGAAGTAGCAGTAGTTGTCCATCCACTGGCCGTAGCGGCGGTTGAAGGGGTCGGTCTGCTTGTACAGGCCGTCGTAGAGGTCGCCCCACGTGGCGTACTTATCCTCGTCGCTGCCGTTGTTGACGTCGTTGATGACGACGACCTTGGTCTTGCCGACGACCTCCTCGCGGGTGGGTATGTACATCGTACCGTTGATAACCTGGCGGAACATGTCGAGCCAGACACCGTTGAAGTTGGGGAAGCGCTCCCAGCGGCGGCGGGTGTAGCCGTTGTCGACGGTCGAAGCCCAGAGTTCGTGGAAGCACTCCTGGTTCCACGTCAGCTCAGGGCCGTCCCAGACGGCACCGCCGTTGACGCACGTCTGCTCCATCACCGTGCCAATGCCGGCAGCGGCAGGGTACTTCTTGCCGTGATCCTTGCCGAGCAGATCGTCCATGGCGCCGTTCCAGCCGCAGTTGTCGTAGCGCACGCCGTAGTTCTTGGCCAGTCCGCTGATGAACGGGCCGAACGTCACCGACTCGTTGTTGTAGAAGCACGACGACGTGGTGTACTTATAGAGCCAGAGGATGGCCTCGGGATATTTCCGGCAGGCCTCGAGCAGGGCCGGCGTGCGCTTCATCTCGCCGATGGGGTTCAGCGGGTGGCTCCAGATGTTGCCGCAGAACGACACGGTGAGGAAGCCGCCGTACTTGTGCGACATCTCCACGAGCTTGGCAAAGAGCGCCCAGCGCGTGACCTGCTTCGACGACGACAGGTCGCCGCCCTCGTCGAAGCCCCAGAACTGCTCGGCGTAGTTCCAGCCGAGGAAGTTGGGGAACTGCTTGAAGAAGTACTCGAACGTCACCAGGTCGTCGTCCTGGATGTGGGTATGGCCGCCCGAGGCGGGCTGGCATGAGAACCAGATGCCGTTCTGCTGGCAGACGGTGCCCCACGACTTGTAGGTCTGGAAGGCGTAGTGCGGCATCTTGTACTGGTTCTTCTCCTTGTCGTACTGGCACGACAGGCTCAGGTTCAGACAGATGTAGGGCCGCACGTCCTCGGGAATGAGGTCGATGATTTTCTGCGGGTCGGCCTTGTACCACACGTCGCAATGGATAAACCACAGCGGATGCTGCGAGTCGATGGGGCGGCGCTCTTGCGCCTTCAGTCCTTGCATGGTGGCTGTCAGGGCCAGCAGCAAGAGAACAAGTGCTTTCTTCATTCTTTTTGCAACAGTTATTGGATTACTGGCTGCAAAGGTACGATGAATAAAGCACTTGTGCTATTAAAAACGTCTCACATTCCCCATAAAATTGGCTCAATAGCCCGAAAGCAGCCTGACATACAGCTCTATGGCCTGCCGGATTTCCGAGATACGGATGAATTCGTCGGCCGAGTGGCTGCGCGACGACTCGCCGGGGCCGAGCTTCAGCGAGGGGAAGGGCATCAGCGCCTGGTCGCTGAGCGTGGGCGAGCCGAAGGGCGTGCGCCCCATCGACACGAGCCGCTTTACCAGCGGGTGGTCGTGGGGAATGCCCGACGAGTGAAGCCGGAAGGAGCGGGCCTGCAACTCGCACTTCTTCATGTGCTTGCGCAGGAACTCAAAGACGTACTCGTTCTGGTAGTATTCATTGGTGCGCACGTCGATGACGAAGTGCAGCAGGTCGGGCACGACGTTGTGCTGCGTACCGCTCTCGACGACGGTCACCGCCATCTTCGTCGGCCCCAGCAGCTGACTCTCCTTGCGGAAGCGGTAGTCGCGCAGCCACACGAGGTCGTCCAAGGCTTCATAGATGGCGTTCACCCCCTCGTTGCGGGCGGCGTGTCCCGACTTGCCGTGGGCATAGCCGTCGATGACCATCAGGCCCTTCTCGGCGGTGGCGGGCTGCAGCCCCGTCGGCTCGCCGACGATGGCCACGTCGACCGGCGGCAGCAGCGGCAGCACGCGGCTGAAGCCGTCGCGGCCCGACACCTCCTCCTCGGCCGAGCACACCCACAGCAGGTTGTAGCTGCGCGGATGGCGCAGCAGTATGCGGTAGGCCTGGAGCGTGGCCACCAGTCCGCCGCCGCAGTCGTTGGAGCCGAGGCCGTAGAGCACGTCGCCCTCAATGGCGGGGTCGAAGGGGTTGCGTGTCCACGTCGAGACGGGCTTCACCGTGTCGATGTGGGCATTAAGCATCACCGTCTTGCGGTTGCTGTCCCAGTCGGGACAGCCCACCCACAGATTGTTCCCCTCACGACCGTTAGGGAGTCCCCACATCCGCAGGTGCTCCTCCATCACGTCGGCTGCCGCCCGCTCGTCGCGGCTTACCGAGGGCGTTGCTATCAGTCGCCGCAACAGTCCCACGGCATCCTGTACATATTGTTCCATACGCTTTTTTGCTTGATTGTGCAAAGGTAGCAAATATTTTTGTAAATGTTTTGTGCTTTCGGCTTTTTTTCTTACTTTTGCAGAAAAATTGTGTAGCTATGCAGAATAACAGCCATCTGGCCGTGCTTATTCACGAGCAGGCCAAGACCTACGGCGACCGCGAAGTGCTCATCTACAAGGACTTCGGCGGCACTGAGTGGAAATCGTATTCGTGGAACCAGTTCTCGACGGCGGTGAAGCAGGTATCGAACGCCCTGCTCAACCTCGGCGTCAAGGTGCAGGATAACGTGGGGGTTTTTTCGCAGAATTCGGCACAGTACCTGTTCTGTGACTTCGGCGCCTGGGGCATCCGCGCCGTCACCATCCCGTTCTATGCCACCTCGTCGGAACAACAGATACAGTTTATGCTGAACGACGCGAAGATACGCATCCTCTTCGTCGGCGAACAGGAGCAGTACGACAAGGCGCACCGCGTGCAGGCCACCTGCCACACACTGGAGCGCATCATCGTCTTCGACCGCGGCGTCCGCCTGAGCGAGGAGGACACGATGGCAATGTATTTCGACGACCTGCTGCAGCAGGCCGAGGACCTGCCCCGGCAGTCGGAGGTGGAGGCCCTGCAGGCGCAGGCCTCGATGGACGACATTGCCAACGTGCTCTACACCAGTGGTACGACGGGCGACTCGAAGGGCGTCATCCTGACCTGCGGCCAGTACCACGCCGCCATGGAGGCCAACAATAAGTGCGTGCCCGTGGGCGAGGACGACCGCGTGCTGAACTTCCTGCCCTTCACGCATATCTTTGAGAAGGGCTGGAAGATACTGTGCCTGACCGAGGGCGCACGGCTCATCATCAACACCTACCCGCAGCAGGTGCAGCAGACGATGAAGGAGACCCACCCGACGTGCATGTCCAGCGTTCCCCGCTTCTGGGAGAAGGTCTACATGGGCGTGATGGAGAAGATTGAGTCGAGCGGCGGCGTGCAGCGCCGGCTGTTCGAGCATGCCATCGCCGTGGGCCGGAAGCACAACATCGACTACCTGTCGAAAGGCAAGAAGCCGCCCATGGCCCTGCACTTAGAGTACGAAATGCTGAACAAGACCATCTTCTCGCTCGTCCGCAAGGAGCTGGGCTTGGAGAACGCCCACTTCTTCCCCACGGCGGGTGCCACTGTGAACCCGAAGGTCGAGGAGTTCGTCCATTCCATCGGTATCAATATGGTGGTGGGCTACGGACTGACAGAGAGCCTGGCCACCGTCTCGTGCAACCACCTCGGCGATCCCTGGACGGTAGGCTCGGTGGGCATACCCATCGAGGGCATCAGCATCCGCATCAGCGACGAGGGCGAGGTGCTGCTGAAAGGCCCCACCATCACCCGTGGCTACTACAACCGCGACGACCTGACCCGTCAGGCATTTACCGACGACGGCTACTTCCGCACAGGCGACTCGGGCTACCTGGAGGGCGGCGAACTGTTCCTCAAGGAGCGCATCAAGGACCTCTACAAGACGTCGAACGGCAAGTACATTGCCCCGCAGATGATTGAGTCGAAGATTCTGGTCGACAAGTACGTCGACCAGATAGCCATCATCGCCGACCAGCGCAAGTTCGTCTCGGCACTCATTATACCGGTCTACCCCCTGCTCGAGGAGTATGCCCGCGAGCACGGCATCAAGTTCGAGAGCCGTGAGGACCTCTGCCAGAACCCGCAGATCTACGCGATGATGAAAGAGCGCATCGACACGCTGCAGCAGCAGCTGGCCCACTACGAGCAGATTAAGTGCTTCACGCTGCTGCCCCACGCCTTCTCGATGGAGCGCGGCGAGCTGACCAACACGCTGAAAATCAAGCGCCGCGTGCTGAACGAGAACTACAAGCGAGAGATTGACAAGATGTACGAGGAATAAGAGACAGGAGAACAAATAGCGATATGAAGACTAAACGAACATTTGCAGCCGTGCTGTGCCTGATGGCAGCCGCTGCCGTGAACGGAGCATTTGCTCAGGGAAAGACTGACGTGACGGTGGAGTTCTTCTCGCCGACAATCGTCCACGTAGTGAAGGGAACGCCCACGAAGACGCTCGTGGTGACTGCCAAGCCCAACGATGCCGGGTGGCAGAAAGGCAAGGGAGTCTGGCAGAGCGGCAAGCTCACCGTGAAGCAGGACGCACAGGGACGCCTGACGTTCCTGACCGCCAAGGGCAAGGTGCTGCTGCGCGAGAAGGACTGCGACGTGGCTGAGGCCCGCCAGACCTTCACGCTCGACAAGGATGAGGCCATCTACGGACTGGGCACCATCCAAAACGGCAGGATGAACCGCCGGGGCGAGAAGAAGCGTATGGAGCAGTCGAACCTCGAGGACTTCCAGAACGTGCTGCAGAGCATCAAGGGCTGGGGCCTCTACTGGGAGAACTACTCGCCGACGCTGTTTGAGGACACGCCCCAGGGCATGACCTTCGACGCAGAGGCCGGCGAGGGCGTTGACTATTACTTCATGTACGGCGGCTCGGCCGACGGCGTCATAGCCCAGATGCGCCAGCTCACGGGCGACGTTCCGATGTTCCCGCTGTGGACCTACGGCTACTGGCAGTCGAAGGAGCGCTATAAGACGGCCCGCGAGACGGAATCGATAGTCGACCAGTACCGTGCCCTGAACGTGCCCCTCGACGGCATCATCCAGGACTGGCAGTACTGGGGATCGAACTACCTGTGGAACGCCATGGATTTCCTCTCCGAGGACTTCTCTAACGGCAAGCTGATGATTGACAACGTTCACAAGAAGCACGCCCACTTCATGATCAGCATCTGGGCCAGCTTCGGCCCGCAGACGCAGCAGTTCCGCGAACTCAACGAGAAGGGCCTGCTGCTGCCCATCGAGACGTGGCCGCAGAGCGGCATCTCCCACGTATGGCCCCCCGATATGAAGTACCCCTCGGGCGTGAAGGTCTACGATGCCTTCAGCCCCGTGGCCCGCGACATCTACTGGAAATACCTGAAGACGCTCTATGACTACGGCACAGACGCCTGGTGGATGGACTCTACCGATCCCGACTTCTTCAACCCGAAGGAGAGCGACTACGCACACCCCGTCACGGGCGGCACGTGGCGCTCGCTGCGCAACGCCTTCCCCTTGGAGACCGTCCGCGGCATCTACCAGGCCCAAAGAAAAGAAGCCCCCTCGGGGGCAGTAGGGGGGGCTTCCAAGCGTGTATTCATCATGACGCGCTCGTCGTTTGCCGGTCAGCAGCACTACGGCTCCAACATGTGGAGCGGCGACGTCAACTCGTCGTGGGACATGCTGCGCAAGCAGGTGCCTGCCGGACTGAGCTTCACGCTGACGGGCAACCCCAACTTCAACACCGACATCGGCGGCTTCTTCTGCGGTTCGTACAACAACCGCGCCGGCTCGGCTCCGAAGAACCCGCAGTTCCAGGAGCTCTACGTGCGCTGGATGCAGTACGGACTGTTCTGCCCCGTGTTCCGCAGCCACGGTGCCGACGCGCCGCGCGAGATCTGGCAGTTCGGCCAGAAGGGCGAACCCGTCTACGACGCCATCGAGAAGCAGATTCGCCTGCGCTACCGACTTATACCTTATTTATATAGTCTGGCCTGGCAGGTGACCTCCAACAACGGCAGCTACATGCGCCCGCTGTTTGCCGACTTCGCCCAGGACAAGAAGGTGTGGAACATGACCGACGAGTTCCTCTTCGGACACAGCATCCTCGCCTGTCCCATCGTCAACGCGCAGTACACTGCAGAGAGAATCATCCGCACCAATGCCATGACCGGCTGGGACCGCCAGAACAACACTAATGCTGACGATAACCTTAACGTCGACTGGAACGAGCCTAAGACCGCTACGAAATACCTGCCGAAGGGCACTGCGTGGTATGACTTCTGGACGGGCCAGCGCTATAGCGGCGGAAAGACCGTGACGCTACAGACCACGTTCGACCGCGTGCCGATGTTCGTCCGTGCCGGCAGCATCCTGCCCCTCGGCCCCGAGATGCAGTACGTCGGCGAGAAGCCTTGGGACAACCTTGAGATGCGCGTCTATCCCGGTGCCGACGCCCAGTTCACGCTCTACGAGGACGAGGGCGACAATTACAACTACGAGAAGGGCGCCTACACGACAATCCTCTTTAGCTGGAACGACCGCAGTCGCACACTGACCATCGGCGAGCGCGAGTTCAGCTATCCCGGAATGCTCCAGAATCGTCAGTTTACCATCGTCCTGCCCGACGGTACGACCAAGACTGCCGATTATGAGGGCAAGGCTGTGACGGTCAAGTTCTGAAGTTTTCGGAATTGTTTGCACAATTCAATTAAAAGTCGTACCTTTGCACCCATGATTACGCAAGACCAACTGAAAGACGTGCTCGACAGGGCTGACAAGCTGAAGCACTACCTCCGCATAGACGAGAAGCAGATAGAATGGGAGGAGGAAGACCTGCGCACACAGGCCCCCGACTTTTGGGACGACCCGAAGCGGGCCGAGGCCCAGATGAAGAAGGTGAAGGGTATCAAGAAATGGATTGACGGCTACGACGAGGTGCGCACAATGGCCGACGAACTGCAGCTGGCCTTCGACTTCTACAAGGAGGAGATGGTGACGGAGCAGGAGGTTGACGAGGCCTACCAGAAGGCCATCAAGGCCATTGAGGACCTGGAGCTGATGAACATGCTGCGCCAGGAGGAGGACCCGATGGACGCCGTGCTGAAGATCAACAGCGGTGCCGGCGGCACCGAGGCCCAGGACTGGGCACAGATGCTGATGCGTATGTATATGCGCTGGGCCGAGGCCCACGGCTATAAGGTGACCATCGCCAACCTGCTGGAGGCTGAAGATGCCGGCATCAAGAGTGTGACCATGCAGATAGAGGGCGGCGAGTATGCCTACGGCTACCTGAAGTCGGAGAACGGCGTCCACCGTCTGGTGCGTGTCTCGCCGTTCAATGCCCAGGGCAAGCGCATGACGTCGTTTGCCTCGGTGTTTGTCACGCCGCTGGTCGACGACACCATCGAGGTCTACGTCGACCCCGCCAAGCTCAGCTGGGACACTTTCCGCTCGTCAGGCGCCGGTGGTCAGAATGTAAACAAGGTGGAGTCGGGCGTCCGTCTGCGCTATTGGTACACCGACCCCGACACGGGCGAGGAGGAGGAAATCCTCATCGAGAACACCGAGACCCGCGACCAGCCGAAGAACAAGGAGCGCGCCCTGACGCTGCTGCGCTCACAGCTCTACGACCGCGCCATGAAGAAGCGCATGGAGGCGCAGGCCAAGATTGAGGCGGGCAAGAAGAAGATAGAGTGGGGCAGTCAGATACGCTCCTACGTCTTCGACGACAAGCGCGTAAAAGACCACCGCACCAACTTCGAGACCCGCGACGTGGAGAGCGTCATGAACGGCAAGCTCGACGGCTTCATCAAGGCCTACTTGATGGAGTTCGCCAGCGAGAACACGGAAGGATGAATAAAACGTAAATCGAAAATCGTTAAATAGAAAATTATCATTATGGCAAAGAATGTAGCAAAGCAGGCTAACCCGAAGCGGGTGGCCTACGAGAAGAAACAGCAGGAGAAGGGTGAGAAAGTCATCAAGTGGATTATCGGCGTGCTCATTGTGGTCGCCATCATCTACGCTGCCTATTCCATCTGGCTCGTGTCGTAATGAGCGGCATGGAGATTGAACGGAAGTTCCTGGTGCGCGGCTCGGACTACAAGCAGCGCGCCTACGCTTCCGACCGCATCAAGCAGGGCTATATCTGCAGCGGCCACGGGCGCACTGTCAGGGTGAGGCTCCGTGGCGGCTGCGGCTACCTGACCATCAAGGGCCCGTCGGTGGATGGCGGACTGAGCCGTTACGAGTTCGAGAAGGAGATAACGACCGATGAGGCCGAACACCTGTTCGCACTCTGCAAGCCGGGCATCATCGACAAGACGCGCTATCTCGTGAAGAGCGGGGACCACACCTTCGAGGTCGACGAGTTCTACGGCGAAAACGAGGGACTGGTGATGGCGGAGGTGGAACTGTCGTCGCCTGACGAATCGTTCGAAAAGCCCGATTTCATCGGTAAAGAGGTGACGGGCGACAGCCGCTTCTACAACGGCCACCTGCGGAAGTTCCCCTTCAGCCTTTGGGGCAGCACTTTAACAGAAGAATACCGATAACGGCACCGATGCTTACGCCCACGGCGTTGGCTGCGAGGTCGAACAAGTCGCCACTGCGGTGGCCGCCGGTACAGTATTGTTGTAACAGTTCCAGGACGCCGCTCATCACGATGGGCATGAGCCACGCCCAGAGGAACAGCTTCTCATAATCGGGGCGGAGGTGCTGTCGCCAGTACTCCCACCAGATGACCGCGCACGTGCCGCCGTACATGACGAAGTGTGTCCACTTGTCGGCAAAGGCGACATTGTCCAGTGGCGTCTCGGGGAAGAAGGGCGTGAGCGACAATACCCATATCAGGGCGATGCAAAGTGTCGAAAAGGGGTACTTCCGGGCGTATTTTCTGACAATTTTTATCATTCTGTGAACTTTTGCCGTCGTTTTGGGTGCAAAAGTAAGAATATTTTTATATTTTTGCAAGCGAAAAGCGAAGAATGTTGAAATGGCAAAGTTAGAAAGAGCAAACTTCAGCAGCAAACTTGGGGTCATCTTAGCCACGGCAGGCTCAGCTGTCGGTCTGGGCAACGTATGGCGTTTCCCCTATATGACGGGTGAGAACGGCGGCGCCGTATTCATCTTGATTTACGTGGTCTGTGTGTTGCTGCTGGGTATTCCCTGTATGATCAGCGAGTTTATCATCGGTCGTCACGGCCAGTCCAACACGGCGCGGGCCTTCCACAAGCTGTCGGGCGGCATGCCGTGGTCGATTATCGGCTATATGGGCGTACTGACGGGCTTCCTCATCACGGGCTACTATGCCGTGGTGGCGGGCTGGTGCTTGGAGTACATCTGGGCATCGTTTATCGGTCAGATGCAAGGCGACCCCGAATACTTCAAGACCTACTTCGCCGAGTTCTCGGGCGACCCGGTGAAGCCCATCTTCTGGACGGTCATCATCCTCGGCATCACCTATCTTATTATAGAGCATGGCGTGCGCGACGGCATTGAGCGGGCCTCGAAGCTGCTGATGCCCACGCTGTTCCTGCTGCTGCTCATCATTGTCGGAGCCTCGTGCATGCTGCCCGGAGCCGACAAGGGCATTGAGTTCCTGTTCAAGCCCGACCTTACGGCCATCAACAGCAATGTATTCCTCGCCGCCCTCGGACAGGCGTTCTACTCGCTCTCCATCGCCATGGGCTGCATCTGCACCTACGCCAGCTACTTTTCGAAGCAGACCAACCTGACGAAGTCGGCCGTACAGATAGGCGTCATCGACTCCATCGTGGCCATCCTCGCCGGACTGATGATCTTCCCCGCTGCCTTCTCCGTGGGCGTCAACCCCGACTCCGGACCGTCGCTCATCTTCATCACGCTGCCCAACGTCTTCCAGCAGGCCTTCTCGGCCATGCCGCTCGTGGGCTATGTCATTTCGCTGCTGTTCTTCCTGCTGCTGTCGCTCGCAGCCCTGACGTCGCTGATCTCGCTCCATGAGGTCAGCACGGCCTTCTTCCACGAGGAGCTGGTCATTACGCGCAAGAAGGCGGCACTCTTAGTCACCGTCACGACCTGCATCATCGGCGTGTTCTGCTCGCTGTCGCTCGGAGCCGTCGGCCACTCGCTGGAGTTCTTCGGCCGCTCGTTGTTCGACTGGTTCGACTTCGTCACCGGCCAGATATTCCTGCCCGTCGTGGGCTTCCTGACGTGTATCTTTATCGGCTGGTTCGTCCCCCATAAGGTGGTACACGACGAGTTCACCAACTGGGGCACGCTGCGTGGGCGCTTCTTCCACTTCTACATCTTCCTCGTGAAGTACGTATGCCCCATCTGCATCCTGTTTATTTTCCTCCACCAATTCGGACTGATATAAGATGGAACGCGGAAACTTCGGCACAAAGATAGGCATCATCCTGGCTACGGCAGGCTCGGCGGTTGGCCTGGGCAACGTGTGGCGCTTTCCTTATATGGCGGGCGAGAATGGCGGTGCGGCGTTTATCGTCCTCTACTTCGGCTGCATCCTGCTGTTGGGCATTCCCGGCATGGTCAGCGAGTTCATCGTCGGGCGCCATGCGCAGTCGAATGCCTACCGTGCCTATGGCAAGATGGGTGGTCGCCCGTGGCGACTGGTGGGCATCCTCGGTATCCTGACCTCGACCATCATCCTTGGCTTCTACGCCGTGGTGGCGGGCTGGTGCCTGCAGTACCTCTTTGCCTCTATAGCCGGTCAGCTTAGCGGCGATGCCGCCTATATCCAGAACTATTTCCAGACATTCTCTACTGATCCCGTGAAGCCCTGCCTCTGGGGCGTCGGCTTTGTGCTGCTCACCCATCTTGTCATTGTCCGAGGCGTGCAGCGGGGCATCGAGCGTGCGTCGAAAATCCTGATGCCGCTGCTGCTCATCCTGCTGGTCGTTATCGTCGTCGCCTCGTGCCTGTTGCCGGGAGCCATGGACGGTGTGCGCTTCCTGCTGTTGCCCGACTTCTCGAAGGTTACCCACAGTGTGCTCTTGGAGGCACTTGGTCAGGCCTTCTTCTCGCTGTCGCTTGGCACGGCCTGCCTCTGCACCTATGCCAGCTATTTCTCGCGCAAGACCAACCTGCTGCGGTCGGCCACACAGATAGCCTTGCTCGACACCGTCATAGCCATCCTCGCCGGACTGATGATATTCCCGGCGGCCTTCTCCGTGGGTGTCAACCCCGACTCGGGCCCGTCGCTCATCTTCATCACCCTGCCAAACGTGTTCCAGCAGGCTTTCTCGGCTGTGCCCGCTGTGGGCTACGTCATCGGCATCCTGTTCTACGCCCTTTTGGTGTTTGCCGCCCTCACCTCGACCATCTCGATGCACGAGATAGGCACCGCCTTCTTCCACGAGGAGTTGCACTTGTCGCGCCCGAAGGCCGCCTGGATTCTGACCGCCGTCTGTTCCGTCCTCGCCGTCTTCTGTTCGCTCAGCGTCGGTGCCGTTGACGCCATCCGACTCTTCGGCCTGTCGCTGATGGATTTCTGCGACTTGCTGACGGCTCAGGTCATGCTGCCTGCCGGTGCCCTGCTGACAAGCCTTATGCTCGGCTGGTTCGTCCCCCGCCGTTTGCTCCATGATGAGTTTACCAACCAGGGCACCGTCAGTCTCCGCCTGTTCAGCGTCTGGCGCTTCTGCGTACGCTTCGTCGTGCCGCTCTGCATCCTGCTCATCTTCCTCCACCAGTTTGGCGTGATATGAAGTTCTTTTATCTGCAGAAGTCCGACCGCCACGTCATCACGCTTCTGCTGTGTGTCATCGTGGCAGCTTTAGCCGTCATCTATTTCACCGACAGCCGCGAGGATGAGTCTCCTGCAATGGAAGAAGTGAAGGCTCCCAAAGGCAGCAAGAACAAATACCCGAGGAAGAGCTACACCTACAATCAGGGCCAGCCCCGGCAGCCGGAGCTGTTCCCCTTTGATCCCAATACCGCCGACTCTACAGAGTTACTCCGGCTTGGCCTGCAACCTTGGCAAGTGGTCAACATTTACAAGTACAGAGCCGCCGGGGGCGTCTACCGCAAGCCGCGCGACTTCGCCCGCCTCTACGGGCTGACGCTGAAAGAGTATCGGCGCCTGGAGCCATATATCCGTATCAGTGAGGAGAACCTGCCTGCCGAGAACTATTTCTACAAGTACGAACCCATCGAGGAGAGAGACACCGTGAAGTACCCGGTCAAGCTGCAGCCAGAAGAGCGCGTCGTGCTGAACCGCGCCGACACCGCCCAGTTGCGCAAGGTGCCCGGCATCGGCTCCTTCTTCGCCCGCAAGATTGTGGAATATCGTGAGCGCCTTGGCGGCTACTACCGTGTCCAGCAGCTCTTGGAGATTGAGGACTTCCCCGAGACCGCCGTCAGCTTCTTCATTATTCCCGACGGCACGGAGTTCCGCAAGATGAACCTCAACCGCCTCAGCCTCAACGAGCTGAAGCGCCACCCATACATCGGCTTCTACCGTGCCCGCGCCATCGTTGACTACCGCCGCCTGCACGGCCATATTGAGAGCCTGCAACAGCTCAAGTTGCTGCCCGACTTCACGCCCGAGGCCATCGAGCGCCTGGAGCCCTACGTGGAGTATTGAAAAAGAAAAACGGGCTAATATTTTGTCGTTTCGCTTTTTTGCCGTACCTTTGCAGCTCGTATGGTACTGAATTACATTTGGATAGCTTTTTTTGTCATTGCGTTTGTCATCGCATTGGTGAAGTTAGTGTTCTTTGGCGACTTCGACGTGTTCCCGGCCATGATGGACTCCACGTTCTCGTCGTCGAAGACTGCGTTTGAGATTTCGCTCGGTCTGACGGGCGTGTTGGCCCTCTGGCTGGGCATCATGAAGATTGGCGAGCGGGGTGGCGTGGTCAACGTGCTGGCACGCTTGCTGAGTCCTGTTTTCACCAAGCTGTTTCCCGAGATACCCAAAGGGCATCCCGTGACGGGCAGCATTTTTATGAACGTAGCGGCCAACATGCTCGGCCTCGACAACGCTGCCACGCCCTTGGGCCTGAAGGCCATGGAGCAGATGCAGGAGTTGAACACGAAGAAGGACACCGCCTCGAACCCGATGATCATGTTCCTCGTGCTGAACACCTCGGGCCTGACGCTCATCCCCATCTCTATCATGGTCTACCGCGCCCAGTTAGGTGCCGCTCAGCCTACCGACATCTTCATACCGATACTCCTGGCGACGTTCTTCTCTACGTTGGCGGGCATCATCGTCACCTCGCTCTACCAGCGCATCAACCTGCTGAACCGCACGCTCCTGCTCACGCTGGGCGGTGCCTGTGCCGTGATAGCAGGCATCATCTGGGGCTTCTCGCAGATGGACGGCGAACTGATGAATAAGGTGAGCACCTCCATTGCCAACATCCTGCTGATGACCATCATCATCGGCTTCATCCTGGCCGGCGTGCGCAAGAAGGTGAACGTCTACGACGCCTTCATCGAGGGTGCCAAGGACGGCTTCACCACGGCCGTGCGCATCATCCCCTATCTGGTGGCCATTCTCGTCGCCATCGGCGTGTTCCGTGCCTCCGGCGCTATGGACATGCTCATCGACGGCATAAAATGGGGCGTTGAGGCTACCGGCTGCAACAGCGACTTCGTTGCCGCCCTGCCCACGGCCCTGATGAAGCCCCTCTCGGGCAGCGGTGCCCGCGGCATGATGGTCGACGCCATGACCACCTTCGGCGCCGACTCCTTCGTGTGCCGTCTGTCGTGCATCTTCCAAGGCTCCACCGACACGACGTTCTACATCCTCGCCGTCTACTTCGGTTCGGTGAGCATTCGCTATACGCGCCACGCCGTGGCCTGCGGACTGTTGGCCGACCTGGCCGGCATCATCGCCGCCATCGCCATCTGTTACATGTTCTTTGGATAAACTATGGCAAATCTGAAATCCCTCGCCAAGGACACGGCCATCTACGGTCTCTCGAGCATCGTCGGCAGGTTCCTCAACTACCTGCTCGTGCCGCTCTATACCCACTACATGCCCAAGGAGTCGGGCGACTATGGCATCAGCACCAATGTCTATGCCTACACGGCGCTCATCCTCGTGCTGCTGACGTTCGGCATGGAGACCACGCTGTTCCGCTTTGCCAACGACGAGAAGGCCAAGCCCGACACCGTCTTCACGACCGCCTTCGCCACTGTCGGCTCACTGACGGTCTTGTTCCTGCTGCTCGTCTTCGGCTTCATCACGCCTATCAGCAGCGCCCTCGGTTATGCCGAGCATCCCGAATACCTGACGATGATGGCCGTGGTCGTGGGCCTCGACGCCCTGCAGGCCATACCGTTCTGCTACCTGCGCTTCCAGAAGCGGGCCGTCCGCTTTGCCTCGCTGAAGCTGCTCTTCATCCTGCTGAACATCGGGCTTAACCTGCTCTACTTCGTCTGGTTGGGCAAGACCTCCGTGTTCTACGTCTTCTTCATCAACCTGCTGTGTACCGCTTTCATCACGCTGTTCTTCATCCCCGACCTCTTCCGCATCCGCTGGCACTTCGACGGCCAGTTGCTGCGGCAGATGCTCAGCTATTCGTGGCCCATCCTCATCCTCGGCATTGCCGGCATCCTCAACCAGGTGGCCGACAAGATTCTGTTTCCGCTGGTTTATCCCGACGAGGCTGAGGCCAACGTGCAGTTGGGCGTCTATGGCGGCTGCGTGAAGATAGCCATGATCATGGCCATGATTACCCAGGCCTTCCGTTTTGCCTACGAGCCCATCGTCTTTGCCAAGAACAAGGATGCCGACAAGACCGAGTACTACGCCTCGGCCATGAAGTACTTCCTCATCTTCACGCTGCTGGCCTTCCTCTGCGTCGTCGGCTGGATGCCCCTGCTGCAGTATATCATAGGCGAGGACTATCGCGAGGGTCTCGGCGTGGTGCCCATCGTCATGGTGGCCGAGATTATGATGGGTGTCTACTTCAACCTGTCGTTCTGGTACAAGCTCATCGACAAGACCATCTACGGCGCATGGTTCTCGCTGGCCGGCTGCGCCGTGCTCTTCCTGGTCAACATCCTGTTCATCCCGGAGTACGGCTACTGGGCCTGCGCCTGGGGCGGTGTGGCTGGCTACGGCACGGCGATGGTGCTGAGCTACATCGTCGGTCAGCAGAAGAATCCCATTCCCTATCCCATGAAGGACATCTCGGTCTACGTGCTGGCTGCCGCCTGTGCCTTCTGCGTCATGTACTTCACGGGCAGCCGCCTCCCTGAATGGGGAGCACTCGCCGTCAACACCGTGCTCATTGTCGCCTTCCTTGCCGTGATCGTCAAGCGCGACCTGCCGCTCAGCAGCCTGCCCGTCGTCGGAAAGATATTCAGTAAAAAATAAACAATGAAAAAGCTTCTATTATCACTCTTGGCCACATTGGCCATTACCACGGCCCGTGCCGACGAAGGCATGTGGACGCTCTACAACCTGCCCAATGCCGTCTACGAGAAGATGCGCCTGGAGGGTTACCAGCTCCCCTACGACAAACTCTACCAGGCCGACGACGCCATCATGAAGGCCGTCGTCAACTTCTCGGGCTACTGCTCGGGCGTGGTCGTCTCGCCTGACGGGCTCGTCTTTACCAACCACCACTGCGGCTTCGAGAGCATCCGAAGCCACAGCACCGTCGAGCACGACTATATGCTCAACGGCTTCGTGGCCAAGTCGTACGAGGAGGAGCTGCCCAACGAGGGCATGTTCGTCTCGTTCATGGTCGAGCAGCGCGACGTCACCGACCAGCTGATGGCCCAGGGGCTCGACACGCTGACCAAGGAGCGCCGCGCCGCACTGCTCGACAGCGTCGAGACCGCCCTGTCGAAGCAGGTGCGCGAGCAGGACTCCACGCTGCGCCTCGAGCTGCAGCCCTTCTACGAGGGCAACCGCTACTTTGCCACCACCTACCGCGACTTCCGCGACCTGCGCCTGGTCTTCGCCATACCCAAGTCGATGGGTAAGTTCGGCGGCGAGACCGACAACTGGATGTGGCCGCGCCAGACGTGCGACTTCTCCGTCTTCCGCATCTATGCCGACCCGAAGACCAACGGACCGGCCAAGTACTCGAAGGACAACGTGCCCTACCACCCCAAGCACTGGGCACGCGTCTCGACCGAGGGTTACCGCGAGGGCGACTTCTCAATGACGATGGGCTACCCCGGCAGCACCTCGCGCTACCTGTCGAGCTACGGCATCCGCGAGCGCTATGAGGAGAACGCCATCCGCGCACAGGTGCGCGGTGTGAAGCAGGAGGTGATGAAGCGCCACATGGACCAGTCGGAGGCCGTCCGCATCAAGTACGACTCCAAGTACGCCCAGTCGTCGAACTACTGGAAGAACTCCATCGGCATGAACAAGTGCATCGACTCCATCGGCCTTATCGGTCAGAAGCAGCAGTTCGAGAAGCTCATCTGCCAGTGGCAGGACTCCACGGGCCTGTTCAAGGGGCAGCTCGACTTCCCCCAGATGGAGCGCTTCTACGCCAAGCGGCTGGCCACGAGCAAGGCCTACATGTACTTCGCCGAGACCTTCGGACGCACCGACGAGCTGTCGCGCCGCGCCATGTTCGTACATAACGGTGCCAGCCCCGTGGGCCACGGCCGCCGCCAGCACATCAACATCAAGGACAACAGCGAGACGTGGGACTACGACACCGACCGCGAGACGCTCGGCACGCTGCTGGCCAACTACCGTCAGAACGTCGGCGACACGGCCTACCTGCCCGCCTTCTACAAGACCATCGACAGCGACTTCGGCGGCGACTGCCAGCGCTACGCCGACTACCTCTACTCGAAGTCGCGCCTGATGAAGAAGGGCAAGCGACTCTACCCCAACAAGAAGTCGTTCTACAAAGACCCGGGCGTGAAGTTCGGCCTCGACCTGACCGAGCTCTACGCCGACCTGCGCAAGGAGTTCAGTGCCGTGCGCGACACCATCAACCTGCAGGAGCGCCTGCTCTGCGCCGCCAAGCTGCGCATGGAGGAAGACATGCCCCACTACAGCGACGCCAACTTCACCATGCGACTCAGCTACGGACAGGTCAAGGAGTACCGCCTCGGCCAGTGGCGCTCAGGCTACCGCACCACCGCCCCGAGCCTCGTCGAGAAGATGAAAAAGGGCGATTCCATCGAGGATTATAAGGTAGAACCCGAGATGCTCACCCTGATGCAGCAGGCCGGCGACATGCCCCTCTGCTTCCTCACCACCAACGACATCACCGGCGGCAACAGCGGCTCGCCGATGTTCGACGGCAAGAACCGGCTCATCGGCCTCGCCTTCGACGGCAACTGGGACAGCCTCTCCAGCGACATCTTCTTCGACTCGCAGCTGGCACGCTGCATCGGCGTCGACATCCGCTTCGTTCTCTATATGATGGACAAGTGGGGACACGCCGACCGCCTTATCCGCGAAATCAATGCGCAGTAGGCCCGCCATAGTCACCATCCTCTTGCTCCTGAGCACCATCGCAGGTGCTCAGGAGTACTACTATAACCTGAAGTTCCGCCTCTCGCCCAAGAACTTCGCCGATACCGTCGACATCGAGGTCGCCGACGGCCGCATCTACCTCCCCGTCATCATCAACGGCCAGCCCCACCGCTTCCTCCTCGACACCGGCGCCTCCATGGGCGCCATCTTCACCGATTCCCCCCTCCTCGCCCCCCCTTCCGCCTCCGCCCCCCCTTCCGCCTCCGCCCCCTCTTCCGCCTCCGCCCCCTCTTCCGCCTCCGCCCCTTCTGTCCGCTATGCTGCGGCGGTGCCGCAGCCCGTCGGCACCATCACCTCGCACGACGCCACCGGCCAGGCCCGCTCCACCGAAGTCCTCCGCCTTCCCGACCTCCAGATAGGCCGCCTCACCATCACCGGCTACCACGCCAACCGCCTCCACCGCCTTTCGAAGGACAGCACTTGCGAAGGCATCATCGGCTTCGACATCTTCAACAAGGGCCTGCTGGCCAAGATCGACACGCGCAACCGCCGCCTCATCCTGACCGACCGCCGCCGCCACTTCAGCAGCGAGCTGGGCTTCGAGGCCCGCTACCGCCTCCGCCGTCACGTGCCCTTCGTCGCCCTTACGCCCTTCGGCGTCTACAACGACGAGGCCCGCTTCGACACCGGCGACCGCTCGCTCTACGCCCTCTCGCGCCAAAGTTTCGAAGCCGCCATCGCCGCTATCCCCGGCGAGATAGAGCCGCAGGTCGAGGCCCGCACCCACGGCAGCCAGCGCATCAGCCACTTCGGCACGGAGACCACCGACGAGGTTGCCGCCCTCTGTCTGCGCGCCTTGAAGTGGGGCGACTTCAGCTTCCGCAACGTCCGCACGCTGACCGCCCAGGGCCCGTCGGCCATTGGCAGCGCCCTCCTCGACTACGGCGCCGTCATCATCAACCCGCGCCGGCGCCGCCTGCTGTTCCAGCCCTACGACGGCGGCGGCACCCAGTGCTGGGTCGACAACCGCCTGCCCGACATCTACTACATCCCCGACCGCCAGGGCCGCCCCACCGTCGGCCTCGTCTGGGAGCAGAGCGAGCCCTACCGTCAGGGCTTCCGTCTGGGCGATGTCATCACCGCCGTCGACGGCACCCCCATCCGCTCCGTTGCCGACTTCACCCATTTCCCCTTCATTGCCAACCAGACCTACACCGTCACCGTCAGCGACAAGCACGGCAACACCCGCCAGATAAGGCTGGACAAATAGCCAAAAAAACATAAAAAATGATGGCAGGTAATGCTTGTCGTTGGTCAGGAAGAAAAAATTATGTAATTTTGCATTATGTAATTTTGCATAATACCCTTTTAGCCCGAAATAGGCTTTGGCATAGGCGATATCAGTGAACCAGAAATCACCCTCGACGAAATACTGCAATATCTTGATACGTCAGACAAAACGTGTGTCGTAGCGATAGATGAGTTTCAGAGAATTGCAAGTTTCGAGGAAGATAATATGGAGGCATTGTTAAGAACGAAGATTCAGCACATGAAGCATGCACTGTTTGTCTTTGCAGGCAGTGAACGGCATTTGCTCGAGAGCATCTTCAATGACCCTGGCCGTCCGTTCTATAACAGTGTGGTTTTTATGCAATTATTGCCCATTAAAAAGCAGGAATATACAAAGTTCTGCCAACAATTGTTTGCATGTTACGGCAAGAGCGTCTCCGACATCCTGATATCACGACTTTATGACTGTTTTCGTGGAATCACTTGGTACCTGCAACTGGGTATGAACGAAGCTTTTACACTCGCAGAACGTGGAGAGCGTGTTGGCGAAAACTGCTACAGTCACATTCTGAACCACATGGTCGACTCCAAACGTTTTACTTTCGAAGACCGTTACGCTTCGCTTACAGAGAAGCAAAAGACCGTACTACAGGCCATCGCAACAGAATATCCCAATGATGTGACGCTAACCAGTCAGGTATTTATTACAAAATATAGTCTGAAAACAGCAAGCAGCGTACAAACGGCCGTAAAAGGACTTACGGAGAAAGGTATTCTTAGTGACAGTCATGGCCGGAAACGACCGACTGATATCTTGTTCATGCTCTGGCTAAAGAGCTACTGAGAATAATGATGACGAGGCGCCTCCTCGCGCAGCTAACCCGCGCCCAAAACCCGCCGCCTTTTGCCCAAAACCCGCCGCCTTTTGACAAAAACCCGGCGGGTTTTGCCCGTAACCCGGCGCCTTTTGCCAGGGTGTCGGTTCAAGTGTCGGTTCAGGTGTCGGTTCCAGCTTCCAAAGGTTGGTAAAGAGCACGCTTTTGCCGATTATTCCGCCCGTTTTGGCTATTATAGTTGTCATTCGCACTTTATATCCTACACTTCCTGCACTTCCTACACCTAAAAAAGTTCAACAGGTGCAGGAAGTGTCGGAAGTGTTGGTTGTTTCCTGTGAATAACAATTATATGAGTGTTTTTTGAGAAAACAGGGGTAACTTTTGCACCGACGCTTGGCTATTCGAATTTAAATTAGTAACTTTGCAGGCAAAGAACAAGCAAACTACAACCGATAATGAAGACGAACAAGAAACTTTTCCTGCTCCTGCTCTTGGGGGCAATGTGTACGACCGTGATGGCCCAGCGCCATACCGACAAGTTGGACCGCGGACTGGTGGCAGTACCCGTCGGAGCAGCGGGTAACAGTCAAGCGAACCTTGTGACTTGGCGGCGACTGACTTCCGAGTATTTCGATGTGACCTACAAACTTTACAAAAATGGCAATATTTTAGCAAGTAATCTAACAAATACTTGTTATAACGATGGTAGTAACGCTCCTGTTGGCACTAAGTATCAGGTGGCAGCCGTAGTGAACGGTGTGGAACAGGAGAAGTGTGATACAGTTACTGCTTGGAACAATGGCAATGCTTATAAGCCTAATGGGAATCGCTATGCATACGGCTATCTTAACATCACTCTCGCAAAGGTCTTCGACCGCAATGGTAATGAAGTCACAGACCATTACCAACCCAACGATGCTGAGGTTGCTGACCTTGACGGTGACGGACAGTTTGAGATTATCGTCAAGAGACTGAATACGGTCGATGCAGCAGGCATTTACTTGGAATCGTCAAGGGAGTTTGTCGTGTTGGATGCATACGACGTGAACTGGCAGACAGGTGCCGCTACGCTGATGTGGCGTATCGACTGCGGTCCCAATATGGCCAGTATGAACTCCACAGAAATTAATATCATCGCCTACGACTGGGACGAAGACGGCAAGGCAGAAGTGGTGCTGCGTGGTGCCGATAACATGATAGTTTACGGTCCTGACGGCAAGAAAAAATTGTATACCATTGGCTCTCCTAACGTCAATACACGTAACAAAATGAACAGCCATACCGACTCACAGTATGCCTGGACACACACGGGAGCAGAGTACCTGGTTTATATGGATGGTGAAACCGGAAAGCTTTATCAGCAAATAGCATACCCGCTGCCAAGACTGGAAAGTGGCGAGAGTAGTGAAAAGTCGGCTTGGGGCGATGATTACGGCCACCGCTCGACGAAGCACTTCCTCGGCGCACCGTTCCTCGATGGACGCAAGGCTAGTCTTTTTCTGGGCCGTGGCATTTATACGCGACACAAGATGATAGCTATGGACTTGGACCGCGTTTCCCACGAGTGGAAAGAGCTTTGGCGCTGGAACTGCAACAACTCCAACAGCCCCTGGTATGGCAATGGCTACCATAACTTTGTTATTGCTGATGTTGATGAAGATGGTCGCGACGAGATTGTCTACGGCTCGATGGTGATTGACGACAACGGCAAGGGCCTCTCCACCACGGGGCTTGGTCACGGCGACGCGCAGCACGTGGGCGACTTCGACCCCTACCGCCCCGGTCTGGAGTTCTTTGGCTGCAATGAGGATAATCCTGGCATGAACTACCGCAATGCCACGACAAGCGAAATCTATTATCGTCAAACGGCCGGTGACGACGACGGTCGATGCTTGATTGGCAATTTCTCAAGCACCATTCCTGGCTGTTTGGGACGTTCCGTTAGCACCGGCCTCATCTCATCCGTTAAGGATGTTGTGGTGGCAGATGGACCTACTGGCAATAATGATGGTTTATTTTGGTCGCATCTGAATTTCCGTACATATTGGGATGGTGATTTGGGAGACGAAATCCTCGACAGTCCCGGAACAGAGGGCGCTCCTGCTATATGGGATCATGAGAATGGCCGCATATTTGTTTCAAGGGATGATGAGGGTGCCAGTATGAATAACGACTCGAAAAACAACCCATGCTTCCAGGGTGACATCATCGGCGACTGGCGCGAGGAGATAATAGTTCGCTGGGGTACAAACATCCGTGTCTATGCTACAGGCATAGGTACCAACTACAGCCTGCCCACACTCTGGAACGACCACCAGTACCGTCAGGCGATGGTATGGCAGATGATGGCTTATAACCAACCGCCCCACCTGAGCTACTTCCTTGGCGAGTTGGAGGACATTACCGTGGCTCCGCCGACGCTGACCAACGAAGGGCGAACGGAAATAGAGAACGGTGGAACGATTAGCAGCGGTTCGAGCAACGACCACCTGCTGATATGCGAGACCAACGATATGACTGTCAACGTCAGCGACGGTGCTGCCCCTGCCGTGCTTGTGGTCAATACGCCGACATGGGTGCAGGGTCATGACAACAACAATAACATAACCACCACGACCTATACCCACACGCTGACGGGCGGTGCCTTTACGGGCAAGGTGCGTTTGGTGAAGCAGGGCAATGGCATACTCCAGCTGCCAAACGTTACGGAGACCTATACGGGAAACACCGATGTTTGGGCCGGCACGTTGCGCTTCAATGGTACGATGCAGAACAGCGCCGTCTGGCTGAACCGCTTTACTACGCTGGAGACCAACGGCGGTACGTTCACGAAGAGTATAACCGCCGACTACGGCTCGACCATCGCCGTGGGCAGCGAGGGCATTACAGTAGGCACGCTGACGCTGAACTACGGTGCGCGGCTCGTCATTACGCTCAACAATGACTTAACAGCAAGCCAGGTGAACGTAAGCCAACTTGTGCTCAACAGCAAGACTGGCGACGTCTGGGAGAATTACGGTCCTAAGTACCTGAAGCCCGTCATCGAGTTCCGTGCTCAGAGCGGCTCTGTGGCAGATGGCACATACGACTTGGGCACCATCAGCAACTTTGAGGGCGAAGCCATCATTGAGGGTCTGGATGGCATCAGCCAGTATCGTTTTGAGAGCATTAACGGCCACCTCTTCCTTGTCGTGGGTACTGGCGTGGCCGTAACCTGTCCTGTGGCCACGTTCGACATCAGCGGCTACCATTCGACCACCGACGGCCTGCTGCCCATCGTGAGCATCAATCCCGGCACGTTCAGCTATGCAGGCAGCAACGCCACCCCAGCAGTTGAGGCCACGTTCAACGGTGAGCAGGTGGATTTGCTGACGCTCTACAGCGAGGATTTTGAGGGTAGCACTAAACCTGGGGACTATTGGAAAAACAACAACTACACGGCCATATATTCTCCGACCTATCCAGGTAGTGATGGCCAGTGCATCGCCATTACTTCAAATACGGACAAAGGTGATTACACCCCAATTTCAGCGGATTATACGGGCGTCTCGAACTACGTTATGGAGTTCGATACTTATTTCAACAACGCTTCAAAGACTACTGATTTTGCTGTTATGAGTAGAAGCCATTGGGATAGCTGGCACTACAATTATGGCTACCACTGGAAAACCATCTCGACATACGGTCATAACGCATACCTGCTGTTTCTTCGAAGAGGGGAGAATAGCACCACCTTCACTGTAAATGAAACAGAAACCACCTTTACGATGGATAATTCCAAATGGTATCATTTTGTTCTTAACGTCGATGTGGTCAATAGAGTCGTTAACTTCACAATTTGTCCTAAAGGAGGTACTGAACCTGTTGCAACTGGAACATATAATCTGCTTGAAGGCGAAAGTGCAGAATGCGATGGAATCTTTATCCGTAATGGGCGCTATCAATACGAACCTGGAGGGGCCGGCATCGACAACATCCGCATCTACCGCACTGACGGCTACTACTACACCTTTGATGAGCCGGGCACACTGACGGTGACGACGAGCTATCCGGGCTGCCAGTCGGGCACGGCTACATACGAGGTGACCGAGGCAATCATGCCGGGCGATGTGAACGGCGACCGCGTGGTGAATATTCTCGACGTGGCTCAGACCATCAGCCACATCGTGGGCCAAACACCCGACGGATTCCGTAAGGCTGCTGCCGACATCGACTGTAACGGCCTCGTCGATAAGACCGATTTGGATGCCATTGTCAGGCTTATAGCCTGGCAATGACCCAGGCTAATGTGAGTAGTTGGCTATGACAGCATCGATGATGCTGTCGGGAACAAGACCTGTAATTGGCTGTCGGCGGCTGACGCGGCGGCGGATGTCGGTGCTCGAAATGTCGAGCAGCTCGGCCTCTACGACGCTGACCGTGGGGGGAAGTGACGTCAGGTCGATGTCGCTCCCTCGGCGGGGATAGACGATAATCTGGTAGTTGCTGACGATGTCGTCGGCACGGTACCAGCGGGAGAAGCGCTCCCAGTTATCGCCGCCGATGAGCAGCACAAATTCCCGGTCAGGGAAGTCGGATTTGAGTGCTTGCAGTGTATTCCACGTATAAGAAGGCCGCGGCAGACGGAACTCATAGTCGCTGACCTCGATAAACGGCTCGTCGGCCAGTGCCTGGCGGGCCATCTGCAGGCGCAGGTCGTCGGCCAAAAGCCCTGCCTGCTCCTTCAGCGGATTCTGGGGCGACACCATCAGCCACACTTCGTCAAGTCCCGCCGCCTCGCGCAGCTGTCGGGCTAATTGGATATGGCCGTTGTGGATGGGGTTGAACGACCCGCCGAAGATGCCCGTCTTAATCATTCAGGAAGTCGTTGATAATCTGTAGTGCCTCCTGCTTCGCCGTCTCAAGGTTGTCGTTCACCACGACGCGGTCGAACTGCGGGGCGAAGGTCAGCTCATATTCGGCCTTGGCCAGCCGTTCCTCGATGGCTTCGGGGGTATCGGTGCCGCGGCCCTCGAGACGGCGGCGCAGCTCGCCGACCGACGGCGGCTGGATGAAGAGGCTCAGCGCCTCGTCGCCGTAGTAGCGCTTGATGTTCACGCCGCCCTTCACGTCGACGTCGAACACCACGTTCTGTCCTGCCTCGCGCTGCCGCTCCACCTGGGCCTTCAGCGTGCCGTAGAAGCGGTCGTGGTAAACCTCCTCGTACTCTAAGAATTCCTCGTTCTCAATCTTCGCACGGAACTCCTCGGGCGTCAGGAAGAAATACTCCACACCGTCCTGTTCCGTACCCCTCGGTGCCCTACTGGTACACGAAATTGAGAAATAGAGCTGCAGCTCCGGATGCTCCTGCATCAGCCAGTTCACGATGGTCGACTTGCCGCTGCCCGAGGGAGCACTTACGATTAGCATTTTACCTTTCATCTTTACAACGCATTTAGTACCTGTTCCTTGATCTGCTCCAGCTCGTCTTTCATCTTGACGACGATGTTCTGCATCTCGGCCTGGTTCGACTTCGAACCGGTGGTGTTGATTTCGCGGCCCATCTCCTGGGCGATGAAGCCCAGCTTCTTGCCCTGACCGGCGGACTCGGCCATCGTCTCGCGGAAGTACTTCAGGTGGTTGCTGAGGCGTTGCTTCTCCTCGCTAATGTCCAGCTTCTCGATGTAGTAGATGAGCTCCTGCTCCAAGCGGTTCTTGTCGTACTCCACGCCGGGAATCTGCTGCAGACCGTCGGTGATGCGCTGGCGGATCTTCTCCACGCGCCCCTTCTCGTAAGGCTCAATCTCGGCCAGCAGCTGCTGGATGTTGTCAATCTTCTCGGTGAACTTCTGCTGCAGGGCGGCACCTTCCTGCGTGCGGAAGGCCACAAGGGCATCGAGAGCCTCCTCGACACCACGTCGGGCGGCAGCCCACTCGTCGTCGCTCAGCACCTCCTGCTCCGTCTTCGTCAGCACGTCGGGCATGCGCAGCAGCGTGTACATCGGGTCGGGCGACAGGGGGATGCCCGTCCTATCGGCGATATCCTTCATCTGCCGGTAATAGTTCTCGACCAGTGCCGCATTGATGGGCGTGGCGTCGACCACAGCGTCCTTCTCTATCCACAGGCTGAAGTCCACCTTGCCGCGAACGACGGCCGAGGCCACCATCTGGCGTATCTCCATCTCCTTCTCGCGATAGAGCGGTGCGATGCGCGTCTGGAGATCCAGCTGCTTAGAGTTCAGCGACTTAACTTCTACGTTGATTTTCTTGTCATTGTAAGCTACGACTGCCTTGCCGTAGCCCGTCATAGATTGTATCATATAAGTACTCGATTGGTACCCCGACCGAGAAGATTTTTCCTGTCTCAGCCATATTGGGGACTCGGTTGTTATTTTCGGGTGCAAAGGTACGAAAACTTTTTGAAATGCGAGCATAAAATACTGAAAATAAATTGATTATTTCCTAGGCGCTTTGGCTTTTGGAACTATCAGCATGCTGGAAGCAAGCCATTTGAAAGTCTCTCGTCAACCTTTCCGATTTTAGCATAATTTGCCATTCGTTGGGATGAATTAACGCCATATTAACACCCAGATTT
>JAFPVW010000067.1 GCA_017395215.1 Prevotella sp. | reverse complement strand
GGATTACAACCCGCTCATCGACGACCCCAAGGAGGAGCAGCAGCCACAAGTGCCCGACGTATCGCCGACGGGCAGGAACGAGCTCTACCGCCCACAAATCCACTATACGCCCGCCCAGAACTGGGTCAACGACCCCAACGGTCTGGTCTACGCCGACGGCACCTACCACCTCTTTTACCAGTATAACCCCCAAGGCAACCAGTGGGGCAATATGTCGTGGGGCCACGCCACCTCGACCGACCTCATGCACTGGACGGAGCAGACTGTAGCTCTCACCCGCGATGAGCTGGGCGCCGTCTTCAGCGGTTCCTGCGTCATCGACAACGCCAATACTGCCGGCTTCGGAGCAGGGTCCATGGTGGCACTTTACACCTCAGCCGGCGAAACGGGCGACGTGGCAGGCAAGCAGCAACAGAGCATTGCCTACAGCACCGACGGCGGACGTAATTTCACGCGCTATGCCAACAATCCCGTCATCAAGAACGACGACGACAACCTGCGCGACCCCAAGGTATTCTGGCATGAGCCTACCCACAAGTGGGTCATGGCACTCGCCAAGGGCTGGAAGATGGGCATCGAGTTCTACGGCTCCACCGACCTCAAGTCGTGGCAGCACCTCAGCACGTTCCACGTTCCCCTGTTTGGCCGCCCAAGCCTGCAGTGGGAGTGCCCCGACCTCATTCAGATTGGCAACGACTGGGTGCTCCTTGTCAGCGTCAACCCCGGCGGACCCTTCATTGGTTCAGGCATGATGTACTTCGTCGGACAGTTCGACGGCACTACCTTCACCGCCGAAGACCGCCAGTACCCCCTCTGGCTCGACTATGGCATGGACAACTATGCCGGCGTCACCTGGAGCGGCACCGGCTCCCGCCGTATCATGATTGGCTGGATGAACAACTGGTCCTACAGCGGCGACGTGCCCTGCTCGCCCTGGCGCTCGGCCTTCACGCTGCCCCGCGAACTGGGCCTCACCGAGTACAACGGCCAGAAACTGCTGACGAGCACCGTCGTCAAGGAGGTTGACAAGATTGCCGCCCAGTGGTCAGAGCGCCTGTCGTTTCTGACGACAGGCGAGACAACCTTCCCCGCCAGCGACGCCTACCAGCTGCGCCTCGTCATCGGTCTCGACAGGAACACTACGGTCACACTGAGCAACTCGAAGGACGAAAAGTTCGTCTTCGACATCAATGCCGCCGCACGCACGCTCACCGCACACCGCACAGCAACATCCGGCCGCACCAACTTCAACGGCAGCTTCTCCATACCCTCGATGCAGGCACCGCTCTCCGTCGATGGCAGCCGGGTGACGCTCGACGTCTTCGTCGACCAGTCCTCTGTCGAACTGTTCACCAAGGAGGGAACGCTGTCGATGACCAACCTCGTGTTCCCCTCGTCTCTCTACAACCAGCTTTCTGTCAGCGGAGCCGACTGTGAAGTACAGTTCCGCCCCCTGAACAGCATCTGGAAATAACACTTTTTTTCTTGCACTTCCTGCACTTCTTGCACACGGCACTGACAATCAGCATATTACGCGGCCGCAAACCTGACGGAACCTGCACTCGAACCTGCACCAGAACCTACACCCGCCGCAGTCTGATGCGCCAGGCTGAATGACTTTCCGCCTCCCGCCATTTTAACATTATTCCACGCTGTGGAATAATTGTAACGTGGCGGGTTTTGCCAAAAACCCGCCACGTTTTGCCAGAAACGCGGCGGGTTCTGGTCGTTGTGATGACATACGCCAGGAAATGCCGGGTTCAACAAGTGCAAGAAGTGCAGGTTATTTTTCTCTTACGCTACTATATGTCTTTATCCGCCCGTTTATTTACCCATATTGCCCCCTCTCCTTCCGCTCCACCCTTTGACGCTTTGCTTGCAACCATTACCATATAACATTTTTCACGGCAATTCCTTGGAATAATCCGAATTATTCGCTATCTTTGCCACATGAAAATGAAGAAGCTTTTATCTATAGTAACAATGATGCTGTGTACTTACAGCGGCATCACCGCACAGACAAGCCAGCTCTTTGATGACGGCTGGCAGTTTACGCGCAATGGGAAGACCGTCAGCGTCTGCCTGCCCCACGACTGGGACATCTGCGAGGGGCCTGACCCTGCTACCGGCGCAACGAAAGAAGGGGGCGGCTGGTTTCCGGGCGGCAAGGGCGAGTACCGAAAGACGTTCGCCACACCGAAAGGCGAGTTGGTAAGACTCCACTTCGAGGGCGTTTACCAGCGGGCCGAGGTGTTTGTGAACGGCCAGAAGGCCGGTCAGCATGGCTACGGCTACACGCCGTTCACCGTCGACATCACCCCGTTCCTCTATAAAGACAAGCGACAGAACGAACTTATAGTGAAGGTTGACAACTCCGGGCAGCCCAACTGCCGCTGGTACTCAGGTTCGGGCATCTACCGCCACGTGTGGCTGCAGACGTTGCCGGCCTTGCACCTCGACGAACGCGCCACCCGCATCTGGACGCCCCGTGTAGGCCCTGAGCAGGCAGAGGTACACCTTCAGGTGGGCATTGAGAACACTGGCCAGCAGGTCCGCCAGATTGACGTCATCGAGGTAACGTTCCTCGGGGGCGACTTCAAGCCCACCCCGCAGTCTGCAGAAATGCGGAAGAGCTTCCTTGAGCGGCACAGGCAGTGTCCGCCCAACTCACTGGACTCATATAGCGAGGTCTTTACCATCGCCCAGCCGCACCTCTGGTCGCCGGACAGTCCCTATCTCTATGAGGCCGTTATCAAGCTGAAGGAGAACGGCCGGGTCACCGACGAGCGGCACATCAAGTTCGGCATCCGTTCATTCTCGTTCACGGCCAACAAGGGCTTCGTACTCAACGGCAAGCCGCTGCTCATCAACGGCGCCTGCGTGCATCACGACGACGGCGTGCTCGGTGCCATGGCATTCGATGCCGCCGAGATCCGTAAGGTAAGGCAGATGAAGGAAGCCGGCTTCAACCTTATCCGCACCTCGCACAACCCCACCACCCGCGCCTTCCTCGACGCCTGCGACTCCATTGGTATGCTGGTCATCGACGAGGCTTTCGACGGCTGGCGCTCGGCCAAAACACCGTACGACTACTCAACACTCATCGACTCGTGCTACCGCGAGGACATCCATGCCATGGTGCTGCGCGACCGCAACCACCCCAGCATCGTCTGCTGGAGCATCGGCAACGAGGTCATCGAGCGCAAGGACATCCGCGTCATTACCACCGCCCGACAGCTGAAGAGGGCCATACTCGAGGCCGACGACACGCGCCCCGTGACCGAGGCACTCTGTGCGTGGGACAATGACTGGGAAATCTACGACCCGCACGCCGAGGTGCTCGACGTGGTGGGCTACAACTACATGATTCACAAGCACGCCAGCGACCATCAGCGCGACCCCAAGCGCGTGATGTGGCAGACGGAGAGCTATCCGCGCGATGCCTTCCGCAACTGGGCGCTGACGCAGGACCATCCCTACATCGTGGGTGACATTGTGTGGACGGGCCTCGACTATCTGGGCGAGTCGGGCATCGGCCGCTACTACTACGAGGGTGAACGCCCGGGCGAGCACTACGTCAGCGGCGGACAGCCCGACTGGCACGGAGCCTACTGTGGCGACGTGGACATCACGGGATGGAGGAAACCGATAAGCCATTATCGGGAGATGCTGTGGAGAAGCCTCACCCCCAACCCCTCTCCGAAGGGAGAGGGGAGTATATACCTTGCCGTACGCGAGCCCGACGGCTATCGCGGCAAGATCCGTGAGACGGCGTGGAGCGTGTGGCCCACTTGGGAGTCGTGGAACTGGCCGGGCTGGGAAGGCAAGCCCATCGACGTGGAGGTCTATACGAAAGCCCCCGAGGTCAAGCTCTATCTCAACAACCAGCTCATCGGCACCAAGGCCGTCAGTCGCGAAACGGAGTACAAGGCCGTCTTCACCATTCCCTACGCCCCCGGTACCCTCCGCGCAGAAGTAACCCTCCCTCACAGGGAGGGGCTGGGGGTGGGTCTTGTGGGTCTCTCCACCGCCGGCGAGCCTGCCCGTCTGCGCCTGACGCCCGACCGCCGTGTCATCACTGCCGACGGCCAGGACCTCTGCTTTATCACCGTCGAAGCAGTTGACAGCGAGGGCCGCGTCTGTCCCGATGCCGCCATCCCCTGCGAGGCCAT
>JAFPVW010000066.1 GCA_017395215.1 Prevotella sp. | reverse complement strand
CTCGCCGCCACCGCCGCCCTGGTATGCACCGCCGCCACGGGCCGCTACCTGCGCGTAGCCCCGCAGCCCCCGCAGTGGGTCGGCGTGGCCGCCCCCGGCGCCTACACCGTCACCGCCAACGTCCCCTGGACCGCCTCTCTCCCCCCTGTCCCGTAAGCTGCTGTACCACAGCAGCCCCCCCCAAAAAACAAAAACCCCACCACCCTCATGGCCTACGCAAACTGGCACACACTGAGCAAACTCGCAGGCTCCGGCAACGACACCGTCAACGCCACGGCAGCCGCCAACAACACCGGGCGAAACGCCCGAAGCACCAACGTCACCTTCTCGGCAGCCCACTGCGCCGACGTCGTCCGCACCGTCATGCAGAAGGGAAAACCCGAGACGACAGCCCTGCAGCCCACCGCAGCCGTGCAGCAGGCCGGGGGAACAGTCACCCTCACCGGCACCTCCAACTCAAAGGCACTCACCTTCGCACTCGGCAACGGCGACCTCCAGCTCTCCCTACCAGCCGCCTACACAGCCAACGGCGCACAGACCGCCAACGGCGCCGACATCAGCGGAGACCCCGGCGCAACCGCCGAGTACAACTACGCCATTCAGTTCAGCGTGCCCGCCAACGCCGACACCAGCGCCAAGTCGCGACAGGTCATCGTCACCGACGACGCCGGCAACCAGCACACCTGCACCGTCACCATAGCCGCAGGCGACGCCTTCCTCAACGTCACGCCAGCCAGCATCGAGCTCGAGTGGGACGGCTCCGACTCAGAGTACTTCACCGTAGAGTCCAACACCAACTGGACCGTTTCCTGACGCACGCACACACACACGACATGGCACAGAAAGTCATACCCTGGACAGCAGGCTCCGGCACACTCACGCTCGACTACACCGGGCAGGGCAGCGGCACCATAGCCGTCAGCTCCAGCCCGAACGACCTCGACGTGGCGCGCTCCATGCAGCTCACCGTGGCCGCCGCCGGCATCACCCGCCAGCTCACCGTCACGCAGCGCGCCGCCGCACCGGCCTACCAGCCCCTCACCCTCGACGTGCTCACAGCCGGAACCATCGCCTGGCTGTTCTACGACGCTGCCACCCACGAGCCCCAGGAGGGAGGTACGGCTATTGAGTACCGCCTGAACGGCGGCAGCTGGACCTCCATGCCCCCAGGCACCACGCTCCAGGTCGCGGCAGGCGACCGGCTCGAGTTCAGGGGCAGCAGTTCTGCCTATGCCACGTTGGACAGCAGCTGGGTGTCCTACCACGGCTTCGCAGGCACGGCGACCGCCAACGCCAGCGGCCACATCTGCTCACTCATCGGCGGCGGCAGCACCATCGCCGCCGACAACACGTTCTACCGCCTGTTCACCCACGCCGCCGTCGTGTCCGCCCGTGACCTGATACTGGCCGACAACGTGACGCAGCACTGCTACAACAGCCTGTTCAACGGATGCACCACGCTGCTGACGCCGCCGGCCACGCTGCCCGCCACGACGCTCGTCTCCTACTGCTACAGCCACATGTTCAACGGCTGCTCGTCGCTCGCCACAGCCCCCACGCTGCCAGCCACGCACCTCGCCACCTACTGCTACCGCCAGATGTTCGGCTCCTGCACGTCGCTGACCACAGCCCCCGAGCTGCCAGCCACGACGCTCGCAAGCTTTTGCTACCGCTACATGTTCACAGGCTGCAAGGCTCTCGTAAACCCACCCGCACTGCCAGCCACGACGCTCGCCACCTACTGCTACTACTACATGTTCTACGGCTGCTCAGCCCTCACCACGGCCCCCGAGCTGCCCGCCAAGACCCTCGTATCGAGCTGCTACTACAGCATGTTCAAGAACTGCTCAAGCCTCCAGGCCATCAAGGTCAAGTGTACCACCAAGCCATCGGCCACCTACAGCAGCGGCTGGCTCGAGGGCGTCGCCGCCGCCGGAACCTTCACCAAGACCGGCTCATGGAGCGTCACCCGAAGCACCAGCTGCGTGCCTGCAGGATGGACCGTCAAGACCGTCTCTTCATGACCCCGAAAACCCCTCAAAAAGTTTGCCCGGCTCAAACTCCCGGTTTGCCCGGAGCAAACTCCCAGTTTGCCCGGAGCAAACTTTTCGCAGGCATTCACGCGTATTTTTAAACGATGCTGTTTCATGCTACCTTTGCTGTGACTTTAAAGCAAAGGAAGTATGAAACAGAATACTAAAGACTGGATCCAGCACATTTCGGCCATGCTGCTCATAGCAAGTGCCGTGGCCATGGCCTTCGTGTCGTTTGCGCTGACACTCGACATCGGGGCAGGACCGCTGACGTATATCGGCGAGGCACTGTCGGCAGCACTCGGACTGTTCGGCATCTCGGTCTACGTCGTCAACCGCGTCGGGCAGATGCGCAACGAGATTCATGCCGTGATGGACCAGATCAGGCGTGAGCGCCGTGGCCATGACACAACCGGAAGCACGGAGGAGTGAGCGATGGAACTAAGACTGAAACGCATTGCCCGCAAGGCGACGTACACCATCGGGCGGCTCTACATTGACGGCCAGCGCTTCTGCGACACCATCGAGGACCGCGACCGCTCGCTGCGCCAGGACATGGCACGGGCCGCCATCAAGCGCATCAAGGTACCGGGCGAGACGGCCATACCCACGGGCCGCTACCGCGTGACGCTGGGCGTGCGCTCGCCCAGGATGTCGCAGAAGAAGGCGTATGAGTTCTGCGACGGCTACGTGCCGCGGCTCATCAACGTGCCCGGCTTCGACGGAATACTCATACACATCGGCAACACCGCACGCGACAGCGAGGGCTGCATCCTCGTGGGCGAGAACCGCGAGGTGGGCAAGGTGCTCAACTCAACGGCCACCTTCAAGCGGCTGTATGCGGCGCTGAAGGGTGCAAAGGGCGATATTTACATAACCATCGAATAGCATATGAAGATAAGATTCATCATTGCACTGGCAATACTGATTGCCGCCCTGGGCTGGTACGGACGCCAGCGCAACCAGCTGACCCGCCTGCACGACGAGGTCGGCCGTCTGAACCATGAACTCGCCCACGCCCGCATCCCCCTGCAGCGCGACACCATCCACGACTCCATCGAGGTGGTGACGCAGACGGTGGTCGAGGTAGCGCCCAGGCAGCTGGTGGACGCACTGGCCGCCGACGAGCGGCTCATCAAGGACCTGAAGCTCAGGGTGCGCCAGCTCGAGGCCATGCAGACCACCACGCTCGAGACCAGCGACTCCGTGCCGGCGCAGTACCGCCAGACAGACAGCTGCTTCTACTACCACGACCAGTGGGCCGACCTGACGCTGCAGCTGAAGGACACCACGTTCTACTACAACATACGCGACTCGCTGAGTACGCTGGTGTACCGCGAGTACCGCCACCGCTTCCTATGGTGGCGATGGGGCACGAAAGGCTACAAGGTGAAGATTGTGAACTTCAATCCTCACGCGCGCGTAACTTATAATAGGTATATCAAGGCCGGGAACTGACTGTTCCGGCCTTTTTAGAATAAGTATAAATAATACCGATTTCCGTTGCAGAGCTTGGAAATCTCACGGAATTATCCTATCTTTGCAGCGAGTAAGATGAAGTAATATATGTTTTACCTGATATCACCCGGAATCGGATGCCTGCTTGGACTGATACTCATAGCATGGCTGGTCGGGGCCGCAATGAAGTCGGCAGGCGGCAAAATGCTCGAAACGTCAGGACCTGTTGACCCCAAGACGTGGAAGGAATACAAGAAGCAGGCCGGCCCCATGACGCTCAAGGAGCGAGTGGCGACGGCTGTCATCGTCGTCGTGTTCCTGGCCATCGTTATCGGTATAGCGCATATTTCATAAGTATTTTTGTAAGACTGCCATAAGCGGTATATTTGCATTGTAATTGCAAATGTACCGTTTTTTTTATGGCAAAGACAGAAAGATACGAGACTGTAATCCGGCTCAATACTGACCAGGCCAAGAGGGAGATTGAGACGCTTCAAAAGAAAATCGGCGACCTGAGAAAGAAACAGTCGGCTTACGCCCCTGACTCCAAGCAGTTCGGTAAACTTGAAAAGGAGATCAGCAAGAACGTCAAGCAGCTGGAAATGATGGAGAACCGATTGACAACCGTCAACAAGTCCATCCGGAACATGTCGGGGGCTAGTCCTAAACAGTTGAGGGACACGATCAAGGACATCAATGCGCTTCTGAACAGCGGTAGTATAGAGCGTGGCAGCGAGAACTGGAAAGCGCTGACGGCGGCCCTGAAAGAGGCTAACACGGAACTCGCCAAGATTAAGGACGAGAGTAAGGCCTCCCAGCCTGTTCTGGGCAGGTTCTTCAAGTTCCTGAACGACAGCTGGGGCGGTATCTTCGTACTGGTGCAAAGCATCTCCGGAATATCAACGACCATCCGCAAGTCGGTGGAGGACTATGCCCAGATGGAGGAGGAGATGGCCGACGTACGTAAGTACACTGGGATGACCGCCGACCAGGTGCGCGATATGAACGAGGAGCTGAAGAGGATGGATACCCGTACAAGCCGCGAGCAGCTGAACCAGCTGGCTGGAAGTGCCGGACGACTGGGACTGCAGGCTAAGAAGGATATCCTTGAGTTCGTCGAAGCTGCCGACATGATAGGAGTGGCCCTGGGCGACGATCTCGGCGATGACGCCGTCGATAAGATTGGTAAGCTGGCCATGGCCTTCGGCGAGGATGAGAAGAGAGGACTGAAGGGCGCCATGCTGGCAACTGGTTCGGCCCTGAACGAACTGGCGCAGAACTCCAGCGCCCAGGCGGGATTTCTCGTTGACTTCACGGCACGCGTGGCCGGCTTCGGCAAGCAGCTGGGACTGACGCAGGCACAGATTATGGGATTCGGTACCGTCATGGACGAGAACCTGCTGCGTGACGAGATGGCTGCCACGGCCTTCGGCAACATGCTTACGAAGATGCAGACCGACACGGCCAAGTTCGCCAAGATTGCCGGCAAGGACGTCAAGGAGTTTACCGACCTGCTTAACAAGGATGCCAATGCCGCCATCCTTGCACTGGCTGACAGTTTGAAGAAGGCAGACCCGCAGACGATGATGAAGATGCTCGACGACATGGGGCTCGACGGCAGCCGTGCGGTTGCCGTGCTTGCCACGATGGCCGACAAGATTGATGATGTCCGAAAACATCAGGAGCGGGCCACCGAGGCTTACGAAAAAGCTACAAGCGTTCAGGGTGAGTTCAATACAATGAACAATACCGTTCAGGCCAGAATCGACAAATGCAAGAAACAGTTCCATGAGATGACAGTCGAGTTGGGCGAGCGTCTTCTGCCTGTTGTGCAGTACACCATCACAGGCGCCTCTGTGCTGGCAAAGACGCTCAGCGTGCTTACTGGTTTCGTGTATGACCACTGGAAGGGACTGACGGTTCTCGGTGGGTACATCGCAACACTGACCGTCCTCTGGAACTACAATACCATTGCCATGAAAGCGTCAAACGCCGTTCAGGCGATATCGGTAGCGCTTAGCAAAGGTCACGCCTTCGTCATCAAAACACTTCAGCAGGCTCACGTGGCATGGCGCATAGCCATTGCTGCCGTGACGGCTAACCATGTACGGCTGAACAGCGCCATGGCCGACATGAAGCGGCTGCAGATGACCAACGTCTGGACGGCACTCGCAACGGTGGTTCTCACGGTTGCCGTGGCAGTATGGGGTGCTTACAGGGCTTGGAAGAGTCATAGCGATGCGATAAGGGAAAACCTTCAGCAAGTGAAGGAGATGCGCGCCCAGCACGAACTGCAGATCGATATGGCAAAAAAGGTCAATGAATCCATTGCCGAGCAGAAAACGAGAGTGGAACAGCTGACACGTATCATCCGCTCCAACGTTTACTCTGTAGATGAAAGACGTGCCGCCATTAAGAAGCTGCAGAGCATCGTTCCAGACTATCACGCGTCCATCAGCAACGAGGGGAAGCTATACGAGGAAAACTCCAAGTCCATCAAACAGTACATCCAAGACCTGAGTGACGCAGCACTGGCAGAGGCAATCTACCAGAAGAAGGTGGAGATAAACCGCAAGAAGATGGACCTTGACTTCAAGCAGCACCGCATTGAGAACTCCTTGAAGGCTGTGCAGGCATACCGTGACACTCAGCAGCAGGAAACGACCACAGAGTGGGTTGATGCAGACGGCAGGGTTCATAGGTCGCAAACTAAAACGGCATCTGCCATAGAAAGCGACCGCCAGCAGAAAATCCATGAGAAACGTCTCGAGGATGTCAAGTCTGAGACCAAGGTGGTGAAAGCTGAGGAAGACTATCTGGACAGCGTGCTGGAGAAAAACAAAAAAGTCAACCAGCTCTATACAGGTAAAGTCACAAATTCGAATACGCCGTCAGATGTCCGGGATTCTGGCACGGCGCCCATAAGCTATATATCCGATGCAGAGCGCAAGAAACAAGATGAGGAACGCCACAAACGGGAAATCGAGGAGCGCAGGCGCCTGAGGGAGGCTGAGGATGCCGCCAAGGCGGAAGCCGACGCTGCCATTGCCGCCAAGACGCATGAGTACGCAGTGGGCAGGATTGCCTACCGACAGTACATTCAGGACATGGCGCGGCTGCAGCAGGAAGGACTCGAGAAGCGCCGCGACGTCTACCAGAAGGGAACGGCTGAATATGAGAAACTGAACCGCCAGCTTGAGGAACTCATCTTCAAGGGCGACAGCCAGGTGAACCGCATGAGGCTCGAAGACCTGCAGCGGTGCATGCTGCGCCAGCAGGCGGAGATAGAGGCACAAGCCGCACGCGAGGAGATAACCGAGACGGAAAAACAGGAGCGCCTGCGGCTGCTCAATGAGATGTTCCTGGCCGACAAGGTGGAACTCTACCGTCAGGGGACAAAGGAGCGGATGGATGCCGAATGGGAGCTGGAGCAGGCCGAGCAGCGCAACAGGCTGGAGCACGAACGGCAGTACCAGCAGCAGCTCAGCCAGGTGCGCGAGCAGTACTTGGGAATGGGGAACGAGCGGCAGCTGCAGATTGCACTCGCCGGACTCGACGAACTGCACGCCCGGGGACTGCTGAAGGAAGAGGAATACCAGCGGGCACGCATCGCCATCCGGGCACAGTACGGCAGTGCACAGTCGCCCTCGGAACAGACGCGGAAGACTGCCGGCGACATGCTGACCATCGCCCGAAACGCCACCGCCGCTACGGCTAGCGACACACCCTTTGCCGGTACCATAAAAAACTACCAGGCAACAGTTGACAAGCTAAGGGAGCTGTATGCCGACGACAAGCAGAACCACGACGCCTACCTGCTGGCCAAGCAGCAGGCCACGGCCCAGTTCTGCCAGGACCTGGCCGCCGAGATGCAGGCCGCCTACCAGACCGTCAACCAGGTGATGCAGGCCGCCAGCAGCTACTTCACGGCTCAGCAGGAGTATGAGACGGCACAGGTGAAGGCCAAGTACGACAAGCAGATTGAGGCTGCCGGCAACAACCAGGCGAAGGTGAAGAAGCTGCAGGAGAAGCAGCAGAAGGAGGAAGCGGCCATCAAGACGAAGTACAACAGGCGCCAGATGGTCATCCAGATGGCACAGGCCATCGGGCAGACCGCCGTCAATGCCATACAGGCCTACGGTGCGGGACTGTCTGTCGGTGGACCTGCAGCCCCCGTCATAGCAGCTGCGTTCGCCGCAATGGCCACGGCTGCGGGCATGATACAGATAGCAGCCCTGAAGAAGCAGCAGCAGGCACAGGAGGCCGGCTACTACGAGGGCGGCTTCACCGGAGGCCGCCGCTACCGCCGCGAGGCCGGCGTGGTCCACGAGGGCGAGTTCGTGGCCAACCACCAGGCCGTTAACAATCCCAACGTGCTGCCGTTCCTCAACTTCCTCGACCAAGCACAGCGCAATAATACCGTCGGCTCGCTCACCATGCAGGACGTGTCGCGCTCCATGGGCGGCCCGAGCCAGGTGGTTGCGCCCATCGTCAACGTCCGGACGGACAACGAGGATCTGCGCGAGGAGCTGGCCCGTGTACGTGATATTAACGACATGCTGATTGCACAGCTACAGCAGCCCATCAATGCCCAGGTGGTGCTGACGGGGCCTGACGGACTGAATGCTCAGCAGAAGAGGCTGAAATATATGATGAAAAACAAATAGAAATGGCTATACAATTATTCCTAAACGGAACGGAGGTTGTACCCGACAGCCACCAGGAGATAAAGGTTACGAAAGAAAACCCTTACTTTACGCTTTCTGACAGTTACACCCTTGACGTGTCGCTGCCGATTGATATACATCAGAACCGAATGTTCTTCAAGAGCCTTTATCGCATGGAGGCATCTAAGGTGTACAGAGAGTATGACTGTCGCCTGATCAGCGGCAATACCACAGTCATGGAAGGCACGGCACGTATCGTTCAGGTCACAGGGGAACTGGTAAAAATACAACTGGCCGCTGGTGTTTCCGCCCTGAAAATGTCGGGGGAGCAAGAAAACGTTTACATCGACCGGCTTGTCAGCAGACCTTCGGGGGCATGCATTACTTTAGGGAACGTATTCCTCGATCCGGGCTGGGCTGACTTTGCATTGGACGGTTACCATGGTTACGGCGTGATTATGCGCGATGGCTCAAACGACAAGGTGGTCAATCTCTGTGACCTGGACGCTCAGTTTGGCAGATTTCCCAACTATTACAGCGAGTGTCCCCGCCTGACGGATATCATGCGCCTGGTGGCAGCCGAACTGGGGTTCGAGGTCGACATGTCCTGCTTGCCTGCTGCCTGTAATTCTATCTTCGTTGCAACGGCTGCACAAGGTTCGTGGGGCAAAAAACTGCCTCATTGGACGGTAAAGGAATTTATGACGCAGTTCCAGAACTTCTTCGGGTGTACGTTCATCAGGAGCGGTAGCAAGTCGCTGAGACTCGTGCCTCTGAATGAATATGCTGGCAATCCGTTGCAGGTTATTGAACCTGTGGACGAATTCCAGGCAGACTTCTCGGACGAGGATGACGTCGATGGCGTCATGAACAGTAACATCGAGTTCTCCATGGAGTCGTCTGACACGGAAATCGTAGACAAAGAAATTCTGGGGAGAGCAAAGTATTCGGCAGAATATACCAGTGAAAGCTCTATGCAGGCAGCCTTTGCGAACGATTCTGCGGATGTCAGGATGCGCAAGCTCTACAAGCTGAACGGAGAGGTATACATTGGGTGGGAAATTCAGGAGGGTCAGTTTGCGCTTCGTCGCATTGCACCGTTCAACCCGCTCAACCGGTTTGAGGGTGCCGACACTGTAAGCCTGAAAATAGTTCCGGCTTACATGCAGGAGGATGTCGAGTGCGACATCTGGATTTCAGACCTGTTAGGTGGCATGGAGAAGTTGACGTTCAGCATGGCTATGCCGTCGGTGTCAAATTCTTATGGGATGGTATCATCTCTTTCTGGTAACCAAGCCGAACAGGAGGAGAGTCCGACAATGCAAGGCTTAGTAGAAGGCACAGAGATTGTCATAGACGAAGGCGACAAGCCAGATGTGATGAATGTGGTGTTCATCGACGGCAATACCGACGAATTTGTCATCAATACCAGAGGAAAAGGGGATGTCACATTCGGACTCCACGCTGCTTTTACGGACTGCAACTTCAAACGGCAGTTCACTGGAAACCGCAGCCGGTGGAGCTTCAGCCTGAATGATCTGCCTGGCTTTGATTTCTATCTCGGCCAGTTGCATAAGATTGGATTCAGCTGTTCCCACAGGGTGAAGCATGTCATCCGTTTCCTCGCTGATGCCATACCTGACCCCACGCGCATATATATAATAAGGAATAAGCGCTTCGGCTGTGAGAAGATAGAGGCCAGCATCAGGGACGGCCAGCTCGACCGGCTTATGACGGGATACTTCTACGAGATGCTATAGGAGGCCGTCGAAGGACTTGACACTCTCAGGCACTGCCTTGCCCTGCTTCAGGTACCTGTTAGTAACGGCCACGTCGGAATGCCCCGCCTGATCCCGGGCAACGACTACGCCCTCGGCATTGGCGAGGTCACGGATGCCGGCATCCTTCAGGCTGTAGAACTGGTAGCTCTCAGGCCAACGGAGAGCCGTGCGCATCTTCTTCCACTCATAGCGGAAACGGTTCAGGTATACCATGTCCTGCCCGGGTTTCAGACTGTCACTGAAGAGATAGTACTGTGAGGGTGAGTCGAAGGTGCGCAGTTCATTCATAAGACGGAGGATCTTGGCGTTCAGGCCTACATGTCGCTCCCTGTGGTTCTTCGACACATCTGCCGGAACAGTCACCTCCATGTCGGTGACCGAGATGTTCCCTATCCTGATGTGCCGGAGTTCGTCCGGTCGGATGAAGGTATAGTACTCCATCATGCACGCCAGAAGGAAATACCTGTTATTCTTATTTAAATATTCACGCATGCGCGCGAGGGCCTGGGCGGGCAGGGCATCACGCAGTTTCTCCTTCTCACGCAGCATATGAGTACCTTCCACGGGATTACCCGTCAGATACCGGCGCTCGACGAGCCAGGTGCCGAAGGTGGAGAGCCACGTCCTGTAGTTATTGCGCGTGGTGGCGCTGACATCCTTGTCGAGGATAAGGTAGTCCAGGAAATCAACGACGAAGGTTTGGTCGAACTGATAGACGAACCTGATGGCGACATGGCATTCCTGGATATAGGACTCGAGGGCACCGAGGCGGGACAGATAGTCGTAGGCTGTCTTATGCCTGAGCGTCCCCCTGGTCTCCAGTGCCTCGATGTACTCGCGGTAGCTGGCCAGCACCTCGCTGAACTGGGCGAGATGCCTGGTACTGTCATTCCTGACCCAGGGGTTCCAGCCCTTTATCAGCCGCTGGGTGATGTTTGTGATGAGCATCGTGGCCATGATATGGCGCTCGCCTTTCTTCTTCTGCCGGTCAAGCATGTACTTCTTCCGCTTCATCCTGTCAGTGACGGGATCGTAGGCGAAGAAGTCCACATACCAGTTCTTTCCCTTATGGAGTTTTGGGAGAGTAAAGCCTATAAGGGCGGCACTTGAATTATCTTCAGGTAAGGGCATTTTTTTTGTTGGGGAAAACCTTGCAGGCTCCCCAACAGGTGATACGATTTCCGAGTTCTGTCCGAGTTCGTCCCCGTCAGAGACGAAAGAAGCCCCATTCTCAGGGACTTCACATGCTGTTTTGGTTGCGGAGGCAGGATTCGAACGTGCGACCTCCAGGTTATGAGCCTGGCGAGCTACCAACTGCTCCACTCCGCGATGTTTTATGTCAGCAAAAAAGGGGCATCCCCTCATTTGCGGGTGCAAAGTTAGCTATTTTTTCTGAACCTTGCAAATTTTTGGACGTTTTTTTTGGATATTTCAAATAAAAGGGGTAATTTTGCACACGATATCAATAATGTGCAATAACATGTCAATATCAAAGACCAGACAACTATTGGTGGACGTAGCCCGCCAACTCTTTGCCAAAAAAGGGCTGGAGAACACGACAATGAACGACATCGCGACCACTTCAGGCAAGGGCCGGCGCACGCTCTATACCTATTTCAAGTCGAAGGAGGACATCTATTTTGCCGTCATCGAGGGCGAGCTGGAGCGGCTCAGCGACAAACTCGACGACGTGGCCGCACGGAAGATACGCCCGCAGGACAAGGTTATCGAGCTCATATACACCCACCTCAGCATGATTCGCGAGACGGTGGTGCGCAACGGAAACCTGCGCGCCGAGTTCTTTCGTAACATCTGGATGGTCGAGAAGGTGCGCAAGCGCTTCGACGATGCCGAGATTGAGCTGTTCCGCAAGGTGTATGCCGAGGGCAAGGCTGCCGGTGAGTTCGACATCGACAATGTTGACCTCGTGGCCGACATTACCCACTACTGCGTGAAGGGGCTTGAGGTGCCTTACATCCGTGGCCACATCGCTCACGGCATGAAGGTTGAGGACACCAAGCCCCAAGTGGCGAAAGTCGTCTACGGCGCTCTGGGACAACTGAAGAAATAGTTGTGGAGTTGTGGAGTTGTGGAGTTGAGGAGTTGAGTAGGGTTTTACTTAATCTTGTAGGCATAGAAGGCACCGGCATGACGGACGTAGAGCACGCCATTGCTGATGGTGGGGTGAGCCCAGTAGGGGCCGCTGCCCTTGGTGATGCGGAACTCGCTCGTCACCTCAAACTTCGAGGGGTCGGCCTTGGCCAGTCCCACGGTGCCCCGGCGCTCGTCGTAGCAGATGAGCTTGCCGTCGGCAGCAATGATAGAGCCCTTGCCCTTGCCCTGCCAGGCCGTCTCATACTTCGTCTCGCCTGTATTCCAGTCGATGCAGCACCAGTTGCCGGCATTGTTGTTGATCCAGTTTGAGCCGTAGATACAGTCGCCCACGAGCACATAGCCGCCGTGATGGGTGTCGAGTGTCTCGGTGCGCCATGTGCAGGTGACACTCTTCAGGTCGTCGGCCAGCTGCAGCTGGAAGCCGTTGATGTCGTAGCCGTGACAGAAGAAGATTTTGCCGTCGCGGTAGAGGGCCGAGTTGGGGGCAATGTTGTCCCAGCGGCTGGAGTTGCCGTAGTGCTTGGGGCCCCAGTCGTCGAAGGTCCACTCCATGTCGCCCGTTTCAGGATTCACGCCGAAGGCCGTCACAGCCGTCGAGCCAATGATCTGACGCTTGCCCTTGTACTCGATCAGGATGGGGCTGACGTAGCCACTCTTATTACCCAGGGCGCGGCTCTTCCACACCTCCTCGCCCGTGAACTTGTTGAGGGCAACTATCGTGGTCTGGTCGCCGCATGGGGTATAGATGACCTTGTCGTCGTAGACCAGCGGACACTCGCTGGTGCCCCAGTTGCCCGTCTTGCGCTCATACTTCGAGCCGCCGTCAACCGACCAAATGATTTTTCCGTCCTCGGCGTTCATGCAGACAATCTCGCCCATGCCGCTGATGACATAGAGGCGACCGTCGCTGAAGGTGGCCGTCGTGCGGACCTCAGGGTAGGAGCCACGCCAGTGCTGGCCATACTCCACACTGTAGACCTTCGTGCCGTCGAGCTTGTAGCAGCTGAGCATCTCCTTGTCTTCCTGGTCGTTAAGTCCGGTGAGATAGATACGGTCGCCCACCACCTGAGCACTGGAGTAGCCCTTGCCGGCATCCTCGACCTCGAAGATTTTCTGAGGGCCTTCGGCCGGCCACTGGTTGAGCAGGCCCGTGTCGGGATAAGAGCCATTGTTCAGAGGACCACGCCAGCCATTCACGCTGGCACCTTTTGTAAAATCAGTCGGCGTGTTAGCCGATGTGCAGGCACTGGCAAAGAGTGCCACCATGATTAAAACGTTGCGCATTGTTTAATAGTTTTTGAGTTTATACTAATATGAATTATTATCCATGTGAGGGCCAACATCATCAGCAGCAGGACGATGGCAGTAGGGGTAAAGAGATAAGCGGTAAGGGGGATGAGGAAAGAAACGGCGTAGCTGCCCACCATACCGGCCACAACGGCCAGCAGGGGCACGACGAGCTGCTCGCGGCGCAGCATGCCAGCCACAGCTTCTGGAGGAAATCCTAACGTATGGTAGAGCTGGATTTCGGAGCGGCGCGCCGCGAGGTTCTTGCGTATGACGATGAGCAGGCTGACCAAGCCCAGCAACAGGCCGAGGCCGCCAAGGGAAAGGAATATACTGAGATAAGTGTCAGTGACTTCGAAGAACTGGCGCAGGCGGTCGGTGGTTGTGGTGATGGTGACGCCATAGTCGGAGAGCGCCTGAGCGATGGGGGGCGTGGCTGATGAGCCACTCACTGGACCGGGAGTGGGGGAGGGGAGGGAGAAAAGCAGGATGCGAGAGCCCGTCTCGTCGGGCCAGAGCTGGCGGAAAGCCGACAGGGGCATCACGGCATTCCCGTGGAATATGCCCGTGGGGTAAGAGGCGGCAATGAGCGCTCTGACCTCGCGGCCATCGGTTGCATGATAGGTCAGGGTGTCGCCCACCTGCTTCATCATGCTCCAAAGCAGGGCCTCCTCGTCGATGGCAACGGGCACCAGGTCGTTTCTTTCAGCCAAGGCAATGCCAAAGGTCTTCATATCCTCAGGCGCCATACCTATTACCGACGGTGTCTCGACCTTGTTCAGGTTCAGACAGCTGGCCTCGTCCTCAGTATGTTTGGGCAGCTGCAGGAAACGGCTCCCGGCGGGCAGGTCGTCAAGATGCAGATGGTGACGGCCCGCCGTAGTGTTCAGGTCGTACTGGATGGGGATGCGGCTCTCGCCATAGAACTGCCAGCCACCAGTGACTGCCCCGGAGGAATGGTTGAAGTCGGGACGGTTCATGCCTACGGCAAACACGATGAAAACGCCAAGGGCCAGGGTCCAGAACGAAAGCCGATGCTGGCGGCGGTAGTAGTAAAGAGAGGAGGCGAGGAGGCGTTCGTGGCTGATGAGCCACGAACCGGACCGTGAGCGGAGGGGCGAGGGGGAACGGCGGGCCCTTAATCCTGACCTGACGGCGAGGAAGAGGACGAGCAGCGCCAGCAGGACAGCCACGACAAGGGAAATGAGGACCGTAGCAGCACGGGCATGTAGGCCAAAGCCATCAGTATGGGTGGCACCACTCCACGGACCGGCCAGCAGCCAAAGGATAACGGCAGCATAGGCATAGCCTAAAAGCACACCCACGGGCGAGGCCATCAGCACCACCGGCAGAGCCTCAGCCAGCAAGCGGCGCTGCACCTTGCCCCGGCTGAAACCCATGACGCTGAAGAGCTGCATCTCAGGCCGCCGCAACTGGTACATCTCAGCGAGCGGAGTCTGCATCAGCAGAATGGCTGCAATGATGATGAAGAAACCCAAGGCGAGGAACAGCAGGCCAAAGTCGGTACCGTTCTGGGCAGCGCGAATGGCAGCCTCGCGGGGGTGAAGTAGGTGAAGGGTGAAGAGTGAAGGGTGAAGGGTGCTGACACCGTTGGCCACAATCTTCGTGGCCACGCCATAGGAGCCTGTCCAATCCTTGCCGACGGCATCAAGACTGACCAGGGCCTTTGGCGTCTGCCTATACTCAGCCCAGTATTCTTCGTCGGCCCGCGTGATACGACTCATGTCGATGGGCAGGTCGCTATCCCAGTCGGTACAACGTTTGACGCCCGACAGACCGGGGAAGTCGGCCGTCAGCAGTTCTGCCTGACGCTGAATCTCGCTGATGGGTACAATGCTGACGACGCGGAAACGGTGGCTGCGCGTCTCTAATCGTTTCAGCCCGCCACGCGAAACATAGTACTCCATCACTACCGAGTCGCCCACGTGGGCATTCATCCGCTTGGCAGCATAGTCTGTCAGGATGGTCTCGTCGCCATGCAGCTGGTCGGTTGCTGTCACAAATGAATAGGGTATGGAGCCCAAACTGTTGACGAAATAAGCCAAATAGCGGGCCGAGGGGGCTAACGCCTCTACGACACCCTGGGGCAGGAAGACACGATCGGTGCCAATGATGTCGCCATGCCTCTGTAGCCCTGAGTATTCTGGTTTCCAGATGCTGCCCACGAACTGAGCTTCAGAAATCTGCTCTGGCGACATGATGACATTGATTTTCCCCTCGACGCCCAGAGCCTCGGCCAACTCCCGCCGGTTCATGAAGATATTCTTCGGGCGTACCTGTTCCTGGCGCAGCAGCAGATTGCCACCGTCCTGTCTTGACTTCACGCCCTTGACGGTCAGTCGCAACTGGGTAGCATAGCTCTGCGAGATGAAAAGCGAACCTGAGCCAACAAGACTGTTCGAAGGCAGATGGAGGACGATGGGTTGAAGGTGGAGGGTGGAGGGTTGAAGGTGGAGCTCCTCGTTTATCAGGACTTCGCCCGGCTTGAGTGAATCGCTATCAGAGCCCCAGACGGTGACGGGAATCATCTGTCCGTCAGAAGAGACGAAGCCTTCTGCCAACAAATAGCCCTTGGCACTTGCCATCAGGGGCTGCCGGAGGATGCTGTCGCTGAGGAATCCCGTTCCCGTCAGTATCAGCGTCTCAGTATTTCCTAATCGCTCATTGACACGTTCTGTCAGCGACCCGCGTACAGAGTCGCCCAGCACAAGGCTACCCGTCAGCACGGCCGTCATCACGGCTACCGCCACAGCGACAAGCCGATAGAACCTTCTGTAATATGAGCGACTGGATGTATTCACAGCTTTCCTTCTTTTAGGGTAAACTTCTGACGGGCATTCCGGGCCAGCCTCTCCGAGTGGGTTACGACGACTATGGTGGTCCCCCACTCACGGTTGACGTCTTTCAGCAGTTGTGCCACCTCGTCAGCATGCTGACTGTCGAGCTGACCGGTAGGCTCATCGGCCAACAACAGCTGAGGCCGCATGATGAGGGCACGGCACAAGGCCACCCTGCTCTTCTCGCCACCCGATAACGTCTCGGGCAGTTGTTGCACGACATGGTCAATACCCATCTTCCGCACGAGCTCTTCAGCCCAGGTCACCTCTTCGGCCCGTGGCGTCTTGCTGACCACCAGGGTGGGAAGCAGAACGTTCTGCCACGCCGTCAGCTGAGGCAGCAGACGATAGTCCTGGAACATAAAGCCTATCTGACGGTTACGCAGCTGAAGCAGTCGGCGCTCATCCACGTCGTTGATACATTCCCCGCCCAGCTGATAGGTCCCTCCGTCGGGCTGCAACAACGTCCCAAGGATATTCAGCAGCGTGGTCTTGCCTGTTCCCGACACACCTGTCACTGCCACGAAGTCGCCCTGCTCAACCTTCAGGTTAAGTCCGTCTAAGACCTTTCGAATGCCACCATTGCCGTCGGCAAAGCCCTTTTGTATGTTGTTTAACTCGATATATGCCATTTCTGTCACTTTTCTTTTTCACCAAAACACAGCAGGGTGCCACGCGCCGTCTGTATGTAGAAGCGGTCCTCGCCTACGACGGGCTGGGCTATCAGCTGCTCACCTGTCTCATACTCCCAGAGTTGCTGGCCCGTCGAGGCATCGTGAATCGTTACGACACCTGTCTTGGTACATACCAGCAGACGCTCACCGGCCAGCACCGGCGAGCTTTCGCCCGTCTCGCCTTTCAGGGCTACGTGCCATCTTTCCTGTCCGTCCCTGCGGTTCAGACATACCAACCGGCGGTTAGGCGTCAACAGGAACACAGCATCATCAGTGACCACAGGCACCGACAGCATTCCGCCGTCGTCATCTGTTGCAGCCAGCAGCTTCCGGTGGCTGGCAATGTGCCCGTCGGTGAGCGTCAGCTCATAGACATCGCCACCATAGTCGGCCACGTAGGCCTGATTGCCAACGACTACCGGCGAGGCAGGGATATAGGCATCAAGCTTCAGCGAGTCAGCCGGTTCACCCGTCGTGCCATCAACCATGCGCACCCAGGCGTCGCAGCCCCCGAAGAGCGCATAGTTCTGCCAGAGGGCAACTGCGCCGTTGATGTAGTAGCCCGTCTCCACCCGGTGAATCAGTTTCCCCGTCTCTGGCGAAAGGGTGTACATATAATTATCATAACTGCCCACGAAGAGCCGCCGCTGCCCGTTGATGGCAGTCAGCTGAGGCGCGGCAGCTATCTGTCCCTCCGTCTCATAGCTCCAGCGCTCAGAGCCGTCAGTCAGTGAAAGCGCCCGCACGCGTCCGTCGATCATGCCGACATAGAGCGTGGAATCTTCAATAGTGAACGATGCCTCCATATCCGACCCTAACGCGAGGTAGAGCTGTTCCTCGCCCGTGTCAGCATCCAGGCCTTTCATCTCGCCATGCTTGTCGCAGAAGAGAATCATGCCGTTGTAGGCCAGGGGCGAAGCCACCGTTCTCACCTCGTGACGATGCTCCCACAACAACTGCGGATGCTCAGGCAGTTCGGCATGCGTCACCGCCCCTTCAGGCAAAGCACGGCAACCTGTCAGTATCAACGCCACATATATAAGGAATACATGTCTCATCACTATTCACTTTTAACTATCGAAGCGCCAAAGCACCGGTTGGACAGAGTCTGGCTATCTGTTCACTGACATGCTTCTTGCTCTCTTCAGGTATCACCACCCGCATGTCGAAGCCACGACGCTCGAAGGTAAAGCCGTCCTGAGTGTTATAGACACAGAGGCCACAGCGTATGCACTTGGCCGGCTCATAGACCAGACGGCCGGTAACAGCTATCTGCTCCTTCACAGACAGTGACGACTGCACGCCGTAACGCGTCACCTTAATCCCCATCTTCGTGGCAAGGCCTCGCAGTCGGCAGTCCCCCCTGCCGTCGCAGGCACAATGCAGGCAGCGGCTCGGCTGGGTGTAGGTCTCCTTCATGCGCTGCTTCTCACGGTCGCTGAAACGCCCCAAACGGCTGTTGAAGGGTACTGAGCCGCCTGCCCCTTTCCAGAGCTCAGGGGCCTGCGATGCTACGGGCACCGTACCCTTGCCGCTGGGTAAAACCTCATTCAGTATCTCACGTATCTTGACGCCCTCGTCCACTGTCACGCGCCGACAGGCTTTCTCGCAGGGAGCCTTGCAATCATCGCACGACACGTTGTACAACAGCTTTCTCGCCTCATCCATCTTGCCCATATCGTAGAGACGGATGACTCCTGCCACGTCGATGCCGCGCTGGCACACCATCGTACAGGGAGCCTCACAGTCGGCGCGGTGGTCGCTCAACAGCAGTTCGAGCGACAGTCGGCGCAGTTCCTTCACCTCGTCGCTGTCGGTCTCTATCTCCATCCCCTCGTAGGGCATCGTCGAGCACGAGGGTATCATCTGCTCCGTCTTCACGTCTTTCACCATGCAGACCATGCACGACGGGTGATGCTCATAACCCTCAGCATAGCACATCGAGGGCACTTCTATACCAACCTCGCGCAGTTCTTCAATGAGCGGACGCAGCCCACTGACTTCTAACGTATTATGATTGACGCTTATTCTCATACTTTATCGCATTAAAGTCACACTCGTCGATGCACAGTCCGCAGAGGGTGCAGCGATCGGTGTCAATGGTATGTTTCTTGTAGGGCTCGAAGGGAATGGCGTCGGCCGGACAGCAGCGGGCACACTTCGTACACCCGATGCAGTCATCGGTCACCGTCAGTCTCACCAGCGCCTTGCAGCTGCCCGTCCGGCAGATGCCCTGCACGTGCTCCTCATACTCATGGCGGAAGTAGCGCAGTGTTGACAGCACAGGGTTCGGAGCCGTCTTGCCCAGTCCGCAGAGAGCCGATTTCTTCACGGCAAGCGCCAGTTCCTCCAGTCGGTCAATATCTTTCATCGTACCCTTGCCTGCCGACAGACGGTCGAGGATATCCAGCATACGTCGGGCACCCACACGACAGAACGTGCACTTGCCGCAACTCTCACCGCTGATGAAGTTTAGGAAGTAGCGGGCCACGTCGACCATACAGTCGCTCTCGCTGAGTACAACGAGACCACCGCTGCCCATGATGGCGCCTTTCTCCTTGAGTGAATCGTAGTCAACGGCGGCATCACACAACTCAGCGGGTATGCAACCGCCCGAGGGACCGCCCGTCTGAACGGCTTTCAGCTGCTCGCCGTTCTCTACGCCACCGCCTATCTGCTCAACAATCTGCCTGAGCGTTGTGCCCATCGGCACCTCTATCAGTCCGCCATGCTTCACCTTACCCGCCAGCGCAAACACTTTCGTTCCTTTGCTGCCCTCAGTGCCCACTTGCCTGTAGGCTTCAGCACCATGCCTGACGATGAAGGGCACCTGGCTCAGTGTCTCTACATTATTTATTAAAGTGGGCCTTCCAAAGAGACCTCGCTCAGCAGGATATGGCGGACGCAGATGCGGAAAACCGCGCCGTCCCTCGATGGAGGCTATCAGAGCCGTTTCCTCACCACAGACGAAGGCACCGGCTCCCTCAAACAGGCTAACGTCAATCGTAAAGTCACTGTCAAGCACGTGCGCTCCAATAAATCCCCGTTCACGACACATCTCCAAGGCACGGCGCACTCTGATTACCGCCTGCGGATATTCCGCACGGATATAAAGAATCGCCTTCCGGGCTCCAACGGCGTATGCGGCAATCACCAGGCCCTCTATCACCCGCAACGGATAACTCTCCAGCAGAATACGGTCCATAAAGGCTCCCGGGTCGCCCTCATCACCATTACAGATAACGTACCGATCCTCCTGTCCTGTATGCTGCGATACCATCGCAGCCCCTCCAGCCACAATCTGCCACTTGCGCCCAGTGCTGAAACCGCCGCCACCGCGCCCTCGCAGTCCACTCTTCACGACCTCGTCTATCAGGGCCCTCCGCTCCATCCCGAGCGCCTTACGCAGACCTTCAAAACCGCCTTGGGCTATATATTCATCTATGTCAAGCGGATTCATCTTTCCGTAGCCCTCAGTCGAGATACGCTGCTGTCCTTCCAGGAAGTTGTTGATCCTCTGGTTACGCTGGAAGTCGCTTTGGTACACGATGTTATCCCACGTCTGGTCGGTGTGGTAGGTGTCTACCTGATTGAGCAGGGCATTACGCATCCGGCGCCACCGTGAAGCAGGATGAAAGTGATGCAGCAGCACCTCCTTCACCTCCTCAGGGCGGATGTTCGGATAACGGGTAATCTTGCCGTCGGGCATGGCCACATCAATCAGGGGCACTAAGTTGCAGGCACCAACACACGAAACGGGTTTGATCGTCACATTAACACCTAACTCCCGACAGGCCTCCTCCACGGCCTCTTTCACCTCGGCGGTGCCGCTGGCCTGACAGCAGTTCTCCATGCCTATGCGAACCTCTCCTTGCGGCGCTTCTTGCTGTGCCGTTTGCTGTTCGGGACTTGTGACTTGCAGCGCCTCAAACTCGGCCAGCACCTCGTTGACACGGCCCGGCTGCACATGCCCGAATATCTTGTTGTCTATCTGTACCACCGGAGCCAGCGCACAACAGCCCAGACAGGCTATCTTCTCTATCGAATACTGCTGGTCGTCGGTGGTTATGGTGTCATCAGCTATATTCAGTTCGCGGCGGAAAGCATCATAGACGATATTGGCGCCCTTCACATGGCAGGCTGTTCCACAGCACACGCGGATGGTGTGCCGCCCGTAGGGCATCATCCGGAACTGCGCATAGAACGTCGCCACCGAGATGGCCTGTGCGCGGTCAATGTCCGTCGTCTCATACACGCGTTCCAAAGCATCGGCCGGCAGGTAGCTGAACTCCGCCTGCAGCGCCTGCAGCAGGGGGATGATATGCTCACGGCTCCGCCCTACACGCGCTATGATGGCGTCGGTCCTGGTGCGGATGGCCTCGCGGGCCTCGTCCGGTGATGTGATATTACAATTCTCGCAAGCCATTATGATTCCTTTTTAACCACGTAAAGACTCTTATCGGTACGTACCACCATCATCCCGTCCGTGAAAGCAGGCGTCGCAAAGGTTTTCTCGCCCGTCTCGAAACTGGTAATCAGTTTGAAGTCCTTGCCTGTAGAGAAGATGTAGCACTTGCCGCTGTTACTGAACAGATAAATCTTGCCGTCGGCAATGATGGGCGATGAATAGAACGGCGTCGTCAGCTCGTGCTGCTTCACCACGCTGCCGTCTTCGGTGTTATAGGCACAGACAGCACCGTAGCTGGTAGCCACATAGAGCAGGTCCTTCGTTGCCACCGGACTCGAGCACTCGGGCAGACAGTCGCTCGCCTCCCATATCTTCTCGCCCGTCTCGGCATTGATGGCCACACACGTTGCATACTCGCTGGCACCATAGATTACCCCGTTCGATGCACACGGACTGCTGCCTACCTCACCGCTCATGCACTCCACGCGCCAGAGCTCAGCACCATTCGAAGCACTGTACGCCGTAATGGCGGGATTGCCCATCACGATGACGGCCTGCTGACCTCCTGCCTTGGCGATAATAGGCGAGCTCCAGGCTATCTTGTCCTTACGGCTCTTGCTCCACAGCTGGTTGCCATTGGCCGCGCTGAGGGCAATGAGCTTGGCATTCGAGTTGTTGTCGTACTGTATAATCAGTTCATTACCGTACATCAGCAGCGACGAGGCAAAGCCATAGTGATTGTCGGGCACACCGAGGTTCTTAGCCCACAGCCGCTTGCCGTCCATGTCGGCACAGACGACGTCGCCCGTAGCAAAGATAGCGCACACCTGCTTGCCGTTGGTGGCAACGGTCGAGGCTGCAAGTCCCGTGTCGTCGTTCACCTGGGGCATCGACGAGGGCGAACCGCTGATACCGTCGGCCTTCACCGTCCAGCGCAGCTCTCCCGTCCACAGGTCAAAGCAATAGAGTTCGCGGGCTTGGCCGTCGGCTCCGGTCAGGAAGATGTTCCGCCCGTTGATAACTGGCGAGTTATAGCCGTGCTTGGGAACGGTCTTCTGCCAAAGGATGTTCTTGCCGCTCTTCAGGTTCCACGACGTTGGAATGCCGCGCGCTGATGAACGGCCCGATGAGTTGTTGCCGCGGAAGGCATTCGAGGTCAGCTTGGGTGTTGGGAAAGAGTCTGCGGGTTCCTCGGATTCAGCCACAAGGGTGCTGTCTGTCTTCACCGTGTCGCTGGCAGCTGCCTCAGCTGCAGCTGGGGCAGTGCTGGCAGAATCTGTCGCTGCCGTCTCCTCACTCCTCATCTCAAGGTCCGGTGCGTGGCTCATCAGCCACGAACGCCTCTTCACCTCCTCCGACGTTAACAGGGCAAACAGCACTGAGGCAGCTGCCAGTCCGCCGACGCCCCACCCTATATACTTTCGGGCGTTGCTCTTTGTCATCCACTCGTCAATGGGGTCAAGCTCCTTCTCAGGCAGATTTTTCGAGTCTTTGAAGTACATGCGGAGACTCAGGCCGATGACCACTGCCATCCCGCAGAGTATCCACGCACCAGTCTTCAGATGGCTCTCTTGCGTGAAGTACGCCTTTCTCGACAGCAAATCCAGCCGTCGTATCTCGTCTGCTAACTCCGCATTCTCGGTGTTACTCTCGTTGAGCTGCTTCAACGTCTCCATCACCTCCGTCTGGAGCGGCGTCGTCTGGTGCATCTGCAGCCAACTCACCCCCATCATCACCAATAGTGCCAGTGCAAACACCACTGTCACCAAGGCCACGTTTCTATATACATTCCTATTCATTTTTCACAGCTATATTTTGTGGACAATAATCAAAGCACTTGCCGCAGGCCACACAGGCCGAAGGCTCTATCTCGTATGTCTTGCGGGTACGTTTTACGGAGAGACGTATGAGCTTACACCCCAGCACGAAACCAATCAGCGCCCCAGCCAGCCAAGCCCAATGCTTATAAGCCTCGCGTACACTGACGACCGATGCCTCCAAATCTTCCATAGAGCGTCCCATCTCGTGGAAAGCCTCCACCTCCGGGGGGAGGTTGGAGGAGGCTTCCTGCAGCAGCGTATAGAGGTACACATCACGATGGGCAATACTGAGTGTATCGCTCTGACTCGACAGCAGCCAGCCGCCACCGAAAGTAAGCAAGGGCAGCATCACGAGATAGAGCAGCACGCGGCGCACGCCTTTCATCCTCCGCTCACCACCCTTGTTGGCGTAAGGTTCGCGAATAGCATCTACAGGGCAGGCGTTGTGGCAGAGCGTGCAGTTGATACACGCCTTCTTCGTCACCTCCACCCGCTTCGTTGCCACGCTGCTTACTACACCAAGAATAGCACCGTAAGGACAGAGGAACCGGCAGAACGGCCGGCCGACAAAGACCGACAGCACCAGCAACGATACGCCGAAGACGATCATTCCCACATCGCCACTCAAGCGGAAGATAGGAACGAAGGGGTCAAAACGGCAGATGATAAACTGGCTTCGGGTAGCAGCATAAAGAATGGCAAAGCCCAGATAAATCCAGGGAAAGAAACTTAGTGCTGAAGCCACGGCACGGGAGATGCGGAAATTGCGCACATTCACCAACTCCTGCAGCGCACCCATCGGACAGACACCGGCACAAAACACCCTGCCGAAGAACAAGGCAAAAACCAGCGGCAACAGGAACAGCACGAGCACGACCAACGGCAACCGGTAACTGCTGTCGCCCAGCGCCAGCACCACGTTCTGTATCGAGCCGATGCTACAGACGCACCCCGTGCGGAAGAAACCGAAATAAAGCACCGACACCACGCTCACGGCAAAGATAATCCGGCGGCTGGGCCTACGGTGAACCGCCCACGCCACAAGGCTCATCAATCCAACGAGCAACACTACGTCAACCCATGACCAGAACGTCTCCCAAGGCATCCCGTGGATAATTTCAGGATACTGATAACCCGAAGTGAAGTCCGGCTTCGGGAACCGGGCAACAGCCATTAGTCTAAGCATGATCTTTCAGTTTATAGCCCTGACTGACGGGTACCCGCTGGATAGCCCCGCTGACGCAGACCTTCGATATCTTACACTCATTGCAGTTCAGACAGAGCTCCTGCTGAATCTGCAGGAACAGCGAGCCGTTGCCAAACGACGAGCAACCCTTCACGCACTTGCCACAGCCGTTGCAGAGGCTCTCGTCGATGGTGTACTCGAAATACGGCTCCTCAACAAACAGACGGGTGATGGCTCCCGTGGGGCACATCATGTTCTCAGCCGCCGTGTTCAGTTCCTTCACATTGGCACGGTAGTAGCCACCACAAAGGTCGCAGTAACCGCACACCTGATTGGCATGGAAACACTTCACCGCCGACACAGGCAGCACACACTCCGTCTGGCAGCGTCCACACTGTACGCACTTCTCAGGGTCTATCTGCCACATCATCTCGCCTTCCTTGGCTGATGCCTTTGTGGCAAGCACGCCCCCAACAGCTGCCAGGGAGCCGCCTGCCAGCAGCGCCCCGCACTTGCGCAGGAACTCTCGCCGCGCCATCGGACTACTCATCTCCTTACTACTCATTTCTCATTTCTCATTTCTCATTCCTCATTCCTCATTCCTCATTCCTCACTTATACTTTCATAGGACAATCAACCGTACATGCACCACAGAGCGTCTGGGCCGAGCGACGGTCGTCATATTGGAATACCGAAATCTTCTTGCCACCTGCCACAATCAGCTTGTCGTCAAGAACACGCACATCGTATGCTGCATGACCGCCACCAAGGGCTTTGTCATCGAGCAGAACACTGCGGAACCTCCCGTCGCTGCCGTAGCAACTGATGCGGGGTATTCCCTTCTCGCTGGTCAGCAGCTCGCCTGCTACCGTCGCGGTAATCTGCACAGGATTACAACAGCCGCTGAACTCACCGGCACCAGCACCCGACTTCCCGAACGCACCGACATACTCGCCGTCGGCCGTATATTGCTCTACGAGGTGCCGCCCGGGATTCGAGCAGAATACCCGCCCGCCCATGTTGGTAATGCCAAACGAATAGCTCGGCACCACGAAGCCGTTCGGACTCTTGATAAACCGCGCCAACGAGCCATCGAGGTGATACTGGCAGATGTTCTTCGCCGAGGCATCGGTAACAAAGACGCCACCCTCAAACACCGTCAGCGAACAGTAGTCGGCATCATCGCTGCAAGCCTCCCATTCCTGCACCTCGGTGCCCTTCGCGTCGTACACCTCGATACGCGACGGGAACAGCAGATACAGCCGGTCCTTGTACACCGCCATATCGCGCACATCGCTGCGAACCGGGAAATTCTCGTTCAGACTGCCGTCGAGACCGTAACAGTAGATATTATTAGGTGTGGCCACCAAAATCTGGTCGCCCATCAGTTCGAGCGCCATAATCTCATCGGGAGCCATAAAGCCGAACGTACGGCGATAGGGTGAAACAAACTGCTCCTTCTCCAGCATGTCCTTTGTCCGCTTGGCATCCTTGGCATCATAGAAAACTTCCGCCGGATTGGTCAGCAGCTTCCACAGACTGCGTCCCATGACGCCAACGAAGACCGCGCCTAAGGCCAACGAGCCTCCCACCTGCAGAAACCTGCGCCTCGTCATCTTGTTCATTTTCTGTTCCATATTCATTACTGACTTATTCTGACACATTTCACCGTTTTGGCATCGCGCAGCAAGAGCATACCGTCGGCGTAGGCCATCGGCCCCCAGGCATCTGCTCCGTCTTTGATAACCGTCTGCTTATGCAGCAGCTTCATCTGCCGCTCGCCAATCTCATAGACAAACAACTGTCCGTCCTCCTTCAGCGCAAACAGACGGCCGTCGATAACCAGATAGGGACCCAGTCCGAAACGCTCGTCGCTGGCAGAGTTCCACACGGCACGATGCAGGTCCGTAGGCTGGTAAATACTGATACGCTCACGCATACCGCCACCATCCTTGGGCAGGACAGTGATGACGCTGCCCTTGTAGAGTATCGGCGTCTGCTGCTCACTGCTCATGCCCTTGTCGGCCTTGTACTGATCGGTCACCTTTGCCTGCCAGCCGCCCGACTGGCTCACCTGTAGCAGTCCGCCGCCGGCACCGTAGCCCGCCACGAGGAATATCTGATTGCTGCTCAGTTGAAGGGGCGACGGTGCAATGACCGATGGCTGCCAGCCGTCCGTGAACCAGAGCATCTTGCCCTTGTCGCTGCCTTCAGCCGACACGCCGCAGACGCCGCCGATACCAGCATACACCAGCGTCCGTTTGCCGCCTAACGTCATCGGCATGACCGACGAGTGCGACATCTTCAGCTTCTTGTCGTTCGCCGTAGCCCAGCGCACGTGGCCTGTTTCCACGTCGAGTCCCACCATCAGCGTGTCCTTGCCTGCAGGGGCTACGACGAGTTCATCGTCCATAATCAGCGGACACTGACCGGCATACCAGAAAGGAATCTCGGTCGCGAAGCGCTTCTTCAGGTCCATTGTCCACAACAGGTCGCCGGTCTCACCGTTGCAGCACATCACATGACCTTCAGGCCCTATCGTCACCACCCGTCCGTCGGCCGTAATGGCAGGAATGGTACGACTGAAACCGTGGTTGCGCTTCATGGGTACGCGATACCAGCGTCGCCACAGTTCCTCACCCGTCTTCAGGTCGAGGCAGCGCAGGGCGTCGCTCGACAGCTGTTCGTTGTAGTCGAGCACATACACGCGACCCCGCCAGACGGCCGGTGCCGCATGACCTTCGCCCGTCTCAACGGACCATAGTTCCTCGAAGTCGCCCTCCGCCAGCTTGATCGGCACAGCGTGACTCACGATGTTCGAGCGGTCGGGACCTCGGAATCCCGGCCATACATCCTCGCCCTGCGTGGGAGCCGGAGAGTCTCCCTTCATAAAGAACTCACCTATTATTACATCGTCGGCCTGGCGCTCACTGCCTGGCGGTCGCTTGTCGGCACCAGGCTCGAACTTGGTCAGTCCCTTGCTGGGGTCATACCAGTGCCAGCCTATGAGCACTGCTGTCCACAGGGCGACGGTGGCGAGGGTAATGGCTTTGGTTTTATTCATATTGTCGTAGCGCTAATATCAAATAGGTATAGTTATACAACTCCTCCGAATACCAGAGTCGAGAGAAGTAAAGGCCGATGGGCTCGCGCCGGTAGAGCGTGCCTTCCTCATACTGACGGTAGAGATAGTCAACGCCACGGCGGATGGCCTCGTCGCATTCTGACTTATAATGACTGAGGGCACAGAGGGCCTTGGCGGTGAGCGTCACCTTCGATGCTACGCCCTTGTTGCCGCCCCAGCCGCCGTCAGCGTTCTGGCACGACAAAAGGAAGTCCTTGGCCGCTGGTGTCATGGCGATGTCCGCAGTCTGCAGATAGTCGATGATGGTGGCTGCCCCGTAGACGGGGTTCTTCTCGTCTGTAGCATCCTGGTCGCCAAACCAAAGCGGAGTCCAGGCTCCTTCCTTCGACATGGTCTTCTTAATCCACGCCGTCATGCGGTCGATGCTTTTCTGACAGCGGGGTTGCTGTTCTAAGGGTAAGGCTTTTTTCCAAAGACTCATAGCCAAGATGGCATGGGCCGTGATGTCGGGCGTGCTGCGGTCGAAGGGCAGCTTGCCCCATCCCCGGCAGAAGGTGGGCATACCGCCGTCGCGGTTCTGCAGACTGATGAGCCAGTCAATACCAGCCCCCACTTCAGGAACGTACTGTCCGTCGAGCAGTGTGTGGAGTGCCACGAGTGCACCAGAGGTATCGTCGCCGTCGGGCACGCTACCGGAAAGGTTCGTCCATCCCCAGCCACCAGCCGGGGCCCCCGTAAAGGGATGCTGCTGTCGGGTGGCGTTGCCACGTATGGTGTCAGCAAGCGTCTTCCGCTCGTCGGCTGACAACCGATGTGCGAGTGCCCGACAACTCAGCGACGTCACCCAGCCCGCCAGATTGGTATCGATGGGCCACGCACCGTCTTCGCGAAGCGTGCAACGCAGGAATCGCGCACAGGCCAGTGTCACAGGATGGTTCTTCAGACCGGCTTCTGCCAGACACATCGACACGAAAGCTGTCAGCGGAGCCGCCTCCAGGAAGCCGCCATCTTCGGGCTGCAAACGGGTGAGCACCCGCAGGGCCTTGGGCACCAGCCACTCGCGCACACCGCTCAACCATGTGCGGCGGCGACGGTTCTGCAAAATGCCCACAGCAATCAGCGCCGGTATGGCGTAGCTGACCACTGGCAGGTTCAGAAAACGGAATGTCCGCTGCGGCAGCACGGCCAGTTCGAACGGGAATGGCGGGATGCGCTTCCAGTCGCTGACAATGCCCGCTAAGGCACACATCATCAGGATTGGAACAGAGAAGGTCAGGTCGCCGCCGTAGTAGGCAAGCACGCCGTTCACGAGCTGCTCCTCGTTGCGCCAGCCTAATGTCTCACGGATATAGTTTTCTGTTGCTGCAGGCACCCTTCCCAGATGACTGAGCGCCGTGTATGAGAGCAGCGTAGCCGTCATGTTAGCCGGACTCTCCACGCTGTCGCCCCATGACCCTTCTGCCTTCATGGTGTCGAGCAGCCAGTGCAGGCCCTTCCCTATCTCTTGGGCATACTCCTGACGGTCGATGACGCTCAGCGCAAATATAGATACGGCAGTAGAGATGGCGCTGCTCGATAAGTGCCCTTCCCACATGCCGTCTTCGCGTCGCATCTTGAGCAGTCGCTCTGTGGCGTCAGCTAATAATATCTGTCTTTTCTCTTCTGTCGTCATAAACTGCCAATGGCCAATAATCCATAAAACACATATTCCACATCGCCGTATTCGTCGAGCAGCGTGGCTACAAAACTGCCATCTTCCTGCCAGTGTGCTTCGATAAACGGATGTACATCGTAGGGCAGGCTGACATGCTGCTGGCTGAGGGCAAACAGCGCAACGGCCGTACTCAGCAAATCGGGCATAGGGACACCCTCGTGAGCCAAGAATCCGCCTGACTCATGCTGCATATCCAGCAGCCGCTGTCGAAGTGCTGCATCCGCCCCGTCAGCCGTCACCAGACGGGCTGCCCATGCGTTAGTACCTCCTCCGCTACCATGCCGCTGATAGGTCGCAAAGAATCGTTGCAGCGGTTCGTCGTCAGCCGCCAAGCGAAGGACAGCATCTGGCGTAAAGCGGGGCAGCGACAGCAGACGGTCGAGCATCCGGCAGAGCGTCAGCACCGTCTGGTGGAGCTCATTGAGTCGGGGCGTATCAAAGGTTGCCAAATAGGCTTTCCTTCGACTGCCGTCGGAACTGATGTCCAGCGCATAGCAGAGCATCCATCCGAACAGCGTATAGTAAAGGTCTGCCCGACCGCCACGATTCTTGAAAGCCTCGCTCTCGTCGCGCTGGCTCATCACGTAGCGGCACACCTGCTGCCGAGCCTCCTCACTGAGTCTCTCAGCCCCACGCTTCAGCGTCTGCAGCAGATGATATGATACCGACCTTCCCATTTTCTTACCTTTTTACTTTCTTACCTTTTTACCTTTCCAAGATTTTCTCCGTAGCCTGAAACATCAGCCGCTTCAGTTCGAAGGTGTCAATCTCTGTCAACGAGGTGAGGGCACGGGTGTGGTATTCCTCTATCAGTGCAGTCATCTCGTTCTTAATATCCTCGTCCGAAGCATCGGGATGCTGCCAGCGAAGGGCTTGCACGACCGACGGTTTCTCGGTTTGTTCGCGGTAGATGTCGGCCAGGTCGTCCCTCAGCTGATAGGCAATGCCTAAGGCTTCCGAATAGTTGTGCAGCACACGGGCCGTATGCTGACTGCCGCCGGCCGAGAGCAGTCCCAACGACAACGCCACCTCAAAAGCAGGCACCGTCTTCTGCCGGAATATCTGCAGCACCTCGTCGATGGTCACCTTCTGCCCAGGCTGCCAGGCCAGTTCGGCTCCTTGTCCCAGACACAGGCTGACGTGAGCACGAGCCACCACGCCTAACAGTTCCTTGTTCTGCAGCGAAGCGAGCAGCCTGTAGCCCTCGCCCAACAACAGGTCGCCGATATTGATGGCCATGGCCTCGCCATAGCGTATATGCACGGTGGGCTGTCCGTAGCGCTCTGGATCCTGGTCCTGTATATCGTCGTGCACCAGCGAGGCCTTGTGGAAGCACTCGACGGCCACGGCAGCGCGCATCACCTCGTCGGGCAATACCAGCGGGCGCGGCTTACAGATGGCAGCATAGACGGCAGCCAGAAGGAATGGGCGCCAACGGCTGCCCCCACTGAGCATCCACGCCAGCGAAGCCCGCGTAGTGACGTCGGTGGCTGGCGTCAGCACCGTGGCCAATGCCTCAGGGGTAAACCACTGGTCCACCTTTTCGCGGATGGCATCGTAGTCGAGCAGCGTGATGGTCTCCGCACTCAGCTGCGGCAAAAGTTCAATCACATAGTCCGTATCCACATGCGTGTCCTTGCACCCCCCGTCGTTCAGGGCGACGGCAATGCCCGGCACTGCATGACTGACCAACAGGGGGAATGCCTTTTCAAGCGAGTCGAGACAACTGACGCCAATGACGGCATCGACCACGTGCTGGCGTATCAGCTCGATGACCGACGTAAAGCCCTCGGCCACTAATGAGAGCACGCCATGACGGTCGGCCAGGGTCTGGAGGTCGGGAATGACGCAGCGACCGCAACGATGACAGAGCAGTCCAAGGTCGTCCATCTCACCCTCGCAACGCCCACTGTCGCGCAGACATTTCGGCAACAACAACAGTCGCCGCTCGTAGGGGATGCTCGCCACCATGGGCAGCCACACGCCATTGTGCAGCTCCACCATCAGCCAGTCGCGCAGCCCCTCGTCCAACTGATACGCCTTGATCAGCGCTGTGGCCAGCTCTTCAAGGTCGCTCAATGGCACGGGCGGCTGAAGCGCCTTGTCGCTGACGAAATCGTGGGCCAGCCGGCGCAGCCGCTCTCGCTCTTGCTGTGTTGACGGTATCACTCTATCCATAGGCTCCGAATCCAAAGAAATAACGTTTCTGCAGCATCCTGTAGAGCGGACTTCTCTCAGGAATAGCCTCCTCTTTCATATCATGACCGGGCACAGGGCGCATGCGCCGCAGCTCTTCCATAAACGTGGCCCGCGTGGTGGTCTCGAGTGCACCCTGCTCCTCAAGGAAGTCGGCCAGCCGCTCGGGATTCTCCATCAGTATGCACCCACGGGTGGTCTCGGCAATCATCTTGCGCAGCCCGGCCAGGAACGCCGACCGCTGGCAGATTTCCACAAGATTACTGCCGTCGGCATTCAACTGCTCCATCGCCATCTGCAGCGGCGGACAGAACTCTACATAGCCCGACGGCGAGATGTGGTGGCTCATGCCCGTGGCACCGGGACAGATGGCCTTGCCGTCGGCACCCCAATAGACATCGATGATGATGAGCGGCGCATGGCGGCGCTGCTCAACGATAAACTGCCGAAGCCCTCGTATCTGCTCCTTGCTGAGCACATTCTCAGGATGGGCATCGGCACCCACTGGGCGATAGATGTAGTACCACATGAAGGCGGCACCCTCACGGGCCAAGTCCTCTAAATGCTTACGGCTCACCAGCTCGTCGAAGTTCGACTTGCAGATACTGGCGGCCACGCCGAAGATGAGCTTCGCCTCGCGACAGGCCCGCAGCCCCTGCAGCGTCCGTTCATACACGTCGTCTCTGCCCCGCCGGCGGTCGCTCTCCTCACGCAAGCCCTCAATGCTGATCAGGGGGGTCACGTTGCCCAGACGGTTCATCCGCCGAGCCACTTCGGGCGTAATGAGCGTGGCATTGGTAAACAACTGGAAATAACAGTCGGGATGCTGCTCAAGCACATCGAAGAGTCCGCGATACATCAGTGGCTCACCGCCAAGGATTCCGAAGAAATAACTGCCCTGCGACTTCGACTGACGGATGATGCCGTCGAGCTGCTCCGCCGTCAGGTGCTTCTTGCCACCCTGCGTCACCCAGCAGCCCGAGCAGGCCAGATTGCAGGCCTCGGTTACCGAAATCATCACGAAGGCGGGGAAGAACGGCTCGCCCCGCTGCATCCGCCGTTCGAAGGCAGCCATGTTCGAGAGATTCCGCAACCCGAAATTCCTGACGAACTTCCATAACAGTCGCGGTGTCGTCCCTCTAACCACACGTCCGGTAACCTTCAGAAGCGATGTATAGTCACTCAGTCCCATTCTTCACCCTTCACTCTTCACCCTTCACTTTAAACAATGGTGTTCCTGCGTTTCGTCGCTCCACCAGTCGTGTCCTCAGCGCATCGGCATAGAGCGTCGAATGGTCCACACGAAGCGCCTGCTCCTCACGCTCCTCACCGCCATTGATAGGACTCCGCCCATATTTGGGGAATATAATAGCCTCCGACGGACAGTTGCGCGCACAGGCCGGACAATTGTTCTTACAATGGGTTGGGTGCATCACCCTGACACGGCCGTCGACCATCTCATAAACGCCAAACGGACAGAAATCAAAGCACTTGCCGCACTCCGTACAGCGGTCCTTGTCAATCGTCGGGTACCACGCATCATTGCCAGGCCCTGGATTTCCGAAGCCCTCACGAAGGTTTATCAGCGCCTTTGCCTGCAGCCCGCGCCAGGCCAGCAGACTCCTGACTGCCCGCTCATGACAGGCTGCTATCCGGCCTTCGCCTATCCGATTCATCGTCTGCTCGTCGCCCTCTTGCATCAACTCACACAAATCGTCTACAACCTCCACCTCGCATCCTTCCTGTCTGGCCTCCTCAGCCAGCTCGGCGACACGCTCAGGGGAAATCAATCCACGCCAGCGACATGCACATATCGTTAATCTGTCACTCATTTTCAATTATTGGTGTTCGGTTTGCTTATATATGAAAAAAGCTGTTTAGTTTTTTGTCTGTACGGTTTATGTGCGCAAAGATAACAAAAATCAGGCAAATAATAACAAAAGCTCTATTAAAATTGCTAAAGATGACGTTGTTTACCTCATTTTATATCAAAATGCTGCATCCCTTGACTGGCGTACGCGGCTCACCAACCCTTCATGCCGTTCAGAAACGAGGCGGCATCCATGCGCTTCTTCCCAGACTGCTGCAGCTCGTCTATTTGAAGCTGACAGTCGCCGGTAGTCACGTAGAGCCGACGCTTGTCGACAACAATGCGGCCAGGAACATCAGCCGACGGACGGCCGGTCTTCGTCGTACGGAAGAACTTCAGCGTCACCTCGCGCCCGTCAGGACCGGTGAGCGTGCTCCATGCGCCCGGGTAAGGGCTCAGACCACGAATGAAGTCGTAGACGCGCTTCACTGGCTGATGCCAGTCCACTTCGCAGTTCTCCTTCACCAGCTTCGGAGCCGGCTTCAGATTGTCAGCCTCTCGCTGTGGCTCGCTGGCAGGACGCCCGTCGGCTTCCACGATGCACTGCAGCGTCTTCAGGCATATCTCTGCTCCAAGGTGCATCAGACCGTCATACACATATTCTGCGTCAGCGGTGTCGGGAATGTCGAAGGGCAACTGCATGATGATGCGCCCCGTGTCAATGTCGTGGTCTAAGAAGAAGGTCGTCACACCCGTCTCAGTCTCACCGTTGATGACTGCCCAGTTGATGGGAGCGGCCCCACGGTAGTTCGGCAACAGGGCGGCGTGGACATTGAACGTCCCGTATTCGGGCATTGCCCACACCACCTCGGGCAGCATCCGGAAGGCAACCACTACCTGAAGGTTCGCCCTCAGGCCGCGAAGCTGCTCGACGAATGCTGGGTCCTTCATCTTAGCGGGCTGTAAAACGGGCAGGCCGCGCTCCAGGGAGTACTGCTTCACTGCCGGCGGCTGCAGCACAGAACCGTGCCGACCTACCGGTTTGTCGGGCTGTGTCACTACACCCACGACGTTATAATCGTTCTCCACCAGCGCCTTCAGCGTTTCAACAGCAAACTCCGGCGTACCCATAAATACTATTCTCAGATCTTCTTTCCTCATCTGTCACTAACTTTTGTAATCTCGCTGCAAAAATACTCAAAAAAAACGGTAGAACCAAACGTTGCGGTAAAATACCTCAAAAAAGACGAAAAGATTTGTATGTTTGCCTTTTTATTCGTACTTTTGCACCATTGATTGCTAACTTGAGAAAAATGAAAAAACGAATTCTGGGCATCATCGTTGTGTTTGTCCTATCGGCCACGTTGGCTAATGCGCAGCCGATAACCCGTGAGCAGGCCTTCGTCAAGGCAGAGTCTTTCATGAGCAGACAGAATGACTTCCGGCAGCTGGCGCCAGTCGTAAGCGGCAGGAAGCTGTCGCCGCGTCAGCGGCGTGCCGCTGCATCAACGCCAGAGTACTATGTGTTTAACAAAGGAGTGGGCGAGGGCTATGTCATCGTTTCGGGTGACGACCGAACGGAGCCTATCCTCGGCTACTGCGACTCGGGAGAGTTCGACTACGAGAAGCTGCCGCCGCAGCTGCAGGGACTGCTCGACGACTACGCCCGCCAGATAGACGAGTTGCAGAAGGGTGGGAGAGTGGTCATCGGTGATGCTGTGCCCACGCACCCCAAGGTGCCCGAGCTGATGAAGAGCAAGTGGAGTCAGGGCTACCCTTACAACCTGACGTGCCCCGAGTACTTCTCGCTGGGCCGCTCGGTGACGGGCTGCGTGGCTACGGCCATTGCCCAGATACTATACTACCACCGCGAGAAGTCTGTGTCGGAGACGACGGCTGCTATGCCGGCCTACGACACCTGGACCGAGCATCCCACCTACGGTAAGCTCCACGTGGAGGGCATTCCTGAGGGCTCGCCCATCGACTGGGAGAACATGAAGGACGAATATGGCTCGGCTACCGAGAAGCAGCGCAAGGCCGTGGCCGACCTGATGCACTACTGCGGCGTGGCGGTGAAGATGGATTACACCAACTCGTCGTCGGGTGCACAGTCGTATGATGCCTATCAGGCCTTCGGCAAGTACTTCGGCTACGGATCGTCGGTGCGCTACGTCAGCTACCAGACGGTGACCAGCGACACGGAGTGGGACCGCATCGTCTACGCCGAGATTGCCGCCGGAAGGCCCGTCTACGTCAGCGGTTCGAACGATGAGGGTGGTCACGCCTTTGTGGCCGACGGCTACGACGGCAACCTGAAATACCACATCAACTGGGGATGGGGCGGCACGAGCGACGGCTACTACCTGCTGACTCAGCTGACGCCCGGACAGCAGGGCATCGGTGGCTCGAACGACGGCTATAACGGCTATCGCGAAATCATCGTCGGCATTGAGCCGGAGAACTATGGCGAGAAGCCCATGTCGTTTGCCGATGCCGCTGTGAAGAAACTCTGCCTTGAAAACTTCGACAGCAACGGCGACGGCCAGCTGACCTACGGCGAGGCAGCCGATGTGAAGGATATCGGCACCGTGTTCAAGGGCTCGGCCATCAAGACATTCAAGGAACTCTACTACTTTACCAGCCTGACGGCGCTGCCCGACGAGGCCTTCATGGACTGTGCCGCGCTGACCACGCTGCGACTGCCTAAGAACGTCAGCAGCATAGGTGCACGGGCGCTGGAGGGCTGCGCCAAGTTGGGACAGCTCGACCTGCCCAACCACGTCAGTAGTATCGGTGCTGCAGCCTTCAAGGGCTGTCAGGCACTGAAGACGCTGGCGCTGCCCGATGCGTTGACCGCCATCGAGGACAACACCTTCCAAGGCAGCGGTCTGACATCGGTCGTGCTGCCCATCGGCGTCGTCAGTATCGGCAACAGTGCCTATGCCGACTGCGCCAACCTGAACAGCTTCGTGCTGAAGACCTTCCAGCCATCAGCCATACAGATTAGCCCGTCGGCCTTCGAGGACACTGACCTTCAGAAGGCCACGCTCAGCTGTCTGCAGGGCACGAAGGCGCAGCTGGCAGCGATGGACGTATGGCGCAACTTCGGCACCATCGTCGAACAGCGTGAACTGTCGGAGGGTAAGTTCGCTCCGCTGGAGGCAGGCAAGAAGTACTACCTCTACCACGTCGGCACAGGCCAGTATCTGACCAAGGGCGAGGCGTGGGGCACGCAGGCCATCGTGGGCGACAGTCCCATGCGCTTCGTGGTGAACCATACCACATCGATGCCTGAGGGAGTCTACTACCTGACCTCCGAGGACACGGGCCGTAGCGGTAACCTGCTGTTCCGCACGTCGACGGACAACAATGTCGGCAGCGGCGTGAAGGCAGCCTTCGTCGACGGTACCCTCTCTGCCAACAGGGCCAATGCCTACTGGAGCATCACAGCTGTCGACGGCGACGTGTACACCATACAGATTCCCGAGGGGGCAACGGGCCATACGGAGGGACAGTTCTGGGGCGTACAGACCGACCATGCGTCGAATGCAGCGTCGCCTACCTACGGCGCCTACTCCGACATCGACTACGCTGCCCATGCGGCCAACTGCCAGTGGCGCTTCGTGCTCTACGACGAGACAAGTGTTCAGCGCTATGAGGCTGCCCAGACACTGGCCACGCTGCTCGACATAGCCAAGAGCCGCAGGTTGAAGGTTGCTCAGGAGCAGGCTGTCTACGACAATCTGGAGAGCAGCCTTGAGGAACTGGGCGCCGCTCAGCGTTCACTGCGCAAGAAGCTGAAACTCATCGACTTTGTCGACGACACGGCCCGCGAAACCTTTATCTCGGCCTGGGATATTGACAGCGACGGCGAACTGTCGCTGCTCGAGGCTTCGAAGGTTGTCGACTTCAACGTGACGTTCCAGAACAACAAGACGCTGAAGAGCCTCGACGAACTGCAGTACCTGACCACTGTCCCCGACATCTACGGCAATACCTTCGAGGGATGTACCAACTTAGAGTCGGTCACGCTGCCTGGCAGCATTGTTCACATTTACTATCGCGCGTTCCGTAACTGTCAGAAGCTCAAGGCCATTATCATCCCCGAGATGGTCAACACCATCGGCGAGACGTGCTTCTACGGTTGCAAGGCTCTGCGCGAGGTGACAGTCTGCAGCCCTGATCCTTCGTTCATCGCTTTGGGCAACAACGTTTTCGGCGGCGTCACGCTGTCTGAGTGTACGCTCTACGTGCCCTTCGGCTCGAAAGAGCTTTACGAACAGGCCGACGTATGGAAGAACTTCGGCAAGATTGTCGAGGTGCGCATGCGTACCCAGCCTGAGAAGTCGTCACTCGTTGCCGATAAGACAGGGTACATATATAATATAGGTACGCGTAAGTTCCTCACCATGGGCGAGGCCTACGGCACGCAGTCGGTAGTGGCTCCGCAGGGCATGAAGTACCAGCTGAAGCGCACCAAGAGCATGCCCGACGGACAGTACTATCTCTACTCGAACAGCAAGGTGGTGTTCCGCACGAATACCGATACGAAGGTGGGCGAAGGCGTGAAAGCATGCTTTGGCGACGGCTCTGTGTCGGCCAAGGCCTACTGGCAGATTGACTCGGTGGCTCCCGGCGTGTACACGCTGCAGGTGCCCGCCAACGACGCCAGCTATGCCGAAGGCGAATACTTGGGCATTGACGAGAACCACACTTCGAGTGCAGCCAGTCCCACCTACGGCATCTATTGGGACGTGAAGGGCACGGGCGCCAACTGCCAGTGGGCTTTCATCGCCGAAGAAGACCTGGCTGCTGCCGAGGCTATGGACGATGTGGCTGCCCATCTCAAGAAAGCACTTGACGTTGCCGAGGCAAAGCAGATTGACGTGGCTTCCGAGCAGGCCGTCTATGACAATCGCCAGAGCACGCTTGACGAGATGAAGCAGGCCCTGGCTTCCGTGCGCGAGAAGCTGCACTACATCACTTTTGCCGACGACAAGGTACGTACCATCTGTACTGATCTCTGGGACGCCGACGGCGACGGCGAACTGTCGTTCGAGGAGGCGGCTGCCGTCACCGACATTGGTGAGAGCTTCATGGGCGCTTCGGGCGTCAAGAGTCTGGAGGAGCTGCGCTACTTCACGTCGCTGACTGAGATTCCTGCCAACGCCTTCCGGGGCGACCTGTCGCTGCAGACCGTCTATCTGCCGGCTGGTGTCACCACCGTTGGCGACTATGCCTTCCGCAACTGCGGCTCGCTGCAGAACCTGGTCATACTGAGTGAAACGACGATGATCCCCATGGGCTATCTCAGCGTACCCAACGGCATGCTGCTCTTCGTGCCTGCCAAGATGGTGGAGGCCTACCAGGCCGATGAAGAATGGTCTGAACGCTGCCGCATTGTGGAGTACACAGGAAAGCCCGTGGTGACGGCTGAGGCGTTGCGCGCCTATGGTCGCGTTATCGCTACAATCTATCCCCGCGTGCTCGGTGCTCCTGTCAGCGGTTCGCCGGAGTGCAGCAGCGAGGCTATCAAGGACGGCAAGCTGCCGGTCGGCACTTATCCTATTACGGTCAGTCCCGGCACCGTTACGACGCCAGGCGTAGAGTTCCGCGAGGGCGTGCTCACCATTGTTCCGGCTTCGCTCACCGTCACAGCCAAGAGTTATACGAGAAATGTAGGCGAGGCTAACCCAGAGTTCGAACTGAGCTACAAGGGCTTCCGTAACCGCGAGACCGACACCGTGTTTACCGTTCGTCCCGTCATCACTTGTGAGGCTACGGCCGACAGTCCTGCTGGCGAGTATGAAATCAAGGTCAGTGGTGCCGAGGCTCAGAACTACGACATCATCTATGTCTCGGGAACGCTCACTGTGGTTAATCCTACCGGCATTACCGAAATCGACAATCGTAAAACAGTAAATCGTCAATACTTCGACCTTCAGGGCCACCGCGTCGCACAGCTCCGCCGTGGAGTGTATATTGTGGAAGGTAAAAAGGTAAAAAAGTAAAGAGAAAAAGGGTATAAAAGGACTGCCGCCAAACTTTCTTCGGAAAGGATGGCGGCAGGCTTTTTTGTTTTTAACTTTTTACTTCTTCTTCAGCAGGTCGCGAATCTCAGCGAGCAGTTCTTCCTGCGTCGGTCCCTTCGGCTCCTCGGGTGCTGGGGCCTCTTCCTTCTTGCGGTTCAGCTTGTTGATACCCTTTAGCATGAGGAAGATACAAAATGCCACGATGATGAAATCGACCGTGTTCTGGATGAAGTTGCCGTACTTCAGCACGGCAGCACCTTCACCTTCGCCAATCTGGAATGCCAGACTGGTGAAGTCAACGTTGCCGGTAACCATACCCACTAAGGGCATGAGCACGTCGTCAACCAGCGAGCTGACAATCTTTCCAAACGCACCGCCGATGATGACACCGACAGCCATGTCCATCACGTTGCCTTTCATGGCAAACTCCTTGAATTCCTTAATAAATCCCATAGTCGTTTAATGTTTAAAGTTAGACGTTTAATAATATATGTTAGAATTGCAATCTTTGTTTAGCAATCTTGCCTTCCTGTCTTGATATAACTCAGTTTTCACTTTCCGCTTTTCACTTTTCACTTTAATTAAGATAGAAATACGCTGCAAATATAAGAATTTTTTCGTAACTTTGCGCTCGAAAAGAAGAAAAAGTGCATTTTTAGCGTGATTTTTTTGAGATAACAGGTATAAACCCTTTAAATAAACAAACAAAAACAATGACAAAAGTTGCTATTAACGGCTTTGGCCGTATCGGTCGCCTCGCATTCCGTCAGATGTTCGAGGCTGAAGGTTATGAAGTGATTGCTATCAACGACTTGACCAGCCCCAAGATGCTGGCTCACCTGCTGAAGTATGACACCGCTCAGGGTGGCTTCTGCGGCAAGTTCGGTGAGAACAAACACACTGTAGAGGCAGGTGAAGACTTCATCGTTGTTGATGGTAAGAAAATCACCATCTATGCTATTCCTAACGCTGCTGAGCTGCCTTGGGGTCAGCTGGACGTTGACGTCGTACTGGAGTGCACCGGTTTCTATACTTCTAAGGAGAAGGCTTCTGCTCACATTCAGGCTGGTGCCAAGAAGGTCGTGATCTCTGCTCCTGCCGGCAACGATCTGCCCACCATCGTCTACAACGTAAACCACAAGACTCTGACTCCCGCCGACACCGTTATCAGCGCAGCTTCTTGCACAACCAACTGCCTGGCTCCCATGACGAAGGCTCTGAACGACTTCGCTCCCATCCAGAGCGGTATCATGACGACTGTTCACGCTTACACTGGCGACCAGATGATTCTTGACGGTCCTCAGCGCAAGGGTGATGTTCAGCGTGCCCGTGCCGGTGCCCAGAACATCGTTCCTAACTCAACGGGTGCTGCCAAGGCCATCGGTCTGGTTATCCCCGAGCTGAACGGTAAGCTGATCGGTGCTGCACAGCGCGTTCCCACTCCTACAGGTTCTACCACCATCCTGCACGCTGTTGTCAAGGGTGAGGTTACCGTTGAGGACATCAACGCTGCTATGAAGGCCGCTCAGAACGAGTCGTTCGGTTATACTGAGGAGAAACTCGTTTCTTCTGACATTATTGGTATGAAGTTCGGTTCTCTGTTCGACGCCAACCAGACCATGGTCAGCAAGATTGGTGACGGCAACTCTCTTGTTCAGGTTGTTGCCTGGTACGACAATGAGAACTCTTATACCTCTCAGATGGTTCGTACCATCAAGTATCTCGCCGAGCTGAAGTAATACAACACGTGTGTTGAAGCTTTATAAAGGCCGTCCGTTCTCCGGGCGGCTTTTTTTCTGATAATGTGTTTCACGATAAAAACACTTTTATTTTTATCCTTGCATAATAATTTGCGAGTTACGGCGTTAAATAAGTATAGCGAACTTTAAAAACAATGTAGCCTATGAAAATATCTACTCAGCAAGTTATCGATGCAGTAGCATCAATGAGTGAACGATTCAAGCCACGCGAAAAGACACTCCTGACCATCCGTCAGTTTGCCTATTCATACCGCGTGGAAAACGGACAAGCCTATTGTCTGAACTGAATGGTAAATCGTAAATAGCAAAATTGTAATGACAAAGGTATCTCCATCGTTGCTCGCTGCCGATTTTCTGCATCTCGACCGCGACATTGAAATGATAAACCGCAGCGAAGCCGACTGGCTCCACTTGGACGTGATGGACGGCGTATTCGTCCCGAACATCTCATTCGGTTTTCCCGTCTTAGAGGCTGTGGCCTCGAAATGCACGAAGCCGCTTGACGTTCACTACATGATTGTGAAACCCGAGCGCTACATCAAACAAACGGCCAAGCTGGGTGCGATGATGATGAACGTGCATCTGGAAGCCTGCGACCATCTGCACCGCACCGTTCAGGAGATTCACGATGCCGGCATGAAGGCTGGCGTCACACTGAATCCCTCGACGCCTGTGTCGCTGCTCGAAGACATCATCGGCGACGTCGATATGGTGTTGCTGATGAGCGTCAACCCCGGCTTCGGCGGACAGAAGTTTATTACGAATACACTGAAGAAGGCACGCCAATTGCGCCAACTCATTGCCGGCACTGGCAGCAGAGCTCTTATTGAGGTCGACGGCGGCGTACAAGGTGAGACGGCCCCGATGCTGGTCGAGGCCGGCGTTGACGTACTCGTCAGCGGCAGCTATGTCTTCAAGAGTCCTATGCCCGAGGAAACTATTCGCAGTTTTCGCGCTCTTTAATACTCAAGAGCCAGCTCCATCTGGTGTTCCTTCGCCATCTTGCGAAGGTTCATCAGCGCATAGCGCATACGTCCCAGCGCCGTGTTGATGCTCACGCCCGTCAAGTCGGCAATCTCCTTGAACGAGAGCTGCTGGTAGAAACGCATAAAGACCACTTCGCGCTGGGCAGTCGGCAGGGCCTCCATCAGTCGACGCACGTCCTCCATTACCTGGTCGTTGACCATCTCGCTCTCGCGGAATGAGTCCTGTACCTGCTCACCGCTGAGGTTGTTCAAGTCGTTGTCGTCGGCCAGATCGACGATGCGGTCGCTCTTCTGCGAGCGATACCAGTCCATGATGGCGTTATGGGCAATGCGCGTGAGCCAGAATGTGAACTTCCCGGAGTCGGTGTAGCGCCCTTCCTGAAGTCGGGTAATCACCTTGACAAAGGTCTCCTGGAAGATGTCGTTGGCCACATCCTCATTACGTACTACGAACATTATGTACGCGAACAATTTCGACTGAGTTCTTTCCAATAACTCGTCAAACGCTCTATTGTTTCCTCCTATGTAAAGCAATGCCAACATTTCGTTGGACATTCCCTCAAATTCCTTCATATTCGGTTGTTATTTGTTATGAAGTAATTGTGTTTCGATAGGCAATAAAGTTTAATGTTTTGAGTTATTAATTGATTGTTTGCGCTGCAAAAGTAGAGAAAATAATTAAAATAACCAAACAAATAGACGGAAAAATGAAAAAAAATGCTACCTTTGCCCTCATACAAGCGTAATTTGATGCTAAAAGTACACTTCTCACCACTAAAATTATGTACATAGCCATAGCAGGAAACATTGGAAGCGGGAAATCAACACTTACTCGCATGCTCGCACGCCATTACCGATGGGAAGCGCGCTTCGAGGCTGTTGACCATAACCCATATCTTGAAGACTATTACGGCGATATCTGCCGCTGGGCATTCAATCTGGAAGTTTATTTCCTCAAGGAACGGCTGCGCGACCTCATTGCCATTCAGCAGGCCGACCATACTGTTATCCAGGACCGTACCATCTTCGAAGGCGTCTATGTCTTCATGCAGAACAACTACGAGGCAGGGCGTCTCAGTCAGCGCGACTATGACACCTGTATCGACCTTTTCGAGCAGATGCTTCAGACAGTCCGACTGCCCGACCTCATGATTTACCTCCGGGCCTCCGTACCTCATCTCGTCAGTAACATACAGCGGCGAGGCCGCAACTACGAGCAGACCATTCAGCTTGACTATCTTGAGAATCTCAACCGCCTGTACGACGAATTCTTTTGCAACCACTATCAGGGCCGTGTCATGACAATTGTCAAGGACACCCTTGACTTCGAACACAACCCGCGTGACTTTGCTAAGATAACCGACCGCATCGACGCCACTCTCTTCGGACTTTTCCCACCTCTTACTCCTAACCAATAAACTCTACAGAAAAAACATGCATATAGCAGTAGCCGGAAACATCGGAAGCGGAAAAACTACACTTACCCGCATGCTCGCCCACCGTTATGGATGGACACCACGATTCGAACCCGTTGACAACAACCCTTACCTGTCGGACTTTTACGCCGATATGAAGCGCTGGTCATTCAACCTGCAGGTTTACTTCCTCAGCAAGCGATTCAAGGAGGTCGTCGAGATTTCAAAGTCGGACGACACCATCATCCAGGATCGCACCATTTTCGAGGATGCCTGCATTTTTGCACCTAACCTACACGGTCAGGGCATGATGAGTGACCGCGACTTTGAGACCTATACTGACCTCTTCCAATTGATGATGTCGCTTGTTCGGCTGCCCGACCTCATGATTTACATCCGCTCAAGTATTCCAACTCTCGTGGCACAGATTCAGAAGCGTGGGCGCGAGTACGAGCAGACTATGCGTCTTGACTACCTGCAGGGTCTTGAGAAGCGCTACGAAGACTGGATAACCAACTATAGCGGACAGCTCATCATCATTGACGGCGACAAATGCAAATTCGGCGACCAGCCAGAGGATTTCCAACAGGTCACCGACATGATTGATGCCAAGCTCTACGGCCTTTTCCCAATGGAGTAGTCTCGCAGTTGCAAGTTCTGTGAGATTATCTTTGGGGTGTTGTGCACTCAGTATCGACGCAGAGCAGCAATAAGTTCGTTGTTCTCGTTCTTGGTGCCGACGGTAATGCGCAGGCAGTCACGACACAGCTTGATGCGTGTACGGTTGCGGACAATAATCCCCTGTTCGACAAGGCTGTCGTAGATGCCCTGAGCATCGGTCATCTTGGCGAGGAAGAAGTTGGCCTCGGTGGGGTAGACCTTCTCACAGATAGGCAGCAGTCGGAAGGCTTCAATCATACGGCTACGCTCGAGGTTAAGCATGCGCACCCATTTGTCGACCTGGAAGGGGTCGGCGAGGGCCTCGAGAGCCTGCTTTTGGGTGAGCAGGTTGACATTATAGGGATATTTCACCTTATTATATATCCCAATGATTTCAGGCGAGGCGAAGGCCATGCCAAGACGGATGGCTGCGCAACCCCATGCCTTTGACATGGTGTTGAGCACAATGAGATTGGGATGCTTGGCCAGTTCGGTGCGCAGCGAGGGCTGCGAAGAGAAGTCGCTATAGGCTTCGTCGACGATGACAATACCCTCGAAGGCGTAGATGGTGTTGATGATTTCTTCGCGTACAAGGCAGTTACCCGTTGGGTTGTTGGGCGAGCAGAGCCAAATGATTTTGGTCTTCGAGTCGCAGGCGGCCAGCAGACGGTCTGCAGTTATCTGGTAGTTGTCGTCGAGCAGCACGGGGCGGTACTCCACATCGTTGATGTCGGCACATACCTTGTACATACCGTAAGTCGGCTCAATGGCCACAACATTGTCGATGCCCGGACGGCAGAAGCAGCGGTAGGGCAGATCGATGGCCTCGTCGCTGCCGTTGCCGAGGAAGATACACTCAGCGGGCACGCCCTTCACCTTCGAAATGGCTGCCTTCACCTCCAGTTGCAGGGGGTCGGGGTAGCGGTTTACGGGATTGTTGTAGGGGTTCTCGTTGGCATCAAGAAATACGTGAGCCTCGCGACCAGCATACTCGTTACGGGCACTGCTATAGGGAGCAAGCGACCAGATGTTTGGTCGCACCAATTCTTCTAACGGTTTCATTTTAAACTGTTTATTCTGACGGTCATCGCGTTCTTGTGGGCATCGAGCTGCTCGGCCTCGGCCATGAGTTCCACAGCTCGGCCAATGCTGCGCACACCCTCATCGGTCAGGTGCTGGAAAGTCACCTTGCGGCTGTAGCTATCGAGGTTGACGCCGTTGTAGGCGGTGGCGTAGCCGTGAGTGGGCAGCGTGTGGTTGGTGCCGCTGGCATAGTCGCCGGCACTCTCACAGGCATATTGCCCGAGGAAGACGCTTCCTGCATTGACCACCCGTTCGGCCATTTCCTCATAATTGGAGGTCTGCAGAACAAGGTGCTCGGGAGCGTAGGCATTCGACAGTTCCATAGCCTCCTTTAGGTCGCGTACCAGTATGATGAGACTGTTCTCAAGGGCCCGCTGCGCTATCTCCTTGCGGGGAAGTTTGTCGAGCTGGCGGTCCACCTCCTGCTGCACGTCGTCGATAAGTTTGTGTGAGGTGGTGATGAGCACAACCTGCGAGTCAACGCCGTGCTCAGCTTGCGACAACAGGTCGGCAGCCACAAACTCAGGACTGGCCATATCGTCGGCGATGACGCACACCTCAGAGGGTCCTGCTGGCATGTCGATGGCCACATCGTGCAGGCTGACCTGCTGCTTGGCTGCCATGACGTACTGGTTGCCGGGGCCGAAAATCTTGTAGACCTTGGGCACCGACTCCGTGCCGTAGGCCATAGCGCCGATAGCTTGAACACCGCCAATCTTGAATATCCTGTTGACACCAGCCACACGAGCAGCCACCAGGATGGCAGGATTGACACAGCCTTGGCGGTCGGGTGGGGTGCAGAGCACAATCTCCTTGCACCCGGCAATCTTGGCCGGTGTGGCCAGCATGAGCACCGTCGAGAACAGCGGAGCCGTGCCGCCGGGAATGTAGAGCCCAACCTTCTCGATGGCCACACTTTTCTGCCAGCAGACAACGCCGGGCTGCGTCTCCACCTTCTTCGAACGGAAACGCTGCGACTCATGGAACTTCTGGATGTTCTCATGGGCCAGCTCGATGGCCTCGCGCAGCTGTTTTGAAATCTTGCTTTCAGCATCAGCCATCTCGTCATCGCTGACAGCCAGTGTGTCAAGGTCGACGTGGTCGAACTTCAGTTCATATCCCTTGACGGCCTCGTCGCCTCGCTGCCTGATGTCTGCCAGCACGTTGGCTACGGTTTGGTTGAGTTCTGTGACGTCGAGGTGCGGTCGCTCGACAATGCTTGCCCATTCTTTGCGGGCGGGATATTTGATGATGTTCATAATATCATTTTTTCAATCGGGGTGACCAGGATGCCCTGTGCGCCCATCTCCTTCAGTTTGCCGATGATTTCCCAGAAACGCTTCTGGTCGAGCACGGTATGTACCGAGCACCACTCTTCGTCGGCCAGCGGGATGATGGTGGGGCTCTTCAGACCCGGCAGCACGTTGATGATTTCCTCAAGGCGGGCCTTGGGAGCGTTCATGCGTACATATTTTTTATCTTCAGCATCCTTGACGGCTTTGAAGCGGAAGAGTATTTGCTCCAGAATGTCGCGCTTCTCGGCGTCCATGCCTTTGTGGCCTATGAGCAGGGCCTCGCTCTGCATCACTACTTCCACCTCACGCAGGTTGTTCGAAACCAGCGTCGAGCCGCTGCTGACGATGTCGAAGATGCCGTCGGCTAGACCGATGCCCGGGCTTATTTCCACCGAGCCGGTGATGACGTGAACCTCAGCCGTGATGTCGTTCTCCAGCATGAAGTTATGCAGGATGTTTGGGTACGAGGTGGCTATCTTCTTGCCGTTGAACCACTGCGGCCCCGTGTAGTTGATCTCCTTGGGAATAGCCAGCGAGAGGCGGCACTTTGAGAATCCTAAACGCGAGATAATCTCAGCATCCTCGCCACGTTCAACAAACTCATTTTCTCCAACAACGCCAATGTCGGCCACACCCGACGCCACACTCTGGGGTATGTCGTCATCGCGAAGATAGAGCACTTCGAGTGGGAAATTGCTCGATTGAACAAGCAGCGTGCGCTTTGTGGCGCTTACCTTGATGTCTGCCTCGCTGAGCAGATTCATTGTGTCTTCAAACAGACGTCCTTTCGATTGAACTGCGATTCTTAACATGTATAAAGTCTAATTATCTTGAAAAAGTGCTGCAAAAGTACATAAAAAATTCCGATTGTGCAATTAAATGTGTAATTTTGCGCCCAAATTGTAGAGAAATTGAAGTTTAAAGTCGTATATATCGTCATATTGGCCACTTTATTGGTCGCTTGCCGTGAGCAGAAGCCGCAGGGCAAGGTGGTGGCGCCCTGGGGCGAGGTCATGGACTCCATGGACGTCGACGATGACTTTGACCTTGAGGAAATTCAGAGCGGCGGTGAAATGATTCTGCTCACCCTGAGCGGCCCGCAGTACTACTACGACTATCATGGTCGCCATCTGGGCACGCAGTATCTGCTGGCGCTTAAGTTTGCCGAGCAGCTCGGAGTCCGCCTGCGCGTTGAGGTATGCCGCGACTCGGTTGAGATGCAGCAGAAACTCGATGCCGACGAGGGCGATATCATGGCCGCCACCGAGGTGGGGCGGCTCGTGGCAAGTCCCGCCAAGGATGACTTGGAACGTGAGCTTCAGGCCTGGAACAGTCCCGAACGGCTTGAGGAGGTGCGCAAGCAGGAGGCCTATCTGTTGAGCAGCCGCAGCGTCAAACGCCGCGTGTTCTCGCCCATGCTCGACCGCAAGGGCGGCGTCATCTCCCACTACGACGGCCTTTTCATGCAACATTGCCGCTCCATTCGCTGGGACTGGCGCCTCATGGCAGCCCAGGCCTATCAGGAGTCAACCTTCGACCCCAAGGCAACTTCTTGGGCTGGAGCTAAGGGACTGATGCAGATTATGCCGGCCACCGCCGACCACCTGGGACTGCCTCGCGACCAGATGTATGATCCCGAAAAGAGCATTGCCGCAGCAGCCAAGTATATCGGCGAGCTTGAACAGACCTTCAGCGACATTCAGGACCGCCGCGAGCGCATCAACTTCATTCTTGCAGCCTACAACGGCGGCAGTCATCACATACGCGACGCGATGGCCCTCTGCCAGCGCGACGGTCGCAACGCCCACCAGTGGTCCAACGTTTCCGAGTATGTGTTGAAGCTTGCACAGCCTCAGTACTATAACGACCCTATTGTGAAGTACGGTTACATGCGTGGCTCCGAGACGGCAGACTATGTTTCCAAGATCAACCAGCGCTGGGCCGATTACCGTCAGGTGAAGAGTCCCCGCCAGGGCTTTACCCAGGCTCCGCGCAAGGCCACTCGCAAGACTAATAAGTATAATATCTGACAGTGGTAGCTCTCCGTATGCATGTTTTGTAATAGTTATGCTGGGATTTATCCGTTGTCAGGTTGGTCTGTGTCAGAATTGTCTTCATTGTTGGAGTGCTTTTGCGGGAAGACATGGTTGTGGAGGAAGTCCATCAGCTCTAAGCAGACGATGACCATGAACGTCGCTGCCAAGGCAATCGCATACATGCCGGCTCCTGCGGCCATACCGATGGCTGCTGCCACCCAAAGTCCGGCAGCAGTGGTTAGCCCTCGGACTGCATGCTTCTGGAATATGATGCAGCCGGCACCGATGAAACCTATGCCTGAGACTACCTGTGCTGCTATGCGCGAGACATCGTGGCGGGTGGCTTCGTTGATGACCACGTCACTGAAGCCGTGAGCGGAAAGAATCATGAACAGACCGCTACCCAGACTGACGAGAAAGTGTGTTCGGAATCCGGCTTCCTTGGCACGGTATTCACGCTCGAGGCCGATGGCGCCGCCAAGGAGTCCGGCAATAAAAATACGGAGAATAAATTCAGTTGTCATACGCTGTTTGTTTTAATTTTGTGCAAAGTTACGAAAATAAATGGGAAATGAGAAAAGAGAAAGGAGAAATTTTTGTATCTTTGCACCCATTATGATAGAAGTGAAAGTAAAAGACGCTGATTTGCAGCAGGCAGCAAACGAAGGCATGGATGCTTTCGTGCAGGTTTTCGTCGACGGCATACGTGGTGCCATAGGCGGTGAACTGTCGGCAGAGACAATGGCCGAACTGAACGCCGACCAGGTGACGCTCCTGGCCTGGGACACCCTGCATGAGGAGGTGATGGACGGTGGTTTCGTGCAGCTGATACACAATGGCTACGGGCCGTTCATCTTCAAGAATCCCTTTGCCAAGGCCGTGAAGCTGTGGGGCCTGCGCGAGCTCTCCAAACTGGTCTACGATGCCCATACACTGTGGCTGAAGCACCGTGAGGAGATTGAGCGCGAGCTGACCGACGATGAGTTTATGGCGCTGTTTGAACAGATGCCTGAGTTTGACGACCTCGACGACCAGTTCGTTGAGAACGAGGAGGAGTGGACGTCGGCTATCGCCCACTACATTGACGAGCATATTGAGAACTTTGCTGAAATCGAGCAATAGTAAATCGAGAATCTGTAAATCGTAAATAGATAAGGTGAATAAGCAAGAAGAAGAGATCAGGAAGAAGAGTCCTGTCAACATACGCAACAAGAAGGCCTCGTTTGAGTACTTCTTCATTGAAACCCTGACGGCGGGCATTGTGCTGACGGGTACCGAGATTAAGAGCATCCGTGCCGGCAAAGCCAGTCTGGTAGACAGCTACTGTCTGATTATCAACGGCGAGATGTGGGTGCGCGGCATGAGCGTGTCGCCCTACTTCTACGGTTCGTACAACAACCATGAGATGAAGCGCGACCGCAAGCTGTTGCTGACGAAGCGCGAGATTCGCAAGCTGCAGAGTGCCACCAAGCAGACGGGCTATACGATAGTGCCCCTGCTGGTGTTCCTCGACGAGAAGGGCCGTGCCAAGATGGACATTGCGCTGTGTAAGGGTAAGAAAGCGTTCGACAAGCGCCAGACGCTGAAGGAGAAGGAGGACCGCCGTGAAATGGACCGTGCGATTAAACATTACTAAATGAGACTTATACAGGATATCATCAAGGAGCGCATTCTGGTGCTCGACGGTGCCATGGGCACGATGATTCAGACTTACAACCTGCAGGAAGAGGACTTCCGTGGGAAGTTCCGTCTGTTTAGTGGTCAGATGCGCGGCAACAACGATGTGCTTTGTCTGACGCGCCCTGACGTCATACTCGACATCCATCGGCGCTACCTCCGTGCAGGGGCCGACATCATCGAGACAAACACATTCAGTGCCCAGCGCATCTCTGAGGCTGACTACGGTATGGCCAGTCATGCCCGCGAAATGGCACTGGCTGGTGCACGTTTGGCCCGTCAGGCTGCTGATGAGTTCTCCACACCCGAGAAGCCCCGCTTTGTGGCTGGCTCAGTTGGCCCCACTAACAAGACCTGCTCTATGTCGCCCGACGTGAGCAATCCAGCCCGTCGCGACTTGACCTACACTCAGCTCTTTGAGGCTTACGTCGAACAGATGGATGCTCTCATTGAGGGTGGGGTAGACGCTCTGCTCATTGAGACCATCTTCGACTCACTGAACTCCAAGTGTGCTATCGATGCTGCCATGACCGCCATGCAGCAGCGGGGCGTGGAGCTGCCCATCATGCTCAGCGTCACCGTCAGCGACCTGGCAGGGCGAACGCTCTCTGGTCAGACGCTTGAAGCCTATCTGGCCAGCGTCTCTTCCTATCCCATTTTCTCCATCGGACTGAACTGCTCGTTCGGTGCCCGTCAGATGAAGCCCTTCCTCAAGGAATTGGCACGGCGCGCACCTTATTATATATCATGCTACCCCAACGCCGGACTGCCCAACTCGATGGGACTCTACGATGAGACTGCTGAGAGCATGGCTCCCCAGATTGGCGAGCTCATTGACGATGGGCTGGTGAACATTGTCGGTGGCTGCTGTGGCACGACTGATGAGTTTATTGCCAAGTATGTGCCGCTGACTGTTGGCAAGGCGCCCCACGTGCCTGCCGAGAAGCCTGAGACGTTATGGCTCTCTGGTCTTGAACTGCTCGAAGGCGGGAAGTTCATCAATGTCGGTGAGCGCTGTAATGTGGCAGGCTCGCGGAAGTTCCTGCGACTCATCAAGGAGAAGAGTTACGATGAGGCTGTCGCCATTGCCCGCAAGCAGGTGCAGGACGGCGCCTTGGTTATTGATATCAACATGGACGACGGCCTGCTTGATGCCCGTCAGGAGATGGTGACGTTCCTCAACCTGATTGCCTCGGAGCCTGACATTGCCCGTGTGCCGGTGATGATTGACTCCTCGAAGTGGGAGGTCATCACAGCCGGACTGCAATGTGTGCAAGGCAAGTCAATCGTCAACAGCATCTCGCTGAAGGAGGGTGAGGAGGTGTTCCTGAGTCATGCCCGCGACTGCCTGCGCTATGGTGCTGCCGTGGTGGTGATGTGCTTCGACGAGCAAGGTCAGGCTACGACCTATGAGCGTCGCATAGAGATTGCCAGCCGTGCATATCAGCTTCTGACAGAGAAGATTGGCATGAATCCGTTCGATATTATCTTCGACCCCAATATACTGGCCATAGCCACTGGCATGGAGGAGCACGATGCCTACGCTGCCGACTTCATCCGTGCCACCCGCTGGATACGTGAGAACCTGCCTGGTGCCCATGTCAGCGGTGGTGTCAGCAATCTGTCGTTCTCGTTCCGTGGCAATAACTATATTCGCGAGGCTATGCATGCCGTATTCCTCTATCATGCCATTCAGGCCGGTATGGACTTTGCTATTGTGAACCCTGCTACAAAGGTGACCTATAGCGACATTCCCGCCGACCTGCTGGAGATTATCGAGGACGTGGTGCTGAATAGGAAGAAAGGGGCAGCGGAAAGGCTAATAGAATTCTCGCAAAAAGCTTCCCTAAGCCCCTCCGAAGGAGGGGGTGTCGTTATACATCATACCGCCTCTTCATCTATTCAGACATCCCCTTCTTTGGAGGGACTTGGGGAGGCCCTCGAGGACCGTCTTTCCAATGCGCTGGTCAAGGGCATCGGCGACCATTTGGAGGCTGACCTGAAAGAAGCCTTGGAGAAATACCCCAGAGCTGTCGACATCATTGAAGGTCCGCTGATGGCAGGCATGAACCGCGTGGGCCAGCTGTTTGGCGAGGGCAAGATGTTCCTGCCACAGGTGGTGAAGACGGCACGCACCATGAAGCAGGCTGTCAGCATACTGCAGCCCTATATTGACGCTGAGAACGCTGGCGGCGGCTCCGCCAAGGCCGGAAAAGTGCTCTTGGCTACGGTCAAGGGCGACGTCCACGACATTGGCAAAAACATCGTCGCCGTGGTTATGGCCTGCAACGGCTATGAGGTCATCGACATGGGTGTGATGGTGCCTGCCGAGCAGATTGTGCGCAAGGCCATTGAGGAGAAGGTCGACATGATTGGCCTGTCAGGACTCATCACGCCGAGTCTCGAGGAGATGGTGAACGTCGCAACAGAGCTGAAGCGTGCCGAGCTGAACATCCCCATAATGATTGGTGGGGCTACGACCAGCGAACTGCATGTGGCTCTGAAGATAGCCCCCGTCTACGGTGGCCCTGTGGTTTGGATGAAGGATGCTTCGCAGAATGCGCTGGTGGCTGCCCGTCTGATGGGCGATGGTCAGGCTGTGGAGCATGAACTCAATGAGAAGTACGAGCACCTGCGCCAGGACTACAACCAGGGACAGCAGCAGCTCGTGTCGCTGGAGGAAGCTCGCAAGAATAAACCAAAACTGTTTTGAAGCAAATGATAAAGAATCTGATATTCGATTTAGGAGGCGTGGTCATTACGCTTGACCATCCGGAGGGTGTGCGCCGCTTCAAGGCCCTTGGCGTCACTGATGCTGAATGCCAGTTGGATGCCTATACCCAAGGGGGCATTTTCGGAGAGTTGGAAGAAGGCCTCATTACGGCCGAGACATTCCGTGAGGAGCTCAGCCGGCTGGTGGGGCACGAGGTCAGTTACGACGAGTGCCGCCATGCGTGGCTTGGCTATGCCCGCGAAGTGCCCCAGCGCAACCTCGATGCACTGGAGCACTTGCGCAGCGAGGGCTATCGGCTTATACTGCTGTCGAATACCAATCCCTACATGATGTCGTGGGTGCGCTCAGCCGACTTCGACGGACATGGGCACGGCATTGACTACTACTTCGACGCCGTCTATTGCAGCTACGAACTGAAGGTGATGAAACCATCGCCCGAGTTCTTCCATAGAGTGTTCCTGGCTGAACACATCAGTCCTGCGGAGACGCTCTTCATCGACGATGGCATTCGCAACGTGGCTACTGCCAGCGAAATGGGCATCCGCACCTTCTGTCCTGAGAATGGTGCTGACTGGACAAACAAGATTTACGATTATATCAATCTATGATGAAAAGACTATACCTATTGTTGGTCGTGGCCCTCGTGACCGCCGGTGCTTGGGCTCAGCCAAAGCGAGAGATGCGGGGAGCATGGATTCAGTGTGTGAACGGACAGTTCCAGGGCATGGGAACAGCAAAGATGCAGCAGACGCTCATCTACCAGCTTGACGAACTGCAGAAGGACGGCGTCAACACCATCATCTTCCAGGTGCGCCCCGAGTGTGACGCGCTCTACGAGAGCAACCTCGAACCCTGGAGCCGCTTCCTGACGGGCACACAGGGCAAGGCACCGTCGCCTTACTGGGACCCGCTTGCCTGGATGATCACCCAGTGTCATGCCCGCGGCATGGAACTGCACGCCTGGATTAATCCCTACCGTGCCCGTACGAAGAGCACCACCAAACTGGCCTCCAACCATATCAAGATGCGCAAGCCCCAGAACTGCTTTGAGTACGACGGCCTGACCATCCTGAATCCCGCCTTAGCTGAGAACCGCGACTACATCTGCGAGGTGGCCCGCGACATTGTCACCCGCTACGATGTTGACGGCATTCACATGGATGACTATTTCTATCCCTATCCGGCTGCCGGACAGACCATTCCTGACGATGCGCAGTTCCGCCAGTACAACAATGGAATCCGAGACATCGGCGACTGGCGCCGCTATAATGTAAACCTCTTCATTGAACAGTTCTACAAGACTATTCACAAGGCCAAGCCCTGGGTCAAGGTGGGCATATCGCCCTTCGGTATCTACCGTAACCGCAGAAGTAGTGAGATTGGCAGCAATACCAACGGACTGCAGAACTATGACGACCTTTACGCTGACATTCTGTTGTGGATTAACAATGGTTGGCTCGACTACTGCGTACCGCAGATTTATTGGGAGATTGGCAACAAGGCTGCCGACTACGACACCCTGATACGCTGGTGGAACCAGTATGCAGGCGGCCGCCCCCTTATTATCGGTGAGGACATTGAGCGTACTGTCAAGGCTGCCGACCCCTCGAGTCCCTCTCAGAGTCAGATGAATGCCAAGTACCGTCTTCACCAGCAGATGAAGAACGTGAAGGGTACCGTGCTCTGGTATGCCAAGGCAGCTGTCGACAATGTGGGCAATTACGGTACGGCGCTCCGCGACTACTACTGGCGGACGCCTGTGCTCCAGCCCGACATGAGCTTCATCAGCAAGAAGACCACCAAGAAGGTGCGCAAGCTGAAGCCCGTCTGGACCAGCGACGGCTACATGCTCTTCTGGACGGCTCCTAAGGGTAAGGAATGGCACAATACGGCTGTCAGTTATGTTGTCTACCGTTTTGCCAAAGGTCAGAAACTTGACATCAACGACGCCTCGAAGATCGTGGCCGTTACACCGAACACCTTCTGTCAGTTGCCATACGTCAAGGGCAAGGATAAGTATACGTATTATGTGACGGCGCTTAACCGCCTGCATAATGAATCGAAGCCTCGTAAGAAGACTGTGAAACTGTAGTGAGACACCTCTTAACCATAGCCATTCTCTTGCTCACGGCTGTCGGCAGTAAGGCCCAGACAGCCCAGCAATGGCGCGACTCGTTAGCCGTGCTCAACCGCATGATTGAACAGCAGCCCCGCTCCACAGACCTGAGACTCAGGAAGGCAGCGGTGAATATTGAACTGGAACAGTGGGAGTATGCCGCCGAGGAGTATGGACGTGTGCTCGCCATCGACGACAGCAATCCGGCAGCACTCTATTTCAGGGCCTATGCCAATGTCCACCTGCGTCAGTACACACTCGCTCGTGCCGACTATGAAAAGCTGCTCACCTTGCTGCCGCTCCACATGGAGGCAAGGCTCGGACTGGCTGCAGTCTATGAGCGGATGGCTCGTTGGCGCAATGCTGCCGACGAGTACAACCTGCTCGTCGAGATGTTCCCTGACTCGGCTGTCTGCTATGCTGCACGGGCTGCCTTTGAGGTGTCGCAGAAACAGTATGAACTGGCCATCTTCGATTTGGAAAAGGCCGTAAGCCTTTCTCCCCAGGATGTTTCCTATCGTGCTTCGTTAGTCGATGTCCGCAGGAAACTCAGACGTGGCAGGTGACTATAGCCTGATGCCTATCGAGGCGTTGACATACCAGTCGTCCAACCGTCCGCTTATTTCATCGGTCTTGTAGCGGAAATTGCTATACTGACCGTAGGCATTGAAGAAGATATTGTCGTTCCACTCGTATGTGAACGACAGGCGTGCATCGAAGTTCAGCTTCATGTTCGAGTTCACGCCTTCCACCGGATTCTCCTCTGACGGTCTGATGCGGTAGTCTTTTACGTCAATCTCGTCATAATCGTCCAGACCTTCTGTATAGATCAGGTCCTTCAGGGTTGAGTCGTAGCGCCACATCTTGTGGTGGTTATAGAATGTTAGCATGGGGATGGCCATGCCGCTGATGAGCATGCCGCGTGTTGGCACCCAGTTGTAGATGTAGCCCAGTCCCACGCTTGCCTGCCAGGACTTGATGCGCCCGATGTCGTTCAAGAACAGTATGAGGTCGGCATTGATATCCTTGTCGTATGCCGTCGTAGAGTGGAAATACATGGCGCCAGCCATCAACGAGCCAGCCGAACGCTTCTGGACGACACTCTGGTCGTAGGCAGCGGCATACGAACACTTCGTGCCGTTGAAGAGGTAGAAACCGTCGATGAAGAGAGCACGGGTCTTGATGGGGCTGCCAAGTTCAAAGTAGTCTGAGAAAGAGAAGGGTGAGAAGACTAAGTCGCCTTCTTCGGTGATGTCGGACAATCCATTGCCTGTGAGTCTCACTTCCGGCTTGTCGTTGTCGAACCAGTGGATGCGCATGTTCACGCCATATCGGCCACCTGTGGCACCAAGCGACAGGATGCGCCCGTTGTCGCCTCCAATATTCCATGAGTAGCCCAGTCCGTAGCCACGGTAGCCAGCCCATAAGCCGGCGTAGGTGGCGGGGGCTGTCTTGACGCGGGGTTCCCAGGTCATGTCGCCCTTCATGAACATGAAAATATCCTCGGCATGATGTATTGTTGACGATATCTTCAGGTCCGACTGGTTGATATTCCCTTTCAGCAGAAGCTGCCAGGGTTTCTTGGGGGCATCGATATAGCGACGGTCGACGCCACTCACCGACATGGAGTCAAGAAAAGTACCGACTTTCCTGGCAATGCCGGCTAATCCGTCGCCCTCGGCCGATGCTGTCAGCGACACAGAAAGGGCAGCTGTCATGAGCAGTAGTATCTTGTTCTTCATTTCTACATTCCTTTTTCCTTATCTTTTATTCCGAAGAAGTCGCGCAGTCCGTTGAAGTCTTTCTTCATGATGATGCCCACGCCCTGGGTGTTCAGACTGCTGCGGGTAAAGTAGCGGTCGTTGGTCTGGTTGTAGACCTTCAGGGCGAGGTTGCCATTGGGCAGCAGCAGGTAGCGGATGTCAAAGTCGCCGATAAACGACGGGGTGGCCTGCGTGGCATTGTCGCGGTAGCCGAACTGTCCGTTGATGAGCAGGCGGTTGTCGAGCATGCGGCCTGCTACGGTGCCCTCATATTCGGCATTGTTCCAGCCCTCTGTTCCTGTTGCGATGTTGGCGCCGAAGTTCCAGGAGTCGTTGCCGATGACCTGGTTCAGCACGTTGTTGATCTGTGTGGAGAGCGTCCCCGAGAGGAACGACTGCATGGCGAGCGTCGTCTGGTCGGGCTGTCCAGGCTGCTGGTCGGCGTTGTTCTGACCGAGTGTGTAGAAGCGACCTATTCCCAGCAGATAGAGCACCTGCTGGTTCATCTCCTGCTGTGAGGAGAGCAGCGAGCGCACCATCTGCTTTTCGTCGGCATTGACGGTAGGCATGTCGAGGTCGAAGGTCACCTGGGGTGCCGATGGCTGTCCGCCGATGTTCATCAGGCAGTTCACGCGGATGGTGTTCGACGAGAATGAGTTGCCAAGCTGTAGGTCAGAAAGCGAGACGCCGTTGACGGTATAGAGAGCCTGCAGGTTGAGGGCTGCTGCGTATGGGTCGCCGCCGAAGATGATGGTGCCGCCGGGCTGGAACTGGAACTTCTTGTTGATGATGTTCTGTATGGTGACGTCGTAGGTGCCGTGGTCGACGGTATAGGTGCCTTGCATCTCGAACGTACCTTTATTATAATAGGTGGCCTGGAGCGTACCCGAGCCGTTGAGGGTGATGTAGTCGCCGGTCTTGGCATCCATCAGCAGGCGGAGCGTTCCCTCCGGCGTAGCGTTTACAAGGAAGCTCATGTAGATGTTGGTTGACGACGTTGAGGCCGTCTGTGCAGTCGCATTGGGAGCCTCCTGCTCTACCTTTTTCCAGGTGATGAACTCCTGGTCGCTGATGCCGTCGTTCTGGTCGGCGTTATAGACAAAGGTGCTGCCCGTCAGTGGGGTGACGTTGCAGTCGATGTGAACGTCGTCGCCGCGCAAGGAAATGTCCACATCGCCCGAGGCGAAGACTGTGCCGTAGAACGACTGGTCGCCAAAATCGCTGAAGTCGTAGCCCAAGAGGCGGTCGGTGGCTACGTGCAGGTCGAGGCTCAGGTTGGTGAGGTCTTCGTGGTGAACGGCTCCCGACAGATAGCCCACGTTGTCGTACTTGTCGTAGATGCGCAGGCTGTCGAGCAGTATCTCGTTATAGACGAGCGTCAGGCTGTCGTCGCGCAGGGTGTAGGTGGTGTTGAGCGGCGTGATGGAGGCATGGCCGTCGATGCGCAGTCCGCCAGTCAGGTTAATGGCGTCAAGGGGCCCGGCCAGTCGCAGGTTGCCGTTGCCGTGTCCTGTGATTTCTGAGATGAACGACTCCGTGAACGAGTGCATGAAGTCGAGATAGGTGCCGTGGGCTGAGATGCCCAGGTCGATGTACTCCCTCTCGGGCGACACATAGCCGTTGATGTAGGTTGTTGCCTCCAGTCCGTCGTTGGCTGTAGCGCTGATGTCTATCTGTTCTTGCTGCTTGTTCCAGTCGACGTGGGCAGTGAGCGTGCCCATACGCCCCTCCTGGAACTTGAAGTCGTTGACTATCAGGTCGGCGTAGGCGTCGGGGGCGTCGAGCACGGAGGTCAGGCAGGCATTTCCTGAGGCCTTGCCTGCGAATGTCACGGCGTCGAAGGCTACGAGGTCGAGGATGTAGCCCACTTCGACACCCTTCAGGCTGACGTGAACGGAGTCAGTCTTCTGCTTCGAGGCCGTGCCGTCGACCATGATGTACTGCTCGCCGTTGTGGACTGAGAAGTGGTCGATGAGCATGCGGTCGGTGGAGTAGAGAATGTCGGAAGGCTCTACCTGCCACGTTGAGTTGTCGATGACGATGTTGGAGGGCAGTATGCTGACTTGGGCCTCGGGCTTGTTGTCGATGTTCTTGTAGAGGTGCGAGCTGAGGTTGAGCGTTCCGCTCAGCGGCTTGTCGGCGTTGTGGCTGTTCCACGTCAGGGCCAATGAGAGGTTGTTGTCGGCGGCATTGCCGTCAGCCCTGATGTCATAGCGCTTCCCCTCGTCGCCCAGCGTACTGATGGCGGCGTTGACGAAGAGCGAGTCGCTGGGAGTGGTGATGTGGACGACGCCGTTCTGATAGCGGCTGTCGTTGAAGGTGAAGTCTGGCGCATCGAGGTCGATGGTGATGTGCTTGTCGCGGTCGTTGACAACGGCCTCCAGCTGCACAGGCTGGTGGATGTCGAGGTTGACATCGAGCAGCTTCTGCAGCCAGTCGGTTTTTCCCATAGCCATCTTCAGGCTGAAGTTGTTGTTCGACTGCCGGTAGGGCGGCAGGTCGGGCAGGGTGGGGAGTCGTGCTCCGATGGCGTTGGCAACGCTCTGTGCCAGGGTGGCATAGTCGAACTCGCCTGAGAGGTTGGCATGGGCAAAGTCGCTGTTGAGGGTCACGAAGTGGCGCCCCTCGTCGAATCCTGACTCTACGCGCAGGTATTCCAGGCTGTAGTCCTTCTCGGGCAGGCTGAGATTATGCAGGCTGACCACGCCGACGGCATCGTTGAGGGTAGTGGCCTTCAAATCGAGCTCAGCACGGGCCGACACCTTGGGGTCGGCTATCTGCAGCCAGCCCGTCAGCTGGTTGGTGGCGTAGGTGGCATCGAGGTCGATGTTCGAGTAGCTTGTGCCGTCGTACTCAATATTGCCGATGTTGCCCTTGGCGGCTATCTGCTTGTCTATGATGCCGTTCACCTCAACGCCCAAGGCCACGTTGCCTAACTTGTCGTTGCCCGTCAGCCGGCCGATGTCAACGCCGTTGGTGCTGATGTTGCCGGCAAACTGCTTGTCTTCCTTAAGCTGCAGTTCGGCTTCGGCACGGCCTAAGTCGGTCTGGATGTCGGCCTGTGTAAAGATGGTTCCCTGAGCATCGCCGAGGAACGAGCCTGCCAGCCTGACGTCGCCTAACTGCAGCACCATGTCGGGCAGTTCGACGACGTTCTTCGACAGGAAGTCAAGGGTCTCGGAGGCCACCGCCAAGTGTTCTACCTGCATTTGCCAGGTGTCGCGTCCCTGCTCCGGGTGTTCGTAGTATCCGTTCGCCTCGAGGCTGATGTCGCCCTTGTCTGAGAGTGCCTGCAGCCGGCCGATGTCGAGCCTTCCCTGCTGGTAGGTGAAGTCGGTAGTCAGTCCAATGGTGTGCTGATAGTTCTTCAGCTTGGGGTGCAGGCCCCTGAAGTCGGAGGGCGTGATACGGCTGCGGTCGATGGCTCCCTTCAGCCGCAACGACTCCAGGAGACGTTCGGAATCGTAGGAGGCTGTGACGCTGTCCATTCGTATTTCTGTACTCGGCAGTTGTAGCTGGAACTGCTGCAGGCTTGCGCCGCGGTTATTGGCAGTCAGAAGGAACGACAGACGATGAATGTTCAGTCCCGACTGCTCAACGCAGGTGAGTCGCTTGACGTTGACGTTCAGGCTGTCGTCCTTGAGGGCCTTGAGGTTTATGTGCCCGCTAATGCCGGCCACATGGATATGATAGGGGTTGAACCGTTCTGGGGTCGACGCCTCGTCCCATTGGTCGTAGGTGACGGATGAGTTACGCACGATAAATGAGTTGACGCGCAGGTCGAGGGGCGTCTGGTTGGTCGTGTCGTTCGAAGCAAGCGAGTCGAGCACGAACTGGAAGTTGGCAGGAGCGTCGGCAGTAGGGCGCGACAGCTGCAGACGGGCTCCCAGCAGCTGTGCCGACGAGACCGAGATACGCCCAATGGCGAGCGGGGCCAGGTCGACCTTGGCCGTCAGCCGCGCCACCTTGACCATCGGGTGCCGCTGCTGGTCGAGTATGGTCACGTCGTCGAGAATCAGGCGGTTCAAGAACCCCAGGTCCACCCGTCCGATGCTCACCTCCGTGCCCAGCTGCTCACCCAGCACGTCGGCCACCTTGCTGCCAGCCCAGTCCTGAACGGCGGGTAGCCGCAGGGCAACCATCAGCGAAGCAACGAGTGCAAGGAGTCCCCACACCAACCAGCTGACCAGTTTCCTAACCGTCTTCATCATACTTTTTCCGTTGCAAAGGTACGAAATATTCTCGACACTCAAAAAGAATCTCACAAACAATCATAACGGTTGAACAAAAAATAAGAATATCCCGCCTGATTTTATATCTATTTAAGCGCTACCCGCCGGGTTGAGCGTCTTTACCCGGCGGGTAGAGAGCCTTTACCCGGCGGGTAGAAGGGCTTTACCCGCCGGGTAGCTGAGCGCTTGAAAAGGTGCCGTTTGTTGTTAGTTGGAGTTGGCAAATGATGCTTATTCTTTTAATTATGTTGCAAAATTGCGAGAAAAAGTCGGGATAACGTTATTTTTCGCCGACAAATGCTCGATATATCCATAATTTTTACTAATTTTGCGGTCGCTTAACGTTAGCTATTCAATTCAAACATTTATATAAATGGCAAATGTAATCAAGTTACGCAAAGGCTTGGACATTCATCTTCAAGGACGTGCCGAGGAGAAGAAGATCCAGTTGAAGTCGAACGGCAAGTATGCACTTGTGCCCGACGACTTCGAAGGGGTTACTCCGAAGGTGGTCGTTCGCGAGGGTGACAAGGTCAAGGCCGGGGATGCCTTGTTTGTCAACAAGCAGTATCCCGAAGTGAAGTTTGCCTCGCCAGTGAGCGGCACCGTCCGCGAGGTGGTGCGGGGCGAACGCAGGAAAGTACTCTGCGTCAAGGTCGATGCCGACAGCCAGCAGGAGTTCGTGGACTTCGGCCGGAAGGATGTCGGTAAGCTGACAGGCGAGCAGGTTATTAACGCCCTCTTGGAGGCTGGTATCTTTGGCTATATCAATCAGTTGCCTTATGCCGTTTCAACCAATCCTGAGACGAAGCCTAAGGCAATTTTCGTGTCGGCCCTGAGGGACAAGCCTCTGGCTGCCGACTTCGAGTTTGAGGTGAAAGGTCAGGAGCAGGACTTCCAGACAGGACTCACCGCCCTGTCGAAGATTGCCAAGACTTACCTCGGCGTGGGTGCAGGTTCGGCCCTGACGAACGTGAAGGATGTCGAGGTGAACATCTTCGAGGGCAAGTGTCCGGCCGGTAACGTCGGCGTGCAGGTCAACAACATCGACCCGGTGAACAAGGGCGAGGTGGTGTGGACCATCGGCGACCCGACGGTGGTGCTCTTCATCGGCCGCCTGTTCAATACTGGTAAGGTAAACCTGTGCCGCACGGTGGCCCTGTGTGGTAGCGAGGTGAGCAGCCCTGCCTACGTCGATATGTTGGTGGGCGAGGAGCTGTCGACACTTTTGAGCAATAGCTACGACGCCAGCAAGAGCGTCCGCATCATCAATGGCAACGTGCTGACGGGCAAGCCCACGACAAAGGACGGCTTCCTCGGAGCGCACACCTCAGAGATTACGGTCATCCCCGAGGGCAACGATGCCGACGAGATGCTGGGCTGGATCCTGCCCCGACTGAAGCAGTTCTCGGTGAACCGCAGCTACTTCTCGTGGCTCTGCGGAAAGAAAGACTACGCACTAGATGCCCGCATCAAGGGCGGCGAGCGTCACATCATCATGAGCGGTGAGTACGACAAGGTGCTGCCAATGGACATCTACGGCGAGTATCTCATCAAGGCCATCATCTCAGGCGACATCGACCGCCAGGAGGCGCTTGGCATCTACGAGGTCAGTCCTGAGGACTTTGCTTTGGCCGAGTTCGTGGACAGCTCGAAGCTGGAATTGCAACGCATTGTGCGTGAAGGACTTAATTTGTTACGTAAAGAAAACGCATAGGGACTATGAGCGCATTAAGAAATTACATCAACAAGATAAAGCCGAACTTCGAGGAGGGTGGCAAGCTGCATGCCTTCCGTTCGATTTTCGACGGCTTCGAGACCTTCCTCTACGTGCCCAATGACACGGCGAAGGCAGGCAGCGTGAACATTCACGACGCCATCGACTCGAAGCGCATCATGAGTATGGTGGTCATCGCCCTGATGCCCGCCATGCTGTTCGGTATGTACAATATCGGCTATCAGAACTATCTCGCTGCAGGCACGCTTGCTGATGCCGGCTTCTTCGAGATATTCTTCTACGGATTCCTGGCCGTGCTGCCAAAGATTCTCGTCAGCTACATCGTCGGTCTGGGCATTGAGTTTGCCTGGGCACAGTGGAAGGGCGAGGAGATTCAGGAGGGTTACCTCGTCTCGGGTATCCTCATCCCGCTGATTGTTCCCATCGGCTGTCCGCTGTGGATGCTGGCTCTGGCCTGCGCCTTCTCGGTCATCTTCTGCAAGGAGATTTTCGGCGGTACGGGTATGAACATCTTCAACCCCGCCATCGCCGCCCGTATGTTCCTGTTCTTCGCCTATCCGTCGAAGATGACGGGCGACCAGGTGTGGGTGGCTCAGGACAGCATCTTCGGACTGGGCAACACGCTGCCCGACGGCTTCACCGCTGCTACGCCGCTTGGTCAGATAGGGCAGGGTATTGCTCCCGACGCCTCTATCTGCGACATGATCTGCGGCTTCATCCCCGGTTCTATCGGTGAGACCTCGGTCATTGCCATCGCCCTCGGCGCCATCCTGCTGCTCTGGACGGGCATCGCCTCGTGGCGCACCATACTGAGCGTCTTCGTCGGCGGTGCCGTCATGGCCTGCATCTTCGAGCAGACCGGTCAGTCGATCGTCTGGTGGCATCATTTCATCCTCGGCGGCTTCGCCTTCGGTGCCGTGTTCATGGCTACCGACCCTGTCACCTCGTGCCGCACCACTACTGGCCAGTACATCTACGGTTTCCTCATCGGCGCGATGGCCATCATCATCCGCGTGATGAACGCCGGCTATCCTGAGGGCATGATGCTCGCCATCTTCTTTGGTAATATGTTTGCTCCCACGATTGACCACTTCATCGTGGAGCGCAATATCTCGAAACGTTTAAAGAGAGGAGGTACCAAATGAAACTGAATACTAACAGCAATTCGTACATTATTATATATAGTGCGATACTCGTGGTCATCGTGGCCTTCCTGCTGGCCTTCGTCTATCAAGCGCTGAAGCCCATGCAGGACGCTAACGTGGCCCTCGATGTGAAGAAGCAGATTCTCTACTCGCTCAACATCCGCGACCTCGACGGTGCCGAGGCTGAGGCAAAGTATGCCGAAGTGGTGAAGGAGGAGAAAGAGCAGGACGGACAGAAAGTCTATGAGTGCCAGATTGATGGCAAGGACATCACGGTAGCCTCATTGAAGGGTATGGGCCTCTGGGGCGGCATTAGCGGCTATCTGGCCATCGACGGCGAGGGTAAGGTCTTTGGCGCCTACTTCAACCATGAGAGTGAGACGGCCGGTCTGGGTGCTGAAATCAAGGACTCGCAGGCTTGGCAGGAGAAGTTCATTGGCAAGCAGATCTGGGACGAGAACGGCAATGTTGTCCTCTCCGTCGTGAAGAAGGTGGATAATCCTCAAACGCAGGTCGACTGTGTGACGGGTGCCACTCTGACTTCGAATGGTGTAGATGCTATGCTAAAGGACGGTCTGAAGAATGTTAAACCAAAAGAAGAGGAGGAGTAAGTTATGGCATTATTCAGTAAACAAAATAAGGAGGTTTTCACCAATCCGTTGAACCTCGACCATCCCATTCTCGGACAGGTG
>JAFPVW010000065.1 GCA_017395215.1 Prevotella sp. | reverse complement strand
TAAGCAGTCCCCCTGCCACCGAATAGCGTAACAGGGGGCTTGGAAAGAGGATGATTTTCTGGATTTGCTGGCTATAAAGCAAGTTCAGAATGGGGATTCGTGTTTAGCGGACAGTAATAATTTTTTTTGTACCTTTGCATCTGTATACAGGAAGTCGCCGGGCGACGGCCGACTGTGGCAGTTAAGACGTCTGACCCCCGCAGTTGAAACAGCTAAAATGGCCAATTAGCTAACCGGAACCGGCGGCGCGCGAGAGAAAACGCACTATATATTTTGCAGGCTATTCCTCGATGTGCGACAGGGAGTGGGCGAACGACGAGACGAAGTTGGTGAGCGTTTCGGCGGGGTAGTAGCTGAAGAACTTGGCCGAGCGGCGCACACTCCACATCATGGCCGATGAGTTGGAGGTGTGGACGAAGATGTCCTTGCCCTGCGAGAAGTACCACTCCTCGGCGTGCGAGTTCTTCTGGCGGAACATGTCGCGTATCTGGCGCTCCATCTGCTCGTCGGTGGTCTGCTGCATGAAGGGCAGCTCGTCGGGATCGAAGCCGAGCAGCCTGACCATCATGACGGCCGTCAGCTGGGTCATGCTCGCCAGCCGGAGGCTCTCTATCCAGGCGTGCAGCTTGTCGTAGTCAATGCGGTTGGCCGACTCGCGTATGAAGATGCCCAGTTCGGCGATGCGCTTCACAGGTATGCCGGCGTTCATGATGAAGCGGCTGGTGCCTAAGAGGTGGAGCAGTGCGGTGCGCGTCTCGGTGTTCGAGTCTTCCTGGTCGAGAATGTCCTGCAGCTTGTGGTCGAGCAGGGGGTTGGTCAGGTGGTCGGGAGCCAGCATCTCGTTCTGGTCGTCGGTGCCGTGACAGCTGGCCTGGCTCCACTGCTGCATCAGCTCGTCGGGAATCTGCAGGAAGAACTGGTCGCGGCAGCGCTCGATGCCCTGATAGAGCAGGGGTGCCACGTCGTGCATCTCCGACATTTGGTAGAGCCGGTTCCACTTCCAGGCTGAGAGTGGCTCAATCTGCTCGTCGGTGCCGAAGGCTCCGGCCCGCAGCAGGCGGTAGAAGTTGCGTTCGATGATGTTCATGAGTATCGGCGGGGATAACGTAGGACGATGGCCAGCAGGGCGACGGCGCCGAGGGCGAACGGATAGTAGAGGTAGGGCAGTATGGCGATGGGGTTGAGCTCGGCCAGTCCGGCAGCCATGAGCATTTGAGCGCCGTAGGGGATGAGACCCTGGGCGAAGCACGAGAACGTGTCGAGCAGCGAGGCGCACTTGCGGTTGTCGAGCCCGAACTTGTCGCCTATGTGCTTGGCAATGCCGCCTACGGTCAGTATGGCCACCGTGTTGTTGGCCGTGCAGACGTTGACCATCGACACCAGTGCGGCTATCGAGAGCTCGGCGCCCCGCTTGCTGCTGACGCGGCGTGTGAGCCGGCTGATGATGAAGTCGATGCCGCCCTGCTGGCGGATAATCTCGAGCAGTCCGCCCGCCATCATCGTGATGATGATGAGCTCGCCCATGCCGAGTATGCCGTCGCCCATGGCGCCGAACCAGTCGTAGAGGTCGTAGCTGCCGTCGGCGATGCCGATGATGCCGGTCAGGACGAGCCCCAGGGTGAGCACGGCCATGACGTTCATGCCGAATACGGCGCAGACGAGCACGACGAGGTAGGGCAGCACCTTCAGCAGCCGTATGTCGCTGATGGCGGGCGCCGACTCCATCTCCATGCCCATGATGACGTAGACCACGAGTATGGCGAGGGCAGCGGGCATGACGATTAAGAAGTTGACGCGGAACTTGTCGGACAGCTTGCAGCCCTGCGTCTGGGTGGCGGCAATGGTGGTGTCGCTGATGAACGAGAGGTTGTCGCCGAAGAACGAGCCGCCGACGACGACGGCCGTGAGCATGGGGACCGAGGCTCCCGTCTGGTCGGCCACGCCTGCCGCTATGGGCGTCAGGGCGACGATGGTGCCCACCGACGTGCCTATGCTGAGCGATATGAAGCAGGCGGCCAGGAAGAGCCCCGCCATGAGCATTTGGGGCGGCAGCAGGGCGAGCGTCAGGTCGACCGTCGCGTCGATGGCTCCCATGGCCTTGGCCGAGTTGGCAAAGGCTCCGGCGAGCACGAAAATCCAGATCATGAGCATCATCTGGGGCGTGGAGGCTCCCTTCGAGAAGGTGTCGATGCGATGCCTGAGCGGCCGGCCTCCGCTGACGATGACGGCATAGACCGAAGCTGCCATGAACGCTACGGTGATGGGCACCTTGTAGAAGTCGCCTGCAACGATGCTGGTGACCAGGTAGAGGCCTATAAACACCATGAGCGGTGACAGCGCGGTCAAGCCATGTCTCATTGACGATTTACGATTTTCGATTTTCGATTTACAGCGTGACGCCGTTCTTGAAGATGCTGATTTCGCGGTAGTCGTTCTCCTCGTTGCGGGCTTTCTCGCCGCTGGCCACGCTGAGCACCTTGTCGATGAACTCGGGCAGCAGCTCCTGCATGGTGCGGCCCTCGACGAGCTGGCCGGCCGAGAAGTCGACCCAGCCCGGCTTGTTCTTGGCCAGCGTGGGGTTGGTGGCTATCTTCATGGTCGGGACGAAGGTGCCGAAGGGCGTGCCGCGACCCGTCGTGAAGAGCACGATGTGGCAGCCGCACGAGGCCAGCGCCGTCGAGGCCACAAGGTCGTTGCCGGGAGCCGACAGTAGGTTCAGACCTTTCGCCGTCAGCCGGTCGCCATACTCCATGACGCCGCTCACGGGAGCCTTGCCGCACTTCTGCGTGCAGCCCAGCGCCTTGTCCTCGAGGGTGGAGATACCGCCAGCCTTGTTGCCCGGGCTGGGGTTCTCGCCTACGGGCTCGCCGTGCGAGAGGAAGTAGTTCTTGAAGTTGTTGACCATCGACACCGTCTGCTCGAACAGCTCGGGCGTGCGGCAGCGGTTCATCAGGATGGTCTCGGCGCCGAACATCTCGGGCACCTCGGTCAGCACGCTCGTGCCGCCCTGGGCCACGAGCCAGTCGCTGAACTCGCCCACCAGCGGGTTGGCCGTGATGCCGCTGAAGCCGTCAGAGCCGCCGCACTTCAGTCCGACGCGCAGCTCCGACACGGGCACCTCCTCGCGGCGGTCCTGGCGGGCTATGTCGTAGAGCTCGCGCAGCACTTGCATGCCGGCCTCCACCTCGTCGCCCTCAACGCGCTGGGTGACGAGCAGCCGGATGCGGTCGCGGTCGTAGTCGCCCAGCATCTTCATGAAGTCCTCAGGCTGGTTGTTCTCGCAGCCCAGGCTCAGCACCAGCACGGCGCCGGCATTGGGGTGCAGGCAAATGTCGCGCAGCACCTTCCGCGTGTTCTCGTGGTCCTCCGACAGCTGTGAGCAGCCGTAGTTGTGGTGCCAGGCGTAGACGCTGTCGATGCCCTCGCAGCCCGTCTCCTGGCGCAGCTGGCGGGCCAGCCGCTCGGCAATGCCGTTGACGCAGCCCACGGTGGGCACAATCCATATCTCGTTGCGCACGCCTACGTCGCCGTTCTTGCGGCGGTAGCCCTTAAAGCAACGGTTCTCGACGGGGATGCTAAGCTCCTTGCCTACAGGGTGGTATGTGTACTCCAGCGTGCCGCTGAGGTTGGTCTGCAGGTTGTCCTCGTTCACCCAGTCGCCCGCCTTCAGGTCGCGCCGAGCGTGGCCTATGGGGTAGCCGTACTTGATAATGTCGTCGCCAGCCTTGACGTCGCGCAGTAGCACTTTGTGGCCTGCGGGCACGTCCTGATTAAGCACGGCGCGCTCGTCGCCGGCCTCAATGATGTCACCCTTCTTCTTCGGCTGCAGGCAGACCACCACCGAGTCAGCCGGATTGATTTTCAGATAAGTTTTAAGTTCCATAGTTTGCCTTTATTATTATCGATTTTCTTGATTTTCGATTTTCGATTTATGTGTTTTCCGATTTCCGATTTGTCTCTTTGCGACTGAGTAACCAATCGTAAATCGAAAATCGCTAAATCGTAAATAGAGCCCGTCGGCTCATCCTTTGAATGTTCTTCGGTAGAAGTCGACGTTCTCCTTCGTCAGGATTTCGATGGGCATGTAGTTCACGGGGTTCACCTTCTTCTTCAGCACGATGGCCTCAAAGAGCGAGTCGATGCACGAGTAGCCCTGGCGGTAGGCGTGCTGGGCAATGAGGAACGAGATGCTGCCCTCGCGCACGCAGACCTCGTTCTTGGGCACCATGTCGTAGCCCATGATCTGAATGTCGCGGCGGTTGGCATGCAGCAGGTATTCGCCCACGAGGTGCGCCTTCGAGTTGAACGTGATGCAATGGTGTACCTGGGGATGCTCGCGGAAGAAGTCGTCCAGAATCTTGTCGTAGTTCTCGGGCGCCTCGTCGAGCGGCAGGTTCACCTCGGTTATCTTGATGTCGGGGAAGTGGTCGCGCATGTAGTGGCGGAAGCCCGTCTCGCGGTTCTCCTGCTGCTTCGACGCTACGTTGCCGTCGCGCATTTGCTTCATCAGCATAATCTCTTTCTCCTTCCAGGCTATGAGCATCAGCATGCGGGCGGCGAAGTAGCCGCTCTGGAACGAGTCCTGACCGTAGAACGACAGCGGACGCAGGTCGGGCATGTAGGAGTCGAGCAGTATGAACGGCGTCTGCTGCTCGTGGAGCCGGTCGGTGAACTTGCGCGTCAGTTCGAGCGAGGCTGGCACCACGATGATGCCGTCGGGCTGCTGCTTCAGGCAGTCGGCCGTCGCCTTCTCAAACGTCTTCAGGTCGAAGCGGTTGTAGTAGCTGAACTCCACCGAGATGCCGAAGTCGCGCCGGTGCTCGCAGGCGGCCAGGCAGCCCTCCTCGATTTCCTCCCAGTAGGCCTCCGACTCGTGCTTGGGCAGCAGGCAGTAGAACGTGTAGGTCTTGTTGTAGGCCAGCGCCGAGGCATACATGTTGGGCTGATAGTCCATCTCCTCGAGCGCCTTGTTCACCTTGTCGAGCGACTTCTTCGACACGTTGGGACGGTTGTGCAGCACGCGGTCGACGGTGCCGACGCTCACGCCTGCACGCAGCGCAATATCCTTTATCCTGGTATTTTCTTTCTTTGCCATAACGATTTGTTGTTTCGCGGTTGCAAAGTTACGCAATAAATTCCAAACGTGCAAGCAAATGGCCGGATTTGTGCACGCGCACCGTTCTATTCGTAGTGTCTTATCCTGACGTCGATGCCGTCGGCCTGCAGCGTCTGCGGCACGCCGCTCACGTCGGTCTGGCCGTAGTGATAGGGGAACAGCACCTTGGGCTTGACCGTCCTGGCGGCTCGTACCAGCTGCTCGGTGGTCATCGTGTAGGGCTGGTTGCAGGGCATGAAGGCAATGTCGATGTTGCCCACTGCGGCTATCTCGGGAATGTCCTCCGTGTCGCCGGCAATGTAGATGCGCAGCCCGTCGAGCGTCAGGATATAGCCGTTGTCGCGGCCCTTGGGGTGAAACTGCTGCCGCCCCTCGGTCGTGTTGTAGGCAGGTACGGCCTCTACCGTGATGTCGGCGGCTATCTGCAGCATGTCGCCGTTGGCCATCACCTCGCCGCTGCCGTACATGTCGGCACAGCGCTTGTTGGTGATCAGTCGCGTCGTCGCGCCGGTCAGCGTCTTGATGGCCTCGGGGCTGTAGTGGTCGCCGTGCTCGTGGGTCACCAGCAGGTAGTCGGCCTTCGGCATTTGCGTGTAGTCGATGACCTTGTTGCCCAGCTTCGTCACGGGGTCGATTTCTATCTCCTTGCCGTCATACTCTATGCGGATACTGGCGTGAACGAGGGCGTGCATCCTGACCGTCTTGCCGCTGCGGGTCTTGAAGACGTCAATCTCGTAGTTGGCAGTCGTCACAGGCTGTCCGGCCTCCTTCCAGGCCACGATGCCCCCCTTCAGGTTGATGCACTCGTAGCCCTTGTCAGCGAGCCGCCCGGCAGCATTGGCCGAGCGCCGCCCGCTGCGGCAGTAGACGGCTATCTTCTTGCCGGCGGGAACGGCTGTTTGCACTTGGCCGACGAAGTCGCTCTGGCTCTGGTCAATGTTGAGGGCTCCCTCGATGTGCCCCTCGGCAAACTCCGCTGCCGTGCGGACGTCGAGCAGCACGACGTCGGGCTCCTTGGTCAGTTCGGCGAAATCCTTCACGTCGGCATCTTTAAAATTCGGCTGGCCACAGGCTGTTGTCAGACCCAGTGTAGCCATCAGACAAGCAAAAATCTTCTTCATATCGCGTAAATTTTTATGCAAAGATAGCAAATGTCGCGCTACTATCGCAACAATCCCTCCAAATATTATGATACTTTATGATTTAAGTGAACTCTTAAATAATGTGTAAAATCTGCGTCAAAACGGCTGACTCTCGGGGGAAATGAGTAAATTTGCGGGCTAAACGAAGGATAGTATCAATATGGACAAGCTAACCACAGAGCAGCGGCATAAGAATATGGCGGCTATCAGGTCGAAGGACACGAAGCCCGAAATGATTGTGCGGCGTGGGCTGTGGATTAGGGGATTCAGGTACAGGCTGAACCATAAGCGGCTGCCTGGACATCCCGACCTCGTGCTGAGGAAGTACAGGACGTGTATCTTCGTGAACGGCTGCTTCTGGCATGGGCACCATGTTGATTTGCGATTTAGCGATTCACAATCTGCTATTGAGAATTCGGCGTGCTGCAAGATACCGGCAACGAACAGGGAGTTCTGGGTGGCGAAGATACGGAGAAACAAGTCGCGCGACAAAGAGGAACAGCGCCGGCTCGCTGAGATGGGCTGGCACTGCATCACGGTGTGGGAGTGCGAACTGAAGCCCAAGGTCAGGGAGCTGACGCTGGAGTCGCTGGCCTTCACGCTGAATCATATCTGGCTGCAGGATCATGGGGCCAAGTCCATTCACTATCCTAAACCAGAGGAAGAGGACATGCCGATGCCGAAGGCCGCCGAGGAGGAGGCTTGGAGTTGAAGACGCCAAACGCCTTTTTATTAATCGTCTTCGTCTTCATCGTACCACTTATTCTCTCTCGACATGAAATTGTCGCTGCCGTCGTCAATTCCTAAGGGCATGTGCGCTTTTTGGTCATATTGTTGCGACACGACGGGGCCTGCGGTGACTATTGCTGTCAGGATGATGGTCTTTGCTGTAGGCTTGATGTATGCTTTCTTGTCCATAGTAGTTCCATTTCTTGAGTTAATAATCATTTCCTGACGACCTTCTTGCCGTCAACGATATAGACACCTTGCGGATATGAACCAGAGTAGAATTCCTTGCGGTCGATGCGGCGGCCCTGCAGGTCGTAGATGCCCTGACGCGGAATCTTCACCTCAGAGTAGCCCTCCTCACTGTCGATGCCGCGAATGACGGTCAGCTGGTCGTCGCCCTCGTCGAGAAGTACGAGGTATGACTGGCGGACAGGGGCGCTCTCATTATAGTTGGCTACTGCCCAGCCGCGATAACCCTTAAATTGGCGGCTTTCGCCATACTTTGGGTCAAGCTCTACCAGATAGACATTGTCGTCACTCTGCTGCTGGAAGGCGTAGATGTAATTGGTTCCACCATTCTCAGTTGCATTCACGGGAACTGCTGTTTTTCCATAGGTGCCTCTCATTTGGAGGCTCAGCTTATCCTCTTTTTGGCCATGTGCAAGTATTTCAGGATTTTGAGCCGTTGATGGTGCTGTATGTGCCACTTTCGTTCCTTGGCCTTCGGCAGGATTTGCCTCGCCTTCCGTCACATGATAGTCCACGTAGTCCAAGTAGTAGATGGGGCCATCGACTGGTTCATAAGAATTCCTATGCTCGTATTTGTTCTTGAAATACACTTCTTCATCTCTGCTCACGGCAGGGTCGGCGGTGGGTTTGATGAGGTAGACTTTGCCTTCCTGAATGGCCTGGTCAACATCGCTGAGTCCTGACAGGTCGTTAGTCGTGAAGTGGATGCAGATATCTGGGTTGGTTACTTCTTCTCCATAGTCATTAGCAAAGCCGTCCATTGTGGCCAGGATAGTGCCCTCGCCAAAGGCAGCTATCACCTGTTGCTTGGTGAGGTTGACAGGCAATACGAGCGTGTTCCACTGGTCTTTAGCCATTGTCCGCCTAAGCAACGTCTTCACGTTGTGATAGCCCTGATAAGCCACCCCATTGTCTTCAAGAGTCAGAGTCATACCGTTCTTAGCCAGGATGGTGGCATCCTCATCAAGGAACAAGGTCTGTAAGTCTTCCATGCGGTAGATGCGCAGGTTGGTAATGTTCATTGTGGCATTATATTCTGCCCCAACATCGCTACCGCCACCCTTGAACTGTAGCTTAACAGGCTCAAATTGATGGGTGATGTCGATCACGCAGGAAACGTCCTGCCAACTGTGAGTGTAAATCTGCCATACCGACTCGTCCTGATGGAACAGCTGCTCGTCTTCCACAATATGGTTGTCGCCAACCCATGCGTTGAACTTCACGCTCTTAAGTTCATTGTTGTGACTCTCAGAGATTGTCACCAAGTATTTTCCAGTTATCAGACCTTCAATCTGAATTTCGTTAGTGTGAGGTCCTTGTCCATAGTAGTTCGTGTAGTCAAAGTAGCGGTGGTGGTAGGCGTCGCGTGGTGCCCAACAGCGGGCGTTGGTCATAATCATGTTGATTTCAGGAGCCGTGACCGATGCACCATCGTTAGTAAACATCACGGGGTTGATTTCGTAGGAACGGCGGCGCACGCCCTCCTCCGTCACAATGTTCTCCTTGCGGCCCGAGCGCAGAGCCATTCGGGCTTCTCGAGAGATTCGTCTGGCTTCCTCAGTGTCTGCGAGGAATCCGCCCCTTACCTGTTCGTCCTCTAAATATCGCACCTCAGCGTTAGATTCCACATAGGTTCTCAGGGCTGAGATGGCTGCCTTGAGGTTTTCGAGCGTGGCATCCGCGTCGGTCAGTCCGTCTATCTGTGTGTCAGCTTGGTAGGTTATGTTGGTTTCATAATAGCTTACACCGTTGTTAGTATCAGTTCCGGCTCCGAAGTATTTCACCACTTCTTTCTTGCTTGCTTCGTCCACGTAAGGGTAGCGGATAAGTGTATTGTTGACGGAGCTTCTTACCCTTTCTTGTCCATTGGCAACAGTTCTATAGTCGCCGCGGTCGTAGTCGGTCTTCAGCACGTTGAATATGTACCAGTTAATGACGGTCTCGCCGTATTCACGAGCTACCGTATTATATTGGATAACATCATCCTTTGATGAATAGGCATTATTTTCATCAATGTTATTGATAGCAGTATTGAGTTTGTTTATCTCTGGTGTGGTAATTGCATTACTTTGATACCCTGATCCTCCTTCCACGGTAGACTTATAGTAGTTTTGCAGGCGCGTGAGATTACCCTTTGCAATATCTTTTGCTGCACTGATGTTGTCGCCATAGTACTTCAGACGGAAGCGGTCGAAGGCCAACAGATTTTCGTTAATACCGATTTGTTGGAGCACGCCGATGGTTAGCTTACCTGTGCTGACGTAGACGGGAAGTTGAACGGTGTAGTGACCATCCCTAAACTCGTCAAGCAGTTTTGGTTTTAAATGGCTATTCCTATTATTAATCTCGAACAGACCGGCGGGGGCGGCATGTACTGGCACCATTTGGGCATTGTCGTAAATCCAGTAGCGGTCACGCATAACCCTCGCATCCTGATTGGCTTCTTCGCTGGGCTTCATGTCATCATTGGCATAAAGGAAGGCACGGTTCACGTAAGTGCCGTCGGCCAGTCGGTCGTCATGCCTGCGGCTCGACGAGCCAACGCTGGTGCTTGGATCTGTACTTTGCGGTCCTTCTGTACCGTCGCGGAATATGGCCTGACACTCCACGACATATAAGCCGTTGGGAATGTTCTCGATGGTCTGCAGAATGTCTGGATAGTCAGAGGCAACGCTGAAGGCGTATGCAACATTACCTGTGCTAACGCCATTGTTCTGTGAATAGAATGAAATGATGTTCTTGTCGGTCCAGTTGGAGTATTTATATTGGTCGTTGCCCATCACCTTCCAGCTGTAGAACTCCTTGTACACATTGTTGTAGCCGATAATGAAGTCGGGCTCGTCAATCAGGAAGCTGGCGTCTTGCGGGTAGGTGGCACCGCTGGCGTTTAGAGCTGTTGTCAGTTGCTTCTTGGTTACAAGTTCCCATTTAGTGTCAGCGTCGTTGTCCGTCGCTTTCATCAGTCCGCCCCAGCCACGATTGTTGGAATCATAACCATTGCTGCCAGACAGGTAGTAGCCCGTCATGTAGTTCATGATGTTGTAGACGCCAGAGTTAGGCGAAGTCTCGTAGAACACCCACTTCTCGCCGCCCTCGGTACTGTTGCCGTTGCTGAAGGCGTGCTCAATATTTCCGGGATAGCTGTAGAAGTAATTCTCGGTGTCGTGGCTGGATGTCATGTCATCAGTGTTCGAGAGGTAGGTGGTGTGCATGAGCGTTGTGCCATCGTTGCTTGCCTCCAAGGTCAACCGCTTACCTACGTCGCTCATGCTGTAGTACGTTCCCCAGTAGCCGTCGAAGGTGATGTACTGGCCTGTCGCCTTGTTGCGGAGGTAGTATTCGCCTTCCGGGTGCGCAATAGCCTTCGAGGTGGGGGTGTAGTATGTCAAACTTATAGATTGATCGATTACCAGCCAGTCATCGATGACATATCCAGGTTTGACTATTTCCAAGTTCAATTTTTTGTCGTTACCAACATAAACAAATACCTCGTTCATATAGTTACCCGCTTCGAACTTTGTATGTGCTTCTGCTGTACTGTTTGGATTATTAGTATTACTGTATTGTTCGTTCCATGCAGCAAAGTGTATTTGCAGGCCATTGGCTATCATGTATGAACTACCGATATTGCCGTAATTGGCAGTATTTATGTCATTATTATATCCACCGTGGCGATTCAATCCCTTGAGGGCCAGTTTGTAGATTCCTTCAGGAACACCTTCGATTGTCTGGGTCCATATGCCGGTCATGTTCCACATTTGTCTGACACCATCCCTGACAGCGTGGTCATTGTCATTTCCAGAAGTTTTGGTGAAATTCCACCCGTCGTTAATGGTTTGTGTACTACCTGCTTCCATATTGACATCGATCCAGTATGCGATTTCATTATCAGGGTAATCAACTGGTGGTAATGTTTCGTATGGGCAGGTAGTGCTGCTTCTGGCATCGTTCATCATGCCAACCATGTTATCCGTAGAATATCGATTTATAATCTCGTTGCGCTCACTGACAGATAGCAGTTTCCAAACTGTGCGAGAAAGGTCTCCATCTATATTACCTTCGTTGGCAGAGTTTCCGGCTACGCGGTAATAATCGGCACTTTCGCTGTCATTCAGCCATACATACATATATTGTTGCTCACCCAAGCTGTTGCCAGATGCTCTATAAGTGGCAAAATGATAACCCTCAATGCCGTCAACAGTAGATTTTATAATTTTGAAGGTGTTCTTTTCATGGTCAGCATTGCTGCCTGCATCGGTATAAAGCCACCATGTATTGCCTAGATACTCATCATTCCTATCGGCAAATTGTATAGTAACCATGTTGTTACCTGTATTAGTGATGCGTACGGGGATACCGTATTTATCTACTACAGCTTGTAACCCCAGTCTCCCATTTTCAGACAGAGAACTGCCCAGCTTGCCGCCTCGAGCCAGGAACCGGTTTTGGTCATCGCCACTGTACATGTTATACAGGTAATAAATGCCATCGTCTATTTCCTTATTGCTATAATACATTTTGAAGTTGTCGAAGGCAACCCAGTTGTCCTGACAGTCGATAAGCTTTACTCCGAATTGTAGTGAACCACCATCTTCTACATAAACATTCACACTGACAACACCATCATTATTTTTATTCTCATTCATGTCCACCTTCACATCGTTGGCGAACAGGTAGGCACCAGGCATGTCAGCATTTGTAGTTACTGAAATTTTGTAGTATCCCTCCTTCATTTCTGTAAGGGTTTGGTACATTGAGCGGTCAGAGAGCTGATTTCCACTTGCCTGCCATTTCTCAAAGAAATATGTATTGGTCTTATTGGTAAAATTATTGTTATAACGCACATCGAAGTCGCCTACTATTGTCCATCCGATTGTACTTCGACGTTCAGCTTGCGGGTTAGTAATAACGTAGCTGATGTCCTCATTTTCGTAGTCGCCGCTTGAAAGTACGTTTTGCAGGTATTTTCCGCGCTTGATGGCATAAATGTCGTAGGTGCTTCGGTCGGTAGTGTTTTTATTGGCTGCTATCTCATCGCCATCAACAGGATTGCCTGCTCTGTTTTCCCAAGCCCCCCAATAATTGTCATTGTCATATTTACCATTTTGAACTGTCCAACTTCCGTCAGCGTAGTTGAAGGACATGTCGCCCCAGGAAAGGGTGCCAGCACCATTGTCATTGGTTCGATATAACTCGGGCCGATTGCTACCTTCAGCCTGAAGCATGTAGTCAGGGTAATTGGCGCATGTCATCACGTGGTAATTGCCGTCGGCCACCATCGTCATCAAGGCGTCCCGATTAGTTTCTGAGCTAACATTGGCTCTGTACCAAAGTGTCTTGTAGCCGTTACCCTGATTGTTGCCATCGCCCAATGTCAACGTCAGGCCGTCGTCCTCAATAGTATAAAAGTAGTCGTTCAAGTCGCTCGGCAGAGCTGTCAATGCGTTCCAACCCTCCTCAAGATACTCCAGCTGGAAGTCGTCGAGGAGCATACAATAGTTTTGTCCACTGTCACTGCCACCAGGAATCATTGTTGCAGAGATAGTAAGACTTGTATTGGCTTCAGCCTTTTTAAGAATAACACTCCATCCCGTCCATTCTGGGGCTGCTGTGTCGTAGTGCGAGGATACTCCCGTTCCGTTTTCTTCAGCAAGGGTCAAGTAAAACTGGCTGGCTGATGATGCTGACGTGGCAGCCTTACATGTTAGCCTGTAAGTGCCAGCTGGCAAATCGCCTGTTACAGTTTGGCTCAGTGTAAACGTAGCATTTGGATTCCAGTTGTTGCGCGTATAGAAATATTTTGAGCCACTGTCGCTCGCAGAATTAAATGTTGTCGTAAAATCAGTAGTACTTTCTGGATCTTTTCTATCTCCGATACCAAGTATTTTGGTTGAAGAGTTCGCCACTCCATATTGGGCATATTGTCCTTGATTTGGACTCAGCTCAGACGCAGTTATTCTCCATGAGCCAATGCTCGCTTCAGTTGTATACTGAAAATTGGGACTTGAGCTCAAATCATTCGACGCATTCGGGTTCTCGAACGACTCGAACGACGGGTCTGAAATCAGGTTCGTCTTCGACGTCCATTGTGCCCAGAGGTTACTGCCTCCAAGAAAAGCTCCTATGGCTGAAAACAGCATAGTGAGGAGAAATCGTTTCCTTTTCATCGTTAATAGTTTTTCTATTGGGTGATTTTAGTTAATTATTCTGTTTGGTTTTTCCCTCGTTTTGGCGAGGACTGGAGTTCACGGTGCAAAGTTACGATAAACCCAAATCGGTCGTTAGAATTACACAGCTACAAAATGTCAGTAAAACATGCCAATTTGTGTCATTGTGTTATTGACCCACGACTTTTTTTACCCTTAAAAAGCACCCCCTAAAAAGCCGTGGTCTGTTTTGCAACTTATTGATTCAATTATAGTTGCAGAGGCAACTTTCTAATGGCGGCCATTAGAAACTGTGTTAGCATATATTCCAATTTGCTTTCAAATTGTTCTATTGACCGATTTGGGATAAATAATTGGAAAAAAGAAAGATTTTGCCTTTTTTTGTTGCTAATTAGTTGCTGTCTCAGAAATTATGTATAAATTTGCACGGAAAAAAACTGATGAGAATGATAATGATGAGAAAAACAATGGTACTGGCCCTGATGGCTGCCGTGTTGGCGACATCGTGTTCGCAGAAACAACAGACGGCGCGCGAGACCGTGGTCAACGTGAAGACAGTCAGGGTAGAGGCAGGCTCGCACGTCGTGGGCAAAAGCTATATGGGAAAGATCGTTGAGGAAGATGGCGCCAACGTGTCGTTCGGCGTCATCGGCAACGTGGTGAGAGTAATGGTCGAGGAAGGCCAGTTTGTGAAGAAGGGTCAGGCGATGGCCGAGGTTGACGGCCAGAACGTGCGCAGCGCTCACGAAATCAGTGCCGCCACGCTGAATCAGGCCGAGGATGCCTACCGGCGGCTGAAGAACCTCTACGACAAGGGGACGCTGCCCGAGATAAAGATGGTTGAGATGGAGACGGCGCTGGCTAAGGCCCGTGCGGCCGAGGCCATCTCTCGCAAGAGCGTTGGCGAGATTGTGCTGAGGGCTCCGTTCAACGGCTTTGTGGCGTCGAGCACCGTTCATGTGGGAGCCTCGGTGGTGCCGGGCGTGACGGGCTTCAGACTGGTGAAGATTGACCGTGTGAAGGTTGACTTCGACGTGCCTGAGAAAGAGATAGGCCGTGTGGAGGTGGGTCAGACGGTGACGTTCACCGTGAGCGCCCTGGGCGACAGCGTCTTTACGGGGCGGGTAGTGAACCGCGCTGTGGCGGCGAGTGCCGTCAGCCATTCCTATGGCGTGAAGGCCCTTGTGGCCAACGGCTGCCGCCGGCTGCTGCCGGGCATGGTGTGCAAGGTGAGGCTGCAGCAGGCTGATGGAGGCTACGTGATAGTGGTGCCCCAGCAGTCGGTGCAGATTGACGGCAGAGACCGGTATGTCTGGACGGTAAAGGACGGCGCTGCCCACCGGCAGAGCGTGACGACGGGCGACATCCTGAACGAAGGTGTGGTCGTTGAGTCGGGACTGACGACGGGCGACCTGGTCATCACCGAGGGGCAGAATAAAGTGTGTGAGGGGATGAAGGTGAGGGAGAGTTGAGGAGTTGAGGAGATGAGGAGATGAGGAGATGAGGAGATGAGGAGTTGAGGAGTTGAGGAGTGAAGGAGTTGAGGAGTTGAGAGATGAATAAGAAAGAGCGAACAGACATGGTGGCTGCTGCCATGCGCCACAAGAGCATCACGCTGCTGCTGGTGGTGGTGATGATGTTGGCGGGCGTGCTCTCGCTGGTGAAGATACCTAAGAACGAGTTTCCGCAGTTTAACGTGCCCGTGGGCCTGTTGGTTGGCGTCTTCCCCGGTGCGTCGGGGCTGGAGGTCGAACAGCAGCTTGCCCGGCCTATGGAGGAGTTTCTGTGGACGTTCAAGGAGGTGAACAAGCAGCGCACGAGGACCGTCTGCGTGAACAGTGCCTGCGTGGCTATGATCTACTTGGACCGCTCGGTGACGGACCAGAACGTGTTCTGGAGCAAGATGAAGGAGCGTCTGGCGCTGCTGAAGGCGAAGCTGCCGCAGGGCGTGGTCGACCTGGTGGTGAACGACGAGTTCGGCGAGTCGTCGTCGATGCTTGTGACATTAGAGAGCGAGGGGAAGAGCTACCGCGAGATGGGCGACTACACCGGCCGTCTGAGCGACAAGCTGCGTACGGTGGAGGGGCTGGCCAACATCGTCACGATGGGCGGACAGAAGGAGCAGTTGTCTGTACGGCTTGACCGCGACCGGCTGTCGCTGTACGGTCTGAACACCGCCATGATTATGCAAAAGCTGTCGGGCATCAACGGCACGTTCTATACGGGCAGTCTGGACGACGGCCAGCTGAGCCGTGCCATCCACATACAGTCGTCGCTCAACTCGGAGAACGACCTGGCTGAGACCATCGTCAGCTCCGACCCGTCGGGAGGCGTCGTCAGGCTGGGCGACATTGCCACCATAGAGCGTGAGTACCCCGACCCCCGCCAGTACATCAGGAACAACGGGCAGAAGTGCATACTGCTGTCGCTGCAAATGACGCGTGGCAAGAACATCATCGAGTTCGGCAGACAGGTAAAACAGATTATCAGCGACTACCAGAAGACACTGCCCGACGATGTACACATCAATATCATCAGCGACCAGAGCCAGGTGGTGGGCCACTCCATCGAGGACTTCATGTGGGAGATGCTCATCGCCGTCGTCTCGGTGGTCATCGTGGTGATGCTGATGCTGCCCCTTCGGGTGGCTGGCGTGGCGGTGGCTACCATACCCATCACCATCTTCGCCTCGCTGGCACTCTTCCTGCTGTTGGGACTTGAGATTAACAGCGTCACACTGGCGGCGCTCATCGTGTCGTTAGGCATGATAGTGGACGACAGCGTGGTGGTGGTGGACTGCTATTTAGACAAGCTCGACTCAGGCATGAGCCGCTGGAAGGCCGCCATCGGGTCGTCGCGCGAGTTCGTCAAGAGCATCATCACCGCCACACTCGTCATCAGCATCACCTTCTTCCCGCTGATATTCACCACCGACCTGGTGATACACGACTTCCTGCAGTGGTTTCCCTATTCCATCTCCATCGTGCTGACGGTGTCGCTACTCGTGGCCATCTTCGTGGTGCCTATCCTGCAATACCGCTTCATAAAGCACGGACTGCACCAGGAGAAGGCGGAAAGGAAGGAGGGCAGCTCGATGCTCGACAGACTGCAGAGCGGCTACAACCGACTGATAGAAGCCTGCTTCAGTCATAAGAAGACGACCATGGCCGCCGGACTGGCCAGCATCGTCGTGGGCGGCATGCTCATGACGCTGATACCCCAGCGGCTGATGCCACGGGCCGAGCGCAACCAGTTTGTCGTCGACGTCATGCTGCCCAGCGGCAGCGACCTGCACCACACGGCGGCCGTGGCCGACAGCATGGCCGCCATTCTGAGAAAAGACCCGAGGGTGGTCAACCTGACAGCCTTCTACGGCAGCGGTGCCCCCCGGTTCCACGCCACGTTCATACCGAGTCTCGGAGGCAGCAACTTCGCACAGTTCATCGTCAACACCCATAGCGACAACGAGACGCAGGGCATGCTGAACGACTATGCCGAGAAGTACGCCTACTACTTTGCCGACGCTCAGGTTATGTTCAGGCAGATAGAGTATTCGGACCGTGCCTACCCGATAGAGGTGAAGGTGGAGGGCGACAATCTCGACAGTCTGCACGTGGCCGTCGACAGCATTCGCTACCGGCTGGCCCGCAACAGGGACATCGGCGTGCTGACCACCAGCTTCGGCACCACCAACAGTACGCTCGAGGTCATCATGAACCCCGCCGAAGCCAACCACTTCGGACTGAGCAAGACGCTGCTCTCGCTCAACTTCGCCCTGCGCTACGGTGGAGGCATTCCCGTGACGTCCATCTGGGAGGGCGGCCACGAGGTGAATGTGGTCATCAAGGATGCCTACGACAATAATCAGACCATCGAGGGCTTCAAGAATATCCGCGTCACCGGACTGCTGCCCACCGTCACGTCGGCCCAGCTGTCGCAGGTTGCTGACGTAGAGCCAGGGTGGGGCGACGGCTCCATCAACCGCACCGGCGGACAGCGAACGGCATCGGTGTTTGGCATTGTGGGCCGAAACGCCATGGTGGGCAAACTGACCAAGGACATCTACAACGACCTGCAGACACTGCGGTTGCCCGAGGGCGTCACCATGCAGAAAGGCGGACAGGCCGAGATGGAGGCCACCTACCGGCCGCAGCTCTACTTAGGTCTCGAGATTGCCGTGCTGCTCATCTTCTTCATCATCGTGTTCCACCTCAAGAGCATACCGCTCACCCTGCTCATCATGTACTCGCTGGCATTCTCTATGCTGGGCGGCGGACTGGGGATGCTGCTGTTCGACCAGGAGTTTGGCGCAACTGGCATCTTAGGCTTTATCGCCCTGATGGGCATCATCACGCGTTGCGGCATTATCATGATTGACTACGCCGAGGAGCTGCGCCTGAAGGAGGGGCTCGACGTGGCCGCCGCCGCCATAGAGTCGGCCAAGCGCCGCTTCCGGCCCGTGTTCCTCACCTCGATGGCCGCCTCGATGGGCGTCATACCGATGGTCATCAAGAACACGCCCCTATGGGGGCCTATGGGCGTGGTCATCAGCGTGGGAGCCCTGGTGTCGATGCTCTTCATCATCACCATGATTCCCGTAGGCTATTGTATAGTAAGAAACAAGTTTAACTCGTCAAGCGATGAAAATGAAGAATAAGATACTGCTGACACTGGCGCTGCTTCAATTCCCAGTTGTCAATTCTCAGTTCTCAGTTGTACACAGTCAGCGAGTCATGACGCTGGAGGAGTGTCTGGCTGCTGCCCGTACGGGAAACACGAAGGCCAAGGACGCCCAGAACGATATACTGATGGCTGTGGAGCAGCAGAAGCTGGCCCGCTCGAAGTACTTCCCGACGCTCGGGGCCTCGGCCTTCCAGTTTCAGAGCAGCGATTATCTGATAAAGTACAGTCTTCTGACTAAGGAGCAGGTTGAGACCATCAACGATAATGCGGAGAGCAATTTATCCGTCGACGACTTCACGTTCGGATTGATCAGGAAAGGGACGAACGTCGGACTGACGCTCGCCGAACCACTCTATACCGGCGGCAGGGTTACCAACTATAACAAACTGGCCGACCTCCAGGTCGACGCACGTAACCTGCAGAGAGACATTGCCGACGACGAGATTGTGATGAGTACCGAGTTCCTCTACTATAAGATTCTGGAGCTGCACGTTACCGACAAGACGCTGCAGGCTATGGAGAAGGAACTGGAAAGTATACATCAGGATGCTGTCAACATCTGGGAGAACGGCATTGTCAACAAGAACGACGTGCTCAGCGTCGAACTGGTGCAGGACCAGCTGTCGGCCCTCAGAATAAAAACCAGCAACGGTTGCAGACTGCTGAGAAGGGCGCTGGCCAAGCACATAGGCATGCCCGACGAGGATATTGACGTCGACACCACGCTCAACAAGGATATCGTACCTCCCGAACGGTTGGCTGTCAATGTGCAGACGGCCTTAGAGAACCGCAGCGAGACCCGCCTGCTCGACATGTTGGTTGAGAAGTCTGTCCTGGAACGGAAGATTGCCAAGGCCAACATGCTGCCCGTTCTGGCGGTCGGCGCAACGGCAAGCTACAGCAAGTTTACTTCCAACAGCTGGAACCCGAGGGTGATGGGCTTCGTCGGCGTACAGTTGCCGCTGAGCTCGTTCTGGAGTGAGCGGCATGAATACAAGCGCAAGATGATAGAGGAACAGAAGGCCAACGACTTCCGGCAGGACAAGCGCGAAATGATAACCCTGCAGATTCAGGATGCCTACGACAATCTGACCAGTACCTACCAGCAGACACAGATAGCCCGTAAGAGCATCGGCCGTGCCGAGGAGAATATGCGCATCAGCCGCGAGCACTACCAGGAGGGACTGACCACGATGACCGCACTGCTCGACGCTCAGCGCCAGCAGCAACAGGCACTCACCCAGTACAATGCCGCTGTGAGCGAGTACTTACAGGCCAAGACGAAATACCTGATTCTGACGGGACGGCGTCAGGACGCTAAACAGAAATAACTCAATTAAGTATAATAAATAAGAATAGTCGAATGAAAAAACTCAGACCTTGGATGCTCGTCAGCGTCCTCACACTTTACGGCTTGTTGGCATTTACATCATGCGCTAACGATGACAATAACGTCGCTGAACCTGCTGCTGAAGGGTTGCGCGACGGCGAATGGACAGGCAGCGGCGAGGGACGCAGCGGGAGCATCATTGCCAAAATCACAGTCTCGCAGGGAAGTATTGTCCAGGCCATTGTCGTCAGCCAGTTGGAATCGGTCTTTGCCCAGGAGGCCATCAACACCATCCTGGGCCATGCCGTCGACCGAGACGACGTGATGAGCGTTGAGGTGTGGACGGCGTGACCGGAGCCACGCTGACTTCCACCGGCGTGGTCGGTGCCATCAACACGGCAATCCTGGCTTCAATGGGTAAGCAGGCTGGGGGAGCCCGGACCTACGATGACAGCTCGTGCGACATCGTCGTGGTCGGAGCCGGTGGAGCAGGACTCTCGGCGGCTGTGGCTGCTGCAGAAGCTGGCGAAGCGAAGGTCATTGTCCTCGAGAAGCAGGGCATCGTCGGCGGCAACACCAACTACTCCACCGGCGGCATCAATGCGGCCGAGACTGAGGTGCAGAAGTCGCAAGCAGATGAGATTTAAGCCAAAATACAAACAGTTGACCATCGACGGTTTCCGCTCTTCCCTTGAGGGACTGGACAAGAGTAACCGTTGGGTGTGGCTTGGCGATCATCTTCCCTGGGACGAGTTTGACAGAAGGTATAAGCAAACGCTTAACCCGTATTGCAATTGTGTAACATCTACACCTCTTAATAATTTGTAATTTTTCGTGCTGTGAGGTTGGAATCTACACTCACATTTGGAATACGAAAGAGCCAAGCAAATTCGATGAAAAAGAATCCGTCATTCCGTCATTTTTGTTCTATTACATTAGTAATCAGTAGGTTATGTGGTGATGGATGGCGGATGGAGGTGACGGATAGAGGAATGCTCGGTGAGGAACTGCCAAGATTATCTTGGCCGTCCGCAGTGATTCACCGCCGGTGAACAATCATTCACCACCCATGAACAGTCATGAATAACAATTTCGTGTAGCGGGTACGCACATACTGATGCCATCAGCCGTCACCGTCGGGCATCCATCATCCGTCACCATTATCCGTCACTGCATATCTCGCTGACTGTCAGGTGTTTTCATGACGATGACGGATGTGACGGAAAAAATCTTAATCAACGTCATGGGGGCATTACTCAGTTCGCTACCAGGCTCTGTACAGAGAAAAACTGGGAAAGGCAAAGTGGTGAACCGAGTACATTCCATTTCAACCTC
>JAFPVW010000064.1 GCA_017395215.1 Prevotella sp. | reverse complement strand
GTGACATCCGGCGCAGCATCTCCCCTCCCTACGGGGGAGGGGCCGGGGGAGAGGCTGTTCTGCGGCACATAAGCCATCATGCGGCGGAAGGTGGGTGCCGACAGCGGCGTCAGCAGCTCGCCGTCGATGCTCACCAGCCCCTCGTCGAGGGCCAGCAGTCCCAGCAGTGCCTGCAGCAGGAGTGTCTTGCCGCTGCCCGCAGGACCCGTGATGCAGGTGATGTGTCCGTCCTGTGCCATAAACGACAGATTGCCGAACAGCTGTCGCCCTCCGATGGTCAGTGTCGCATCCTTCAATTCCAGCATAGCAGTAAATTTTGTGCAAAGATACGAAATATTTGAGAATTGAGGCTTGAGATTTGAGTTTTTTTTCTAACTTTGCAGCATGTTTACGAAATCAACCTACCGGCTGCCCGCCGAATGGGAGCCGCAGAGCGGCGTGCAGCTAACGTGGCCGCACGAGGGAACGGACTGGGCACCTATGCTCGACGAGATTACGGAGACCTACCGCCAGATGGCCGACGCCATCCGCCGCTACGAGCCGGTGCTCATCGTAGAACCGCCATCAAACGACACATGGGCACGCGACCACGGATTCATCACCCTCGTTCCCCATGACCCTGACCTTAGTCCCCGCCTGCTTGATTTCCGTTTCAACGGCTGGGGCGAGAAGTTCCCCGCCGAGCTTGACAACGCCATCAACCGCCGACTCTATGACGAGGGGCGTGTACAGGGCGAATACGCCGACCAGCTCGACTTCGTGCTTGAAGGCGGCTCTATCGAGAGCGACGGAAAGGGCACCATTTTCACCACTTCGTGCTGCCTCTTGGCACCCCACCGCAACCAGCCCATGACTCAGCAGCAGATAGAGGAGCGGCTGAAGCAGGCTCTCTGCGCAAAGCGCATCGTCTGGATCAACCACGGCAGTCTCATCGGCGACGATACTGACGGGCACATCGACACACTGGTGCGCATCTGTCCCGACGACACCTTATTATATATAGGGGCCGACGATGACCATCCCGACCTGTCAGCTATGGAGCAAGAGCTCCAGCAGCTGCGCACCATCGAGGGACATCCTTATCGGCTTATGCGCCTGCCCCTACCCCGCCCCATCTATGATGACGACGGCCAGCGGCTGCCCGCCACCTATGCCAACTTCCTCGTCATCAACGGAGCCGTCATCTGCCCGACCTACGGCCAGCCCGACCTCGACGCCGAAGCCCTGCGACTCATCGGCCAGGCCTTCCACGGCCGCGACGTCATAGGCATCGACAGCCGCCCCATCATCCGTCAGCACGGCTCTATCCACTGCTGCACCATGCAGTACCCCAAAGGGGTCATCCCCCAAGCAGCCCATCACGCCCATAATGCCCACTAACCCCATACACCGCAATGAAAATCGGATTCCTACAACAGCACAACACCGCTGACATCAAGAACAACATCGAGCGGCTGGCCGACGGCATAGCCGACCTCGCCCAGCGCGGCGCAGAGCTCATCGTACTGCAGGAGCTGCACAACTCGCTCTACTTCTGCCAGGTGGAGGACGTCGACAACTTCGACCTCGCCGAGCCCATTCCCGGCCCGTCAACCGATATCTACGGCGAACTGGCCAAGCGTTATCAGGTGGTCATCGTCACCTCGCTCTTCGAGCGCCGCGCCGCCGGACTCTACCACAACACCGCCGTCGTCATCGAGCGCGACGGCACCATAGCCGGCCGCTACCGCAAAATGCACATACCCGACGACCCAGGCTACTACGAGAAGTTCTACTTCACCCCCGGCGACCTCGGCTTCCACCCCATACAGACGAGCGTAGGCCGGCTGGGGGTGCTCGTCTGCTGGGACCAGTGGTACCCCGAGGCAGCCCGCCTCATGGCCCTTCAGGGTGCCGACCTGCTCATCTATCCTACCGCCATCGGCTATGCCCCCGAGGATACCCCCGACGAGCAGCAGCGCCAGCGGCGTGCCTGGCAGACCGTCATGCGCGGCCATGCCGTAGCCAACGGCCTCCCCGTCGTGGCCGTTAATCGCGTAGGATGGGAGAGCCCCACCCACGACCCCTCCCCCGTAGGGAGGGGAGATGCTGCGCCGGAAGCCTCCCCTACGGGGGGAGGTTTGGAGGGGGCTTTATTCTGGGGCACCTCCTTCGTCTGCGGCCCTCAGGGCGAAATCATCTACGAGGCATCGGAGGACGATGAGGAGAGCATCATCGTCGAGCTTGACCTGGCCCACTCCGAGCAGGTGCGCCGCTGGTGGCCCTTCTTCCGCGACCGGCGCATCGACCAGTACGGCGACATCACCCGCCGTTTCATCGACTAAGCCAAAGAGCAAAGATACGATTATTACTTTTTTCCCAAATTCTTGGCGGTTTCAGGAAAAAGCATTACCTTTGCAGTTACAATTCAGACTTAAGGTAAAAACGAATGAGCAGCAATTTAAGATTTCAGGTCGTCGAGGAGGCGTTCAAGAAGCGTGCCGTCGAGGTGAAAGTGCCCAAGGAGCGCCCGTCGGAGTTCTTCGGCAAGTATGTCTTCGACCGCAAGAAGATGTACAAGTATCTGCCGAAGGACGTGTATGACACGATGATCAATGTGATGGACCACTCGGGAGGCGAGAACGGCGCACGCCTCGACCGCTCGATAGCCGACGCCGTGGCCGCCGGCATGAAGCAGTGGGCCACGGAGATGGGCGTCACCCACTACACCCACTGGTTCCAGCCGCTGACCGAGGGCACCGCCGAGAAGCACGACGCGTTCGTCGAGCACGACGGCAAGGGCGGCATGATCGAGAACTTCTCGGGCAAGCTGCTGGTGCAGCAGGAGCCCGACGCCTCAAGTTTCCCCAACGGCGGCATACGCAACACATTCGAGGCCCGCGGCTACTCGGCCTGGGACCCCACAAGCCCCGTGTTCATCATCGACGACACGCTCTGCATACCCACCATCTTCATAGCCTACACCGGCGAGGCACTCGACTACAAGGCCCCGCTGCTACGTGCACTCCATGCCGTCGACAAGGCTGCCACCGACGTCTGCCAGTACTTCTACGACGACGTGACGAAGGTACAGGTGAACCTCGGCTGGGAGCAGGAGTACTTCCTCGTCGACGAGGGACTCTACTCTGCACGCCCCGACCTGCTGATGACCGGCCGCACGCTGATGGGCCACGAGAGCGCCAAGAACCAGCAGATGGACGACCACTACTTCGGCACCATCCCCGACCGCGTGCAGGCCTTCATGAAGGACCTTGAGATACAGGCACTTGAGCTGGCTATTCCCTGCAAGACGCGCCACAACGAGGTGGCTCCCAACCAGTTTGAGCTGGCGCCCATCTTCGAGGAGTGCAACCTGGCCGTCGACCACAATATGCTGCTGATGTCGCTCATGAAGAAGGTGGCCCGCAACCACGGCTTCCGCGTGCTGCTCCACGAGAAGCCCTTCGACGGCATCAACGGCTCGGGCAAGCACAACAACTGGAGCCTGTCGACCGACACGGGCGTGCTGCTGCATGCACCGGCCAAGAACGACCCGAACAATCCGGAGGCCACCGCCTTCGAGACGCTGCGCTTCGTGACGTTCATCGTCGAGACGCTGATGGCCGTCTATAAGCACAACGGACTGCTGAAAGCCTCGATCATGAGCGCCACCAACGCCCACCGACTGGGCGGCAACGAGGCTCCGCCCGCCATCATCAGCTCGTTCCTCGGACAGTACGTGTCGGAGATGCTCGACTCTATTGAGCAGTCCTCAAACCTCAAGACTCAGAGCTCTGACCTGCAGCGCGAGATTGACATTCCGCAGATTCCCGACCTCATCGTCGACAATACCGACCGCAACCGCACGTCGCCCTTCGCCTTCACCGGCAACCGCTTCGAGTTCCGTGCGCCGGGGTCGAGCATCAACTGCGCCTCGGCCATGATTGCGCTGAACGCTGCGATGGCCGAAGCCCTCACGTCGTTCAAGCAGAGGGTCGACCTGCGCATAGCCCAGATTGCCGACGACCCGCTCTTTGCTCCCGTTGCCGACGGTTCGCCCTCGGGCCACACGGCCAAGTTCCACGCCATCATCGACGTGCTGCGCGAAGACATCAAGACCTGCAAGCCCATCCGCTTCGACGGCAACGGTTACTCTGACGAGTGGGTGAAGGAGGCAGCCCGACGGGGGCTCGACGTCGAGAAGTCGTGCCCCGTCATCATCGAGCACTACCTCGACGACGCGTCGGTCAAGATGTTCGAGTCGACCAAGGTCATGACGCGCAAGGAGCTGGAGGCCCGCAACGAGGTGAAGTGGGAGATGTATGTCAAGACGGTGCAGATAGAGGCCCGCGTGCTGGGCGACCTGTCGATGAACCACATCATCCCCGTGTCGACACACTACCAGAGCCAGCTCATCAAGAACGTGCAGGGCATGAAGGACGTGTTCCCCGCCGACAAGGCCGAGCGTCTGTCGGCCCGCAACATGAAGCTCATCGAGGAGATTGCCGAGCGTACCGAGCGCATTGAGCAGCTGGCCGAAGAGCTGACCGAGGCGCGCCGCATTGCCAACCGCATTCAGGACATCCACCAGCGCGCCATCCAGTATCACGACACCGTCTGCCCGAAGATGGAGGACATTCGCAGCGAGATTGACAAGCTGGAGCTGATTGTCGAGGACGGCCTCTGGACCCTGCCAAAATACCGCGAACTGTTGTTTATCAGATAAAGGTAAAAAGTAAAAGGGTAAAAAAGAATGGGAAAGAAAGACATCAACGAGATACTGCAGCGCAACGTGGCCATCATGGCCGCCCACAGCGAGAAGGAGGACAGCATGATGCCCGCCACAGGGGCGCCACTGCCGTCGGTCGAGGAGGTGAAGCGCATCGTGCAGCTGTCGAAGGTCATCATCTTCACCGACTACTTCCACAAGCGCCAGGCCGACGAGCAGATGCGCGCCTACGTCATCGGCGTCAACATGGAGGAGCTTTACGAGCTGCTGCGCCGGCAGATAGCCTGCGGCCTGCAGTTCTGCACGGAGTGCGGCTGCAACGTTGAGGAACAGGCCGAGGGACTCGCCCTGCGTTTCATCGACGAGCTGCCCGAAATCAAGCGTCTGCTCTACACCGACGTCCAGGCCATGTTCGACAACGACCCGGCAGCGCAGACCTACGGCGAGGTCATCTTCAGCTACCCGGTGGTGAACACGATGACCCACTATCGCATTGCCCATGCCCTGCACAAGATGCAGATTCCCATCATTCCCCGCATCATCACCGAGCAGGCCCACTCGAAGACGGGCATCGACATCCATCCCGGCGCACAGATTGGCGAGTACTTCGCCATCGACCACGGCACGGGCGTCGTCATCGGCGAGACCTGCATCATCGGCCACCACGTCACGCTCTACCAGGGTGTCACCCTCGGTGCCAAGAGCTTCAAGTACGACGAGAACGGCAACATGCTCAACGTGCCGCGCCACCCCATCATCGAGGACCACGTCACCATCTACTCCAACGCGTCCATCCTGGGCCGCATCACCATCGGCCACCACTCCATCATCGGCGGTAACATCTGGGTGACCAACTCCGTGCCGCCCTACTCGCGCATTCAGCAGTCGAAGGCCGTTGACACCTCGTTCCAGGGAGGGTTGGGGATTTAGTGTAAAGTGGCGACTTTCGCCCAAAAGGCGGTGCCTTTTGTCCAAAACCCGCCGGGTTTTGCCGATAAACCGGCGCCTTTTGCTCAAAAGGCGCCGGTTCTTTGTGAGGTGTAGGTTCAGGTGTCGGTTCCCACGCTCAGCAATGGTCGGCGCGCCCTTTTTCCTGCTGGCGCGGCAGCTACTTTCGTTATCATGATTGTCATTTGCACTTTTTATCCTACACTTCCGACACTTCCTACACCTAAAAAAGTTCAACAGGTGTAGGAAGTGTCGGAAGTGCAGGTTGTTTCCCGTGAAAGACAATTATTCGCGCGAGGCCTTCTTCCCGAACTCCGGATCAATCTTCAGACAGGCGGTGACGGCGTAGGTCATGGCGCAGGCCAGCATGACGATGATGAAGAACATGCGGTAGCCGACAGACTCCTGAAGGGCACCGGCGAAGAGGCCGGGAATCATCATCGACAGGGCCATGAAGGCGGTGCAGAGGGCGTAGTGCGACGTCTTGTGCTCGCCCTGGCTATAATAAATAAGGTATAGCATGTAGGCCGAGAAGCCGAAGCCGTAGCCGAACTGCTCGATGAAGACGCAGACGCTGATGGTGACCAGGCTCGAAGGCAGCAGGTAGGCCAGCAGCACGTAGACGATGTCGGGCAGCGTGATGGCCAGCACCATCGGCCAGAGCCAGCGCTTCAGGCCGTCGCGGCTGGCGCAGAAACCACCGAGTATGCCGCCGATGGTGAGTCCGATGACGCCCACCGTGCCCTGCACCAAGCCGTATTCGCCGTCGCTCAGTCCGAGGCCGCCGTTGTGGGGCGCATCGACCAGAAAGAGGGCCGAGACCTTGGCCAGCAGTCCTTCGGGCATACGGTAGAAGAGCATGAAGCAGATGCCCGCCAGCACCTGCGGCTTCTGGAAGAAGGTGATAAGCGTCTGGCAGAACTCATTCCAGATGCCGCTGACGGTCTTCGTCTGCTTCTCGCTGTCCTCCGAGGGCCGCGGCAGCACCCAGTTGTGGTAGAGCCAGAAGGCGATGAAGAGTCCCGCCATGAGGTAGAAGACGAGGCTCCACGAGTAGCGTATGCTGCGTGTGATGACCTGCAGGGCACCGGCCAGTCCGACCAGCAGTCCCGATGAGAAGATGGTGGCTATGCGGTAGAACGTTGAGCGTATGCCCACGAAGTAGGCCTGCTCGTGCTCGTCGAGTCCCATCATGTAGAAGCCGTCGGCGGCAATGTCGTGGGTGGCGCTGGCAAAGGCCATCAGCCAGAAGAAGCAGAGCGTGCCCTGCAGCCACCACGACACGGGGATGGTGAAGGCGACGCCGCCAAGGGCAGCACCGACGAGCAGCTGCATGGTGACTATCCACCAGCGCTTCGACTTCATCATGTCGACAAAGGGGCTCCACAGCGGCTTGATGACCCACGGCAGGTAGAGCCACGAGGTGTAGAGGGTGATGTCGGTGTTCGACATGCCCATCCGCTTATAGAGGATGAGCGAGATGGTCATGACTGCCACGTAGGGCACGCCTTCGGCGAAGTAGAGTGTGGGCACCCAAGCCCACGGGTTTCTTTTATTCATAGTTCTTCTTGATTTCAGCGTTGCGGTAGTAATAGAGAAGTATCTCGTCGTAGGTCTTGCCCTGCTCGCCCATGACGGCGGCACCTATCTGGCAGAGTCCCACGCCGTGGCCCCAGCCGCGACCGTGGAGGATGAAGCTGGTGCCGTCGCGCTCGACGTCGAAGGCCGAGCTGTAGAGGTGGCTCTCGCTCAGCGTGCGGCGTATCTCGAGTTCCTTGCCGATGGTGAACGAGCGCTTCGAGCCGACGATGCGGAGCTTCCAGATGCGGCCGCTGCGGCCACGCTCCAGGGGTTCGAGGTCGAGGATGTCGCCGAGGTCGATCTTCAGCTTGTGGCTGACCAGCTCAGTCAGTTCGCGCTGCGTGTAACGGACCGTCCAGCGGTAGAAGTCGGGCGTCTCCTGGTCGTAGTCGTTGAGCACCTGCGACAGGATATGGCGGTCGGTGGTGTCGCAGTAGGGGCAGGACACCGACGTGAGGTAGGGCTTGGGCGTGTTCTCCCAGCAGTACTGGAACTCCTCCGTCCGTCCGCCGCAACACTTCCAGAAGCGGGTGTCGCAGATTTCGCCGTCGTAGGTCAGTATCTGGCCACGCGTCTGACGGACGGCCTCGACCACCGAGGGGTTCTCAGCATTGGTGATGCCCTGATAGCGCTGGCAGTGGTCGTCGGCGCAGACGTCGAAGATGGTGTGGTCCTCGCGGTCGTACCAGCGGATGAGCTCGTCGTCCTTCTTCGTGAACGAGAAGAAATTGTCGCCCCCGGTGCTCATGCGGCGGCGCTTCTCCATCTGTGCCAGGAGCCACGAGCGGCTGATGACGGCGTGGGCCTTGAGCAGTTCGGGCGACGACGTGGCCGACATCTCGCTCGAGATGACGCTGGTGAGGTAGCGCTCGACGGGCAGTTCGTTGATGGCCGTGATATGGTCGCTGTCGACAACCAGTCGCAGCGAGCCGTTGAAGCGCTGCGTCTGCTTGCGCTCCCAGTGGAAGCCTACGCCGATGGTGACATCGTGCAGCGAGAACGAGGCGTCGGCCGACTGCGGCATGAAGAGCAGCTCGTGATACTGCTGGCCGCGCCACAACAGACCACCCTCGCTGAACTCCACCACCTGCTCGCCCGTGTAGGCGGCACCCTTGGCGGTGTAGGGGGCATTGAGGTTGAAGACTATCTTCTGGCCGCTGACGATGCCGACGCTGACCGTCGGCTCCTTGGCAAGAATCGGTGAGAAATTAGCGATGTGTGAGGGTGCCTTCAGCTTTTCTATCACATTGGCGAATGCTTCTTCCGACAGCGCCACTTCCTTCAGAATGGCAATGGCCTGCTCGGCCGTGAGTGACTCGAAGTCAGCTTCACGCGGGGTGATGATGAGGCCCGCCATATCGATGGCACCGGGCGACACGAGCACCTCGCCGTAGCAGTCGGGGCGGTGCTTTTCGCGGGGGAACACCACCGAGAGGTATTCGCCGTCGCGGCACCACGCCACGATGTTCATCATCGGCTCCGTCTCGTCGCTCCGGCAGGGCAGGGCCGCATACAGGCGGCGGAACAGCCGCTCGCCCGACTCACGGCTGCGGCTGCGGATGACCAGAGCCGGACAGGGATAGTCGTTGATGACGGAGATGCCTTCGTCGTCGGCGAGACTGACCACAGGCGTCAGTTCGCGTGCCATGCGCTGCCAGGAGTCCAGCAGCGGCAGCACGTCCGGGATGCCGGCCTGCAGATGGGCATGGTCGGGGGCTGAAGCGCCGCACTTCGGACCGTTGTAGAAGACCATCAGCTCAGGATAGCTGCCCAGCAGCCGGTAGATTTCGCCGTACATGTCCTTGATGGCCTGCGGGCGGTGCTTCAGCGTGGGCAGCGTGAAGTGCATGGGCAGGATGGGGAACGGGTTGACCAACAGTTCCCACTTGCCGTCGACCGTCCGCTTCAGCTGTTCGGCGGGGCGGTTCTGGGCACAGAGGAAGCAGGGTCGCTCGCTGAGGCTGCGGCTGTCGATCTTGGCTCCCGTCGAGCCGATGCGGGCGGGGTTCCACTGCAGCACGACCGTGGCAGTGCCGTCGCTGAGCTCGCGCGTCTTGACGCTGTTCAGCTCGCGGTAGCGGCGGCGCACGTCGGGCCACGTCGCAAGCTGGCGGTCGAAGAAGCGCTGCAGGGGCGACTCGGGCATGGCCAGATCCTGCTGGCCGCTGACCATTCGCTGGCGGGCCTCGATCTCGAGCGTGCGCAGGCGATCCTTATAGAGATTATTAGCGTTGACCTTCTCAACGGAGAGGGCAGCGTCGCTGTTGCCGCCCCAGCGACGGCAGAGGTACAGCTCGTCGAAGATGCGCCCGATGCGGTAATGGCGTGAGAAAGCCAGACCGAGGGCATAGTCCTCGCCGTAGCTGGTATTGGGAAACTGCAGCTGGCGCAGGATCGGCGTGAAGAAGGCACGGGGCGCGCCGAGGCCATTGATGCGCAGGGCGTTGTTGGGGCCGTTCTCGTCGGTCCACTCGCGGTGGTCGATGAGTCCGGGCGGCAGCGTGTTCAGGTCGAAGTCGCACATGCGGTAGCTGCCGATGACCATCGCTGCCTGCTGCTTGCGGAAGGCATCGACCACCTGCTGCAGCGTCGAGGGCGACGAGTAGAGGTCGTCGGAGTCGAGCTGCACGGCGAAGCGGCCGCAGCGGGGGTCGTTGATGGCCTCGTTCCAGCAGCCGCCGATGCCGAGGTCGTGGCGGGCGGGGGTGATGACGTTCAGTTTGTTGCCATAAGATGGCAACATACGGGACAGGATGGCGGTGGTGCCGTCGGTGGAGTGGTTGTCGACGACGATGACATTATATTTAAAGGTGGTCTTCTGCTGCAGGGCACTGCCGACGGCGTCGGCAATGGTCTTGGCGCGGTTGAAGACGGGAATGACGACCGAGGCCTCGACCGGGAACTCCTGCTCGCCGAAGTCGGGCGTGCGGTAGTAGGAGGGGTCGATCTTGGCACCGATGGCAGCCAGGTGGGCCGTGGCGGCCTGCTCCATCTCCACCTGCACCTCGCGGTTGCGCGGATTGACATAGTCGAACTGCTTGACGCCGGAGGCCCGCGTGTCGAGCTCCTCCTCGGTGTACAGCGGCTCGTTGAGGTGCAGCAGCTGTCCCTCGCGGCTGAGGAACAGGCGCAGGGCGTAGAGGCCGGCATACTGATAGTCGGGGACGTCGGCCTGGGCGAAAGCTTGCAGCAGCTGCGTCTTGACGAGCCACAGCGAGCCGAAGTCGAAGTCGTCGCGGATGGAGCCGAGCTGGTAGTCGATGGCGGGATGGCCCCGGCGGTCGGCATAGACGAGTGCGGCTCCAGAGTCGACAGCCACGCGGAGCATGCGCTCGAGCGCGCCCTGTCCTAACGTGACGGCGGCAGGCTTGGTAAACAGCAGGACATAGGGAGCCTGCGCGCGCGCCGCCATGCCTTTGACGGCACTTGCGGCGGCCATCCCTTCGGTCCAGAAAATATGCCTCACTGCCCTGCTCTCGCTGAGCTGCGCCACGACTGGCGCCATCGCTTCGCGGTCGAAGTCGGGGAGGAAGCAATCTATCATTTGTCTCATATTCCTAAATTTTTCTTGCAAAAATACAAATTATTTCTGGAACAGGAGAATGATTTAAGAAGTTTTTCGTAACTTTGCACGCAAATTACGATAGACAGTAATGGTCAGCGAGAAGAAAGTGCTCATTGGAATGACCAGTTCCGAACTGAAAGAAGCGGTTCGGACATTGGGTATGCCTGCCTTCACGGGTGGGCAGATTGCCCGTTGGCTCTACCTGCAGCACGTCGCCGACATCGACGCGATGACCAACATCTCGAAGCAGAACCGCGAACGGCTGAAGGAGCACTACACCGTCGGGGCCATGCCCCCACTCGACTGCCAGCGCAGCAAGGACGGCACGGTGAAGTACCTGTTTCCGACGGCGAGCGGGAAGTTTGTCGAGACGGTGTTCATCCCCGACGGCGAGCGGGGCACGCTCTGCGTGTCGTGCCAGGTGGGCTGCAAGATGAACTGCCTCTTCTGCCAGACGGGCAAGCAGGGCTGGGAAGGCGACCTCACGGCAGCCGACATCCTGAACCAGATATACTCTTTACCGGAGCGCGAAGCGCTGACCAACGTCGTCTTCATGGGACAGGGCGAGCCGATGGACAACCTCGACGCCGTGCTGCGCGCTACGGAGATACTGACTGCCGACGACGGCTACGCCTGGAGTCCCAAGCGCATCACCGTAAGCAGCGTCGGCGTGAAGAACAAGCTGAAGCGATTTCTCGACGAGAGCCAGTGCCACGTGGCCATATCGATGCACTCGCCGCTGCACGAACAGCGCCGCCAGCTGATGCCCGCCGAGGGCCAGATGACCATCGAGGAGGTTGTCGCTTTGCTCAGGCAGTACGACTTCACCCACCAGCGCCGCTGCTCGTTCGAGTACATCTGCTTCGGTGGCCTGAACGACACGATGGTCCATGCCCGCGAAATCGTCAAACTGGTCGAGGGGCTGGAGTGCCGCGTCAACCTGATACGCTTCCACCCCATTCCCGGCGTCGACCTGCCCGGCGCCGACGAGCAGCGCATGGAGCGGCTGCGCGACTACCTGACGGCGCACGGCGTCTTCACCACTATCCGCGCCAGCCGCGGCCAGGACATCTTCGCCGCCTGCGGCCTGCTCTCCACCGCCCAGAAATCCCATAATGCCCATGAGGCCCAAAATGCCCATAATGCCCAAATAGCCCACAACCCCCAATAATACAACCCTGATATATCTATGGAACAAGAAAGAAAACCCCGCGTAGCCATTACGCACGGCGACACCAACGGTGTCGGATACGAGCTGATTTTTAAAATCTTCGACGCCCCAGAGATGCTGGAGCTCTGCACGCCCATCATCTACGGCTCGCCCAAGGTGGCTTCCTTCCACCGGAAGGCGCTTGACATGCAGACGCAGTTCAACATCATCAGCGAGGCTGCCGACGCCAAAGAGAACCGCGTGAACCTGCTGACCACCTTCGATGAAGAAATAAAGGTGGAACTGGGCCAGCCTTCAGAGGAGGCTGCCAACGCTGCGCGCAAAGCGCTGAAACGCGCCATCGTCGACGTTCAGCAGGGACAGGCCGACGTGCTGGTGATGGCTCCCGACACCCTGCCCGACTTCCTGTCGAAGGAGCCTGAGGTGCTGCGCGTCAGGATTGCCAACGACCTGCGCATCGCCCTCATTACCAACCAGATGGCCATCAAGGACGTGCCCGAGTCAATCACCAGGCAGAAGATTGTGGAGAAGGGCAAAATCATGCACACCTGCCTGCGCCGCGACCTGTGCATATCAAGCCCCCGCATCGCCATTCTTGCGCTTAACCCGCCGACCGGCAACGAGGCCGACCCGTGGGGCGAGGAGGAGAAGGAGATGATCATACCGGCCATCGAGGAACTGGAGCAGATGAACCTCCAGGTGTTTGGGCCCTACACGGCCGACACGCTCTTCGGAGACTACAACTTCACCAAGTTCGACGGCGTGCTGGCCATGTATCACGACCAGGGACTGACCCCGCTGAAGACCCTGACAAACGAGGACTGCATCAGCCTGTCGACGGGCATGCCCTTCGTCTGCACCTCAGCGGAGACGGGCGTGCAGTACGACATTGCAGGCAAGGGCTGCGCCGACGAGGCACCGCTGCGCCGGGCCATCTATCTGGGCATCGACGTGTTCCGCAACCGCCTGAACTACGACGAGCCGATGGGCAACCCCCTGCCCAAACTCTACAAGGAGAAGCGCGACGACAGCGAAAGGGCGCGCTTTACGGTGCCTAAGTTCAAGGACAAGGAGGAGACGGAGAAAGAATGAAGAGTACAGAGCTACAAGGCATCAAGCAACGGTACAACATCGTGGGCAACTGCGATGCGCTGAACCACGTGCTCGACGTCGCCCTGCAGGTGGCGCCGACCGACCTCAGCGTGCTCATCATCGGCGAGAGCGGCGTCGGCAAGGAAATCATCCCGCGCGTCATCCACGACAATTCGCCGCGCCGCCGCGAGAAGTATTTTGCCATCAACTGCGGTGCCATCCCCGAGGGCACCATCGACTCTGAACTCTTCGGCCACGTGAAAGGCTCCTACACAGGTGCCATCAACGACTCGCCGGGCTACTTCGGCGTGGCCAACAAGGGCACGCTGTTCCTCGACGAGGTGGGCGAACTGCCGCTGGCCACCCAGGCCCGACTGCTGCGCGTGCTCGAAACGGGCGAGTACATTCCCGTCGGCGGCACGGAGACGCGCAAGACCGACGTGCGTATTGTGGCGGCCACCAACCTCAACATCCAGAAAGCCATCAGCGAGGGCCGCTTCCGCGAAGACCTCTTCTACCGCCTCAACTCCATCCCGCTGCAGATGCCGCCCCTGCGCGAGCGCGGCGAGGACGTGGTACTGCTGTTCCGTCTGTTTGCCATGCAGATGGCCGAGAAGTACAAGATGGACCGCGTGGTGCTGACCGAGGAGGCCAAGCAGATGCTCATGCGCTACAAGTGGCCGGGCAACGTGCGCCAGCTGAAGAACATCACCGAGCAGATTTCCGTGCTCAGCAAGGAGCGCACCATCACGGCCGACATCCTGGCGAAGTTCATCCCGCAGGACCGCGAGAGCACCCAGCTGGCCACCATCCCCCGCGACGGCGGCGACCACTCGTTTGAGAACGAGCGCGAGATACTGTATAAGATTCTCTTCGAACTGCGCGGCAACGTCAACGACATGCGCCGCGACATCAGCCAGCTCAAGAAGCAGATTGAAGACGTACAGCCCGCCTCAGCCAACTCACTCCAGCCCATGACACCCATTAACCCCATACAGCCCATGACACCCATACAGCCGGCACTCGAAGATGCCATCGCCGAAGAATACATTGAGCCCGTGAAGGAGCCCGAGAACCTCAACCTGAACGACCTCGGGCGGCAGATGCTCGAGAAGGCGCTCGAGCGCAACAACGGCAACCGCAAGAAGGCGGCACAGGAGCTGGGCATCAGCGACCGCACGCTCTACCGCCGCCTGAAGCAGTTCGGGCTGGCCGTCATAGCGTGCCTCATGCTCCTGTCCTGCTCCGTCAGCTACAAGCTCAACGGCGCCAGTATCGACTATACGAAGACCAAGACCATCCAGATAGCCGATTTCCCCATTCGCTCAAGCTACGTCTGGGCGCCCATGGGCGGTATGTTCAACAACGAGCTCAAGGACCAGTTTGCCAACCACACCAAGCTGACGCAGGTGAAGCGAAACGGAGACCTGAAGCTGGAGGGCGAGATAACCCGCTACGACCAGCGCAACAAGTCGGTGAGCAGCGAGGGCTACTCGGCACAGACGGAACTGTCGATGACCGTCAACGTGCGCTTCACCAACAACAAGAAGCACGACGAGGACTTCGAGCGCACGTTTACCGCCACCAGCTCGTACGACAGCTCGCAGTCGCTCAGCTCGGTTCAGGAGGATCTGGTCAACGAAATGATCAAGAACATCTGCGACCAGATATTCAATGCCACCGTGGCGAATTGGTAGGATGAGGAGTTGAGGAGTTGAGGAGTTGAGGAGTTGAGGAGATGAGGAGTTGAGGAGATGAGGAGTTGAGTAATATGGATATAGCAGGACTCATAAAGCACCCCGAGAGGCTTGACCGCGACACGCTATACGAGTTGCGGTCGAAGCTGGCTCTGTACCCTTACTTCCAGACGGTACGGCTCCTGATGCTCCAGAACCTCTACCTGCTGCACGACCCGTCGTTCGACGAGGAGCTGCGACGGGCTGCCATCTACATCACCGACCGCCGCGTGCTGTTCCAGATGATTGAGGCGGCACACTACAAGCTGATGGCTCCGCAGGCAAAGACCGACAAGCCCGGCACCGAGAAGGAGGAGGAGGAGGGAAGCAGCCGCACACTCTCGCTCATCGACAACTTCCTCGAGACCATTCCCAAGAACGACGAGAAAGAGGAGGCCGACAAGCCCCGGCGGAAGCCGACACCTGCCGACGCCGCCGTCGACTACGTGGCCTACCTGCTTGAGAGCGAGACCAGCGAGGACACCGCCGAGGAAACGCCGAAACTCATCGGCCAGAACCTCATCGACACATTCATAAATAATGACAAAGGCAAGATTGTGCTGAACGATACGCCCGAGTTCACACCCGAGGTCGAGAATGAGTCGAAAGAGGATGAAAAAGAGTCGGAAGAGGGCTTCTTTACCGAAACTTTGGCCCGTATTTACATAAAACAGGGCAGATATTCGAAAGCACTTGAAATAATTCGGCGATTAAGTTTGCAATATCCGAAAAAAAATGCTTACTTTGCAGACCAAATACGTTTCTTAGAGAAATTGATTATAAACAACAACAAAAATAACAAGTAAAAAAAATGTACACTTTATTAATTATTCTTATCGTGATTGCAGCCGTGCTGATGATTGGCATCGTGCTCATACAAGAGTCAAAGGGTGGAGGTCTGGCCTCAAACTTCTCGTCCTACAACCAGATTGGTGGTGTCCGCAAGACCACCGACTTCATTGAGAAGACCACCTGGGGCCTGGCCATTGCCATGGTCGTCATCAGCGTGGCCTGTGCCTACGTGGCTCCCCAGGCTGCTTCCGACGGTTCGGTGATGGAGGGTATTGAGAACCCCACGACCAATCCTAACAACCTGCCCGGCTTCGGCGCAAGCCAGCAGAAGGACGCCGCCCCTGCAAAGGAGGCTCCCGCCGCTCCCGCTGCTCCCGCTAAGCCTGCCAAGTAATTCGCCGGCAAAAGAATCAAGACAACACGGGTTTCTGACTGTGGCTCACGCTGCGGTCAGAAATCTGTATTTTTGGGGGTGGCCAGCCGACGGCGCTCATCACGGCTTCCGAGCCGCAAACGAGCGACATTGATAACGCCGAAACTTAAAAAGCCTTAAATTATTCCGTTGTGTTCCCGCACAATAGACGCACGTCAAATTTTTAAGTAAAAAAGTTTGGCATTTACAAAAAATAACCTTACCTTTGCAGCGTTATCCTGAAAACAATCTTTTTACCTTAAAAAGACTAATACCTATTGAAGATATAGAGCGACTGCCTGTGAAGGTCATCGCTTTATTTTTTTATACCCCCACCCTTCCACGTTTACTTTGGTCAGGAGCGCAGCTCAGCCAGCCGCCGGCGGTAGTTCTTACGCAGAATCCGGATGGCATGGTTGCGAATCTGGCGCACGCGCTCGCGCTTCATCCCAAGGTCCTCGGCAATCTCCGACATGGTCTCGCGCTCGCGGTCAAGGCCGAAGAATCGGTTTATCACCTCCGAGTCGCGGTCGCCGAGCGTCTGCAGCGCATACTCGACGGCACGCTCGACGGCCTCTGAGAAGACGCGCTCGTCGGCCTGCGGGGCATCGCCGTTGATGAGCACCGAAAGCAGGCTCATGCCCTGACGGTAGCCCAGGGGAGCGTCGACCGAGAGCGGGTGGCTCTGCAGCCGCTCCTGCGCGCTGGCGCCCTTGGGCATCTTGTAGAGCCCGTTCTGCTGGTCGATGGCACGCTCCATTTGCTGCCGCACGTAGGGGGCGGCATAGCTGACGAAGCGCGCCCCCCGCGAGGCGTCAAACTTGGCGGCGGCGGCCAGCAGCCCGATGTTGCCCTCGCTGACGAGGTCGTCCATCTGCAGCCCCTGTCCGCGATACTGCGCGGCAAGCTTCACCACAAAGCGCAGGTTGGCCTCGACCAGCTGACTGACGGCGCGCTCATCGCCCCGCAAGATTCGTTCCGACAATTCGCGCTCCTGCTCGTCGCTGAGGAGCTGCTGACGACCTATCTCGTCCAAATAATTGTTTAAGCCAGTGTCTGTCATACTCAATAGTTCTTTTGATGACCACAAAGTTAGTGCTTTTCTTTTTATCTGATGCCACCCAGACAAGATTTTCGCCAAAGTTTACGGAGATTTAACAAATGTTACGCCATCGTTTGGCGAGATTCGGAAATAATTGATTACCTTTGCGGCGCAATAGCTGACCAGCAGACTATGTTACCAACTAACATCTAAAAAAACAATGGAACTGAAGACAATAGGAATTGCCAGCGACCACGCCGGCTTCGAATTGAAACAATTCGTGAAAAAGTATCTTGACGAAAAGGGACTCGCGTATAAGGACTACGGCACCTACACCGAGGACTCGTGCGACTACAGCGACTTCGGACACGCACTGGCACGGGGCATCGAGCAGGGCGAGGTATATCCCGGCATTGCCATCTGCGGCTCGGGCGAGGGCATCAACATGACGCTCAACAAGCACCAGTCAATCCGCGCCGGACTGTGCTGGATTCCCGAGATAGCCCACCTCATACGCCAGCACAACAATGCCAACGTGCTGGTGATGCCAGGCCGCTTCATCGACCAGGACATGGCCCGCAAGATCATGGACGAGTATTTTGCAACCGACTTTGAGGGCGGGCGCCACCAGCGCCGCATCGACAAGATTCCCCTCTGAAAAAGTGCCGTTCGCGCGCCCGTACCTTGTCTTATTTGATATAAGAGACCGAAAAATGCACTTATTTGAAAAAAAGTTGCAAGAAAATTTCCATATCTCACTGAAAAACAGTATCTTTGCACTCCCAAATCGAAAGTAACCACAATAAATGTAATAAAAAATAATATTTTTAAGGAAATGACTAAGGCTGACATCATCAACAAAATCTCGGATGAGACGGGCATCGCCAAGAAGGACGTGGCCGCTACCGTAGAGGCATTTATGGAGGAAATCAGAGTAAGCTTGGCTGCTAATAAGGAGAATGTGTACCTGCGTGGTTTCGGCAGCTTCATCGTCAAGCACCGTGCACAGAAGACCGCCCGCAACATATCGAAGAACACGACGCTCGTCATCGACGCCCACGACTTCCCCGCATTCAAGCCCGCCAAGAGCTTTATCTCGAAAATGAAGTAACACAACAATCAGAATAATAACAAACATTAACAACTATGCCAAACGGAAAAAAGAAGAAGGGCCACAAGATGGCTACTCACAAGCGCAAGAAGAGACTGCGCAAGAACCGTCATAAGAGCAAGTAAGCTCTGACAGGCGAACAGGAAATGAAGGGAGTGTGGCTGCGTAAGATCAAGAAAGCGCGCCACACCCCTTTTCGTAACAACAAACCACACCCAAGCAAAACAAATCCCAAAGAATGACAAGCGAAGTTATCATCGATGTGCAGCCCAAGGAGATATCCATCGCACTGCTCGAGGACAAACAGCTGGTGGAATACCAGAACGAGCGGCGCGAGGCCTCATTCTCGGTGGGCAACATCTACGTGGCAAAGGTCAGGAAACTGATGCCCGGACTGAACGCCTGCTTCGTCGACGTAGGGTACGAGAAGGACGCCTTCCTTCACTATCTTGACTTGGGCACTCAATTCAGCTCTTACGAGAAATACCTGAAACAGGTACAGAGCGACAGAAAGCGACTTTATCCCATCCAGAAAGCCACCCGCCAGCCCGACCTGCCCAAGGACGGCAGCGTGCAGAACACGCTGCAGGTAGGCCAGGAGGTGATGGTGCAGGTGGTCAAGGAGCCCATCTCAACCAAGGGCCCCCGGCTGACGTGCGAACTGAGCTTCGCCGGCCGGTACATCGTGCTCATACCCTTTGGCGATAAAGTCAACGTATCTTCCAAAATCAAACGAGGCGAGGAACGCAGCCGGCTGAAGCAGCTCATACAGAGCATCAAGCCCAAGAACTTCGGCGTCATCGTGCGCACGGTGGCCGAAGGCAAGCGCGCAGCTGAGCTCGACCAGGAGATGAAAATCCTGCTCAAGCGCTGGGAAGACGCCATCACCAAGGTGCAGAAGACCCAGCAGCGGCCCCAACTGGTGTTTGAAGAGGAGAGCCGTGCCGTAGCACTGCTGCGCGACTTGTTCAATCCTACCTACGACGCTATCTGCATCAACGACGACACCATCTACAACCAGGTGAGAGACTACGTCGGACTGATAGCCCCCGAGAAGCAGGACATCGTCAGGCACTACACCGGCACCGTACCCATCTTCGACAACTACGGCGTCACCAAGCAGCTCAAGTCAGGATTCGGCAAGACCGTCAACTACAAGCACGGAGCCTATCTCATCATTGAGCACACAGAGGCCATGCACGTCGTCGACGTCAACAGCGGAACTCGCGTCAAGAAAGAAAACGGTCAGGAAGCCAATGCGCTGGAGACCAACTTAGGGGCTGCCGACGAGCTGGCACGCCAGTTGCGACTACGAGACATGGGAGGAATCATCGTGGTCGACTTCGTGGACATGAATCTCGCCGAAGACCGCCAGTTGCTCTACGAGCGCATGTGCAAGAACATGCAGAAAGACCGTGCCCGCCACAACATCCTGCCGCTGTCGAAGTTCGGCCTGATGCAGATCACGCGCCAGCGCGTCCGACCGGCCATGGATGTCAACGTAGAAGAAGACTGTCCCACCTGTTTCGGCACCGGAAAGATCAAGTCGTCGATTCTTTTCACCGACCAGTTAGAGAGCAAGATTGACCGCCTCGTCAACAAGATAGGCATCAGGAAGTTCTACCTGCACGTACACCCCTACGTGGCAGCCTACATCAACCAGGGAATGGTATCGCTGAAGCTGCGATGGCAGATGAAGTACGGCTTAGGAGTACGCATCATCCCCTCACAGAAACTGGCTTTCCTGCAGTACGAATTCTACGACTCGAAACACCAGTTCATCGACATGAAAGAGGAGATTGAAACCAAAAAGTAAGTAACACGAACAGACAGACAGAGAGAGAGGGTGTACCGACCGAAGTCACACACCCTCTCTCTTTTTTTACGTACAGCCCGGCACCTCGCTTAGTCGCCCTCAGCCGTCTCCGTGCCGTAAGTCGCAATCGGGTGACGCTCGTAGTACACCTTCTCCTTGCCGTCCACAACCTTCGTGGTGGGGATGACGTAGTCGTTCATCTTGAAGGTGCACAGGTCCTTCAGGATGCGGCTCGTCAGCTTCTCGTCGGCACCGCCGGCAGCCTCGGGGCGGAAGTTCATGTGAACGCCGCTGATGTTCGTCAGCGGGTCGTAGCCCAGCACGGTGGCCGAACCCGTCGACTCAATCGAGGGGTAGAACGTGCCCAGTCCGTCGAGCTTCACAGGCACACCCTGGACGGTCAGCTCCTTCAGGCACGACACCATCTGCTGCAGCGTCAGCACCAGCTCCTCGTAGGTGATGCGCTTGCCGTGCTCCATCATGTGCTTGG
>JAFPVW010000063.1 GCA_017395215.1 Prevotella sp. | reverse complement strand
GCCGTTTTGACACTTTCTGCGCTTTCAGCCGGAGCGCAGGAGAGCCAGACCGTGTTCAACTTTCTCCGCTTGCCGGTGAGTGCCCATGCGGCGGCCCTTGGTGGCGACAACACGACCATCTCCGACGACGACGCAGCGCTCATCTTCCATAACCCCGCCCTGATCAACAACGTCAGCGACCGCACGCTGAACCTCAACCTGATGACCTATATGGAGGGCTCGACAACCGCCAGTGCATCCTTTATCGGGGCTGCCGGCGAGCGTGGCACTTGGGGCGCTTCGGGGCAGTTCATGAGCTATGGCACGATGAAGGAGATGACGGCTGCCGGCCAGCAGACGGGTGACTTCTCGGCCAAGGACATTGCCGTCGGCGGCTCCTTCGCCTACGCCCTGAACGAATTCTTCTCAGGCGGCATCACGGCCAAGTTCGTGGCCAGCTACATCGGCCAGTACAACTCGTTGGGAGCAGCCGTTGACCTCGGACTCAACTACTACAATACCGACAACGAGCTCTCGGCCTCGGTCGTGGCCCGCAACCTCGGTGGCCAGCTCTCGGCTTATGAGGACGACTTCGAGCGTATGCCCCTCGACCTGCAGATAGGTGTCAGCAAGCGGCTCATCGGCTCTCCCCTGCGGCTGTCGGCCTCGCTGGTGCGGCTGAACGACTGGGAGCACGGCATCGGCCATCACGTGGTCATCGGTGCCGACCTCATCCTGTCGCCCCAGTTCTACGTGGCAGCTGGCTACAACGCCATGCGCGCCTCAGAGATGAAAATCAGCGAGAGCGACGGAGCCAGTGCCCACGGCGCCGGTCTGAGCATCGGCGGCGGCCTCACGCTCCAGCGGCTGAAGCTCAGCGTGGCCTATGCCAAGTACCACGTTTCAACATCGTCATTACTGTTTAACATATCATACGCATTATGAAGAAGATAACCATAGCTATTGACGGTCATTCGTCGTGCGGCAAGAGCACGATGGCCAAGGACCTGGCCCGCAAGGTGGGCTATATTTACGTCGACACGGGTGCCATGTACCGCTCGGTCACCCTCTACGCCCTTCGCAACGGGCTGTTCAACGACGACGACAGCATCAAGACCGACGAACTGGAACAGCAGATGGACAACATCCGCATCACCTTCCAGCTGAATGAGGAGACGGGACGTCCCGACACCTACCTCAATGGCGAGTGCGTGGAACAGCAGATCCGTTCGCTCGAAGTCTCCAACCACGTGTCGCCTATCGCCGCCCTCGGCTTCGTCCGCGAGGCCATGGTGGCCCAGCAGCAGCTGATGGGGCAGGGTGGGGGCGTCGTCATGGACGGCCGCGACATCGGCACCGTCGTCTTCCCCAATGCCGAGCTGAAGGTGTTTGTCACCGCCTCGGCCGAGGTGCGTGCCCAGCGCCGCTTCAAGGAACTGCAGGAGAAGGGCATGCCTGCCGACTACGACGACATACTGAAGAACGTCCAGGAGCGCGACTATATCGACTCTCACCGCGAAGTGTCGCCCCTGCGCCAGGCCGACGATGCCCTGCTGCTCGACAACAGCAACATGACCATTCCCGAGCAGAACGAGTGGCTCATGCAGCGGTTCCAGGAGGCAACGTCGTCATCAGTCTCATAGACGTCCCTACAATTTCCACGCAAAGGAATGGATATCAACAGCATCATCGACCGCACAAGGGTCTATTTCAACCTGATGCCCGACAAGGATGACGAGCAGGCCATCATCCAGCAAATCAGCAGCGGAGTATCATTTCGTGGCGCCAATCTGTGGGTGCTTATCTTTGCCATCCTGATTGCCTCGCTCGGCCTGAATGTCAACTCAACGGCCGTCATCATCGGTGCCATGCTCATATCGCCGCTCATGGGGCCTATTATCGGCATGGGGCTGGCCGTGGGCACTAACGACCTCGACCTGCTGAAGCGGGCGGTGAAGAACTTCAGCGTTGCCACCGTCATCAGCGTGCTCACGGCAACGTTCTACTTCCTGATAACTCCGCTTGGCGAGGCGCAGTCGGAGTTGCTGGCCCGCACGTCGCCGACACTCTACGATGTGTTCATCGCCTTCTGTGGCGGAGCTGCCGGCATCATCGCCCTCTGCACTCGCGGTAAGGGCAACGTCATCCCCGGCGTAGCCATCGCCACTGCCCTGATGCCGCCGCTCTGTACCGCCGGCTACGGACTGGCCACCGGACACTTCCTCTACTTCCTTGGTGCCTTCTACCTCTTTTTCATCAATACCGTGTTCATCGCCCTCGCCACGTTCTGCGGTGTGCGGCTGCTGCACTTCCAGAAGTCGGAGTTCCTTTCGTCGGACGTGGGCACCAAGGCGCACCGTATCGTTACGGCCATTGTCGTGCTGACCATGCTGCCTGCCGCCGTTATGACCGTCAACATAGTCCGCAAGAGCTTTTTCGAAAATAATATGCGGAAGTTCATCAAGAGCGAACTGACGCAACGCGGCACGCAGATTATCTCTACTGATGTCGAGAAAGACAGCATGAAGCTGCGCGTCGTCGCCGTGGGGCGCGAGATTACTGAGACCACCCGTACTGCTGCCGAGCAGCGTATGGAGCAGTATGGCATGAAAGGCTACCGGCTACATATCATCCAGGGCGTGCAGACCGACAGCATCCTCGCCCTCAACAACCAGCTGACGCAAGTCAACACAACCCGCGAGACTGACCGGCAGCAAATCATCGAGCTTTCGGCCCAGGCCACTACTCTCGCCGCACAGCTTGAGGGCTATGCGCGACTTGACGACCTGTCGACCGAACTGCGGCCAGAGTTGAAAGCTCTCTTTCCGCAGGTCAGGTCCATCGGTCTTTCACGTGTTACTGAAACCTTGAGCGACACAGCTCTGCAGCACCGTTTTGTTGTCGCCCTTGTTGGCACAGCTCCCAATAAGCGTCTCAACCCAGCCGACCGCCAGAAGCTGCAGGAGTGGTTGCTGACCCGTACTGCCGCCGACAGTCTCGTGCTGATTGAAAAATGAGTAGGACTCCCTGCGGAGCCTACTCAATAACGACGGTTGTCCAGCCGTGCTTGTCCTCGATTTCGCCGTACTGAATGCCGCGCAGCGTGTCGAAGAGTTTCTTCGACATCGGTCCGGGCTTCTCGCCAAACGAATAGCGCTTGCCGGTGTCGAGGTCGTCGATATAGCTGATTGGTGAAATCACGGCAGCCGTTCCGCAGGCACCTGCCTCCTCAAAGGTCTCGAGTTCCTCTTCAGGAATGGGGCGGCGCTCCACCTTCATGCCCAGATCCTCGGCCACCTGCATCAGGCTCTTGTTGGTGATACTGGGCAGGATCGACGTTGACTTCGGCGTGACGTAGGTATTGTCCTTGATACCGAAGAAGTTGGCAGCACCACACTCGTCCATGTATTTCTTCTCCTTGGCGTCGAGGTAGAACTCGCAGGCATAGCCCTTTTCGTGGGCCAGGTTGTTGGCAAAGAGCGAGGCAGCGTAGTTGCCACCCACCTTGTACTTACCCGTGCCGAGCGGGGCCGAGCGGTCGTAGTCGCGGATGATGACGTAGGGATTAGCGGCGAAGCCGCCCTTGAAGTACGGGCCGACGGGCGTGACGAAAATCAGGAAGCAATACTCCTTGGCGGGGTGAACACCCACCTGGGCGCTCGTACCTATTAGCAACGGACGGATGTAGAGCGTGGCACCACTCTCGTAGGTGGGAATCCACTCCTGGTTCAGGCGCACCACCTTCTTCACCATCTCCGTGAACAGTTCAGTCGACACCTCGGGCATCATGATGCCGCGGCAGGTCGACTGCAGACGGGCAGCATTCTCGTCGACGCGGAAAATGCGCACCTTGCCGTCAGGGCAGCGATAGGCCTTCAGGCCCTCGAAGGCCTCCTGGCCGTAGTGCAGGCAGGTAGCGGCCATGTGCAGGTTCAGATACTCGTCGGAGCAGACCTCAATCTCGCCCCATTTACCGTCGCGATAGTAGCAACGCACATTGTAGTCGGTCTTCATGTAGCCAAACGACAGACTACCCCAATCTAAGTTCTTCATTGTCTTGTTCTATATGCTAAATGATTCGATTTTGGTTGCAAAAGTACGCATTTTATTTGAAACAGCGTCATAAACAATCTCTTTTTTTCTTCTTTTGTGGCATTATGTTGTCGAAAAAGCTTATCTTTGCACCTTCATTTCATAAAATGTCATTATGAACAAGAGATGTGTGTTATGGCTTGTCGGCCTTCTGACCGTCAGCATCGTTCGGGCACAGCAGCTGCCCACCGACGGCCCGCTCACCCTGCGCCCGCTGCTGCAGAAGCTTGGCGAGCGTCTGTTGAAGGGCAAGACGGGCAGCATCGTCGCCATCAATCCCGCCAACGGCGAAATACTCTGCCTGGCCACCAACACTCCGCAGGGTGCTGACGTGCGCCAGGCCATCGGCAAGCCGCAGGCCCCCGGCTCAACGTTCAAGACCGCCCAGGCGCTGACGCTGCTCTCCGAGGGCATCATCAACACTGAGACGGCAGTAGAGTGCCACGAGGGCATCACCGACGGCAACATCCGCGTGGGCTGCCATAAGCACCGCTCGCCGCTGAAGCTTGTCGACGCCCTGGCGCAGTCGTGCAACACATGGTTCCTGATGACCTTCGCCTCGATGATCAACGACGACTTCATGTACGAGACCCGCGATGAGGCCATCAACACCTGGCGCTCCTATATGCAGTCGATGGGGTTGGGAGGCCCGATGCATATCGACATCGAGGGCGAGCAGGGCGGGCTGCTGGCCGGTGCCGACTACCTGAACCGCCGCTATAAGGATGGCTGGGACGGCAAGACCATCTGGTGGGCAGGCATGGGGCAGGGCGACGTTACCTGCACACCCCTGCAGCTCTGCAACCTCGCCGTCACCATCGCCAACCGCGGCTGGTACTACGTGCCGCATATCCATAAGGAGACCAAGAACCAGCGCTATCTCACCCGCCGTCAGACCAAGGTGGCTCCCGAGGCCTATGGCCCCGTCATCGAGGGCATGCACAAGGCCGTCGAGCACGGCACGGCCTACGCCATCAAGACCACTTACCCCATCTGCGGCAAGACGGGCACCGTCGAGAATCCCGGTCGCGACCACTCCGCCTTCATCGGCTTCGCTCCGATGGCCGAGCCCAAGATTGCCGTCTCCGTCTACGTCGAGCACGGCGGCTTCGGTGCCGACCTCGCCGCCCCGATGGCGGCCCTCATCATCGAGCAATACCTCAAGGGCGAGCTCAGCAAGAAGTCGGAAGCCGCGGCCATCCGCCTGAGTAGTCTGAAGTTATAAACTTGCAGCTACAGCTTTGGCAATCTTGCGGAACACTCTCCCCTCAAGGATAAAAAAACGCCATTATTCTTGCAGAGTATCAAGATATTTAGTATCTTTGCCGACGCAAACAAGGTTTACCGTATGAGTACACAGAAGATGACACAACTGATAGCCGACTACTTCAAGACGCAGCCCGTCATGAAGGCTTGGCTTTTCGGCTCCTTTGCTCGCGGCGAGGAAACTCCTGATAGTGATATCGATATATTGGTAGAGTACGATGAGAACGCACGTATTTCGCTGCTTACGATATCGCACATGATGGGTGAATTGGAACGGAGCACAGGACGACGCGTGGATTTAATTGAGGAAGGGTGCCTTCTGCCTTTTGCTCAAGAGAGTGCAAACCGAGACAAGCGATTGATATATGAGAGAAGAGGTTAGAGACATAGAACGGCTTCAGCACATGCTTCAGGCTGCAGATGTACTTATAAATTTTAAGGACAATCATACGCTCGAAGAAGCTCAGGCTGACCCCGTGGTTTATTACGGATTAGTAAAGCATGTCGAGATTATCGGTGAGGCTGTCTATAAGCTAACTTTGGGTTACAGAGAGAAGCACAATGAAGTGAACTGGGACGATATTGAGCGCATGCGCCACGTTCTGGTTCATGGCTATTACAAAATTCGCCCCAAACAGCTTTGGGAAACCATAGTTGTTGACATACCAGCCTTGAAACCTGTTATCGAACAACTGATAGAAGAACTAAATAATAATGTTGAACCCTAAAAACAGAATGCCTATGGGCTGAGAGTGATATTAAAGGACATATAGGAACTGAAGCGTCCGCTTGAATCTTGTTCTTCCTAATTCGCCAAATTAAAAGAACACACAAGAGTAAAAGTGAGGATGCTCACGCTGATGGCGTGGGCGATGTGAACGGTGACGGTAAAATAGATGTTGAGGACGTAACATCCGTCGTCGATATCATTCTGAGTGGGAAAACCTACGGCTATTTCTATTTCGGTACGACTGAGCCTACGGCGGAAAACTTCACATCGCTGCCTGAAGCGGTGGCCTCCTACACCTCTATAGGTGAAGCTGCTGGTGCAACGGTTCCCATTGCTGAAGGCGAAACAAAGAATCAACGGGACAGGTTATTGATTCCTTCAAAACAGATACTGCATGAGCATTCCCTAAGCACGAATTGAACGCTGATTCGCAGAGTTTGGCGAAGTTACTGATTGACCCTTCACTTCACCACAATCCGTCAGATAGTCAGGCGGTTGTGGTGAAGTGTTGTTTTGTCAGGTGCCGGAATTATTTCATGCTTATACGGAGCCTGTTGCCCTCTATGTCAGTAAATGAAATATTGTTCCTTTGTGGCCACCATAGTTGTCAATCGCGGAAAACACCCTACACTCCCTACACTTCCTACACCTGTTGAACTTTCTTAGGTGTAGGGAGTGTAGGAAGTGTAGGATAAAAAGTGCGAATGACAATTAGTAGAGTAAAAGCGGCATGAAAAAACAGCGAGACAATGCCCCTTGCCGCCCATTGAAGGCTGGAACCGACACCTGAACCGACACCCTAGCAAAAGGCAGGGGTTTACAGCTAAAAGGCGGGGGTTTACAGCCAAAAGGCACCGGGTTTTGGACAAAAGGCACCGGGTTATTGAGCTTTCGTTGGTAATACCATATCACTCAGCAAGCCAGAGACGCATCAGCTGGTCGGCAATGTAATAGTTGCTGGCATCAAACGACACCAATCCATACTCAAGCAGCTTCTTGATTGAACTTTGCACGCTGCTGGCAGACTTCAGGCTGTGGCGGCGGATGAAGGCACCTGAGGTGATTTGCCGGGCCATGTGCGCCTTGGCCTACACCGTTATGCTTTTCAGATTATTTAACTTGCATTATGCGATTTGCATAATGACGAGGGCTGCCGGACAGGAGAATTACTTCCCGATGAGCTTGAGCATGGCCTTGGCATCCTCGTCGCCGTCGGCGGCATCCTTGCGGAGGTCGGCAAGAATCGCGTCACCATCCTTGTCGTTGCGGACGGCACGGAGAAGCCATTTCTTGGCCTGTGCCTTGTCGGCGGCGACGCCTTTGCCCTTGAAGTAGGCCTTGCCTACGGCATACTCGCCGTCGGCATTCTCCTGCTTGGCGGCCTGCATGAACAGTTCGAAGGCCTTCTTGCGGTCCTTGTCCACGCCCTCGCCGTCCTTGTAGCACTGGCCTAACTGGAACTGAGCCTTGGCATGGCCCTGCTTGGCCGACTTCTCATACCACTGGAAGGCCAGCTTCTCGTTCTCGGCGGTGCCGTGGCCCTTTTCGTAGCAGCGGCCCAGCCGGTACTGCGCCTTCTTGTGGCCTTTCTCGGCAGCGGTCTTCAGCTTGGGGAAGGCCGCCGCGTAGTTCTTGGCGTCGTAGAGCTTCTTGCCCTCTTCGTATAGTTTGTCAGCGCTCTGTGCGAGAGCCGACAGGCTGACCACGACGGTCAGCAGCATCATGATGAGTCGTTTCATTTTTTTGTTGAGTGTTTAGTGATGAGTGTTTAGTGTTTGAGTGTTTAGTGTTTGAGTGCTTTCTTGACGGTCTTCAGCAGTTGGGCTTGCTTGGTGCCGTTTTTGACGGGCAGGAGCATCCAACGGACGGTCCAGCTGAGTTGCTCGCCGGGAGCCAGCGTGGCGTAAGCACCCTGACTCTCAAGCTCGATGTAGCTCTTGCCGCGGTTGACGTAGACCTGAATCTCGGCCTCGCCGGGAGCGGGAGCCGAGGCATCGAGGTCGTCGAACTGCTTTATGAGCAGCAGGCCGTCAGCAGAGTAAGCCAGCCATCCGTGACCGTCGGCATTGATCTTGCGGTTCTGGGGAGCCTCGTCGGTCGTGTACCAGACGGCACCATCCTGAGCCGTGAACGTCATCAGTCCGGCGGGGGTAATGCCTTCCAACGGTGCATCGAAGAAGATGGTGCCGTCGCCGTTGGGCACGCGGGTAATCTCCCAGGGAGCCACCTGGCGCGTCTCGTCGGCCATGTTCTTGATGGTATAAGTGACGACGATGGCCCCCGTCTTGGATTCTGTGGTGAACGTCTTACTAATCCGGTACTTCATGCGCTCGGACACCTGGCTTGTAATGGAGAGTCTCGAGTCCGTACGCTCCGCTACCGTATAGGGCATCTTGTCGTACTCCTGAACGGGTGGCCAGTTCCACTCCTTCTGCGGACTGGTCCAGAAGGTACTGCCGAAAGACTCGGGGAAGCGCGACTGCGATATGACCTCGGCATCCTTATGCTTCAGCGAGAGTATTTTTCCGCCCTTGCTGATATCGACGGTCATCGTCACGTCGCCTGATTTCAATACAAACTGGTCGCTGTCGTCGGCAGCCGCTGCCGTCAGGAGAAAGCCAGTCAGGACGGCAGCCGTAAGAAACATTTTCTTCATATAATCTTTTTATTAATAATGTAATTCATCTCTTGTGAGCTTTTTCTTGTCAATGGCGCGCCAGCAATAGACGATGTAGGCCAGGACGAAGGGCACGAGCAGCGAGACGTAGAACATCGTGCGCAGGGTGAACTCGCTCGAGCATGAGTTGCGGATGGTCAGCGATGACTGCAGCCCGGCGGTCGAGGGGTAGTAGGCCGTGCCATTCCATCCGGCACAGAGCAGCAGGGCGAGCACGACGAGGACGGTGCCGATGCCTGCAGGCCAGATGGACCTACTGTTCCCGGACTCCCGATTGGCAATTTCCTTGCCAATGGCATAGAGCACGAGGCCAACGCCTATTAGCAATAAGACGAGCAGGTACCACATTTCCAAGAAGTTATGGAGGTACTTATAGGGTTCGATGAAAATGACGCCCTCGGCGTTGTAGGCATAGCCATCCTTCAGCAGCAGGTGGACGAGGTAGGCCACGAACAGGATGAGGAAGGGCACGGCCGAGCCGATGAGCCGGCTGCTGCCACGCGAGCGGACATCGTCGTCGGCAACGTTGTTCATCACGTAGAGGATGCCGAGGATGCGGGCCAGGAACACGACGGACAGCCCGAAGACGAGCACCCAGGGGTTGAGCAGGGCATCGAGGCCGTGGGAGGCATTTGCCCAGCGGCTGATGACGGGCGTCAGCGAGGCAGCATCAATCATATTGTCCTTGGCAATGATGAAGTTCGAGCCTTCGAAGAAGGTGGCCACGGCACCGCCTAAGAGCAGCGGGCCCATGATGCCGTTGAGCACGAGGAAGAACTGGAACGTGCGGGGGCCGAGGAAATTTCCAATCTTGTTCTGGAACTCATAGCTGACGGCCTGAAGCACGAAGGTGAACAAGATGATCATCCACAGCCAGTAGGCTCCGCCGAAGCTGGTTGAGTAGAACAGCGGGAACGAGGCGAAGAAGGCGCCGCCAAAGGTGACGAGCGTCGTGAACGTGAACTCCCACTTGCGGCCCGTTGAGTTGTAGACCAGCCGTCGCCCCTCTTCGGTATAGCCGAGCGAGCGGGCTACGGAGTTGGCGCCCTGAACGAAGAGCAGGAACACTAATAATGCACCGAGGAGTGATACGACGAACCACCAGTAGTGCTGTAAGAATTCGTATGTCATGGCATTTTCGATTTACTGATTATCAATTGACTGTTCAGATGCGTCCGGGCCTTTCGAAATCTGCTTCAGCATAATGTTGATTTCGACGGCAAGCATCGAGGTGAAGAGGATGAGGAAGAGGAAGAAAGTCAGCATGACGCTGCTGGAGTGCAGGTCGCTGACGGCCACCCACGTAGGCAGCATGTCCTGAATGGTCCACGGCTGGCGGCCGAACTCAGCCACGAGCCATCCGCTCTCAGAGGCGATGTAGGCCAGCGGCACCAGCGCGACGGCCACCCAGTAGTGCCAGGCGGGCAGTCGGGTGATGTCGTAGACGTCGGCCTCGGTCTCGGGCAGCAGTCCGATGGCGGCCATGAGGCGGCGCGTGATGACCGAGAGCAGGGGGATGCGGAATGCCAGCAGGCAGATGGCGCCGAAGAACAGGATGAACAGGCAGCCCAGTCCCACCATGATGCGGAACGTCCAGAAGTTGATGGGGATGAAGGGCACCACCTCCGACTTGTCCTTGATGTAACCGTAGCCGAAGTACTTCATGTTCTCCTTGAGCGTCGTAAGTTGAGTGTTTAGTGTGGCTTCGTCGGCGCCTTCGGCCTTTGCCTTGCGGTATTCGGCCAGTGCGGTGATGGCCATCTTGCCGCGCTCAATCTTCTCGTCGATGGAGGGCTCCACCCGTCCGTCGGGCGTGGTGTAGCCGTTCAGTATGTCGTTCACGCCAGGCACGTAGCCGTGAATGTCGTTGGTAGCCATAAACGACAGGGCGTTGGGCATGGCAATGCGCAGCGGCGCCTCGTCCAGATTCTCGTAGTCGGGCTGGCAGAAGGGGTTCACCCACGCAATGGCCGTCAGCCCCTGGTCGGTGCCGCCATTATACAGCGCCTCCATCGCGGCCAGCTTCATGGGCTGAGCCACGCCCACGTCCTGGGCAGCCTTATGGCCCGTGGCGGCGGCCAGTACCGAGGCCACCAGGCCCACGACGGCACCTATTTTAATACTCTCGACGGCCATCTTCGTCTCACGCTTCTTCAGCAGGTACCACGACGAGACAGCTACGACAAACACGGCGCCGACGATCCACGCCGAGGTGACCGTGTGGCAGAACTTCGAGACGGCGAACGGCGACAGGGCCACTTCGGCAAACGATACCATCTCGTTGCGCATGGTGTCTGGGTTGAACTCGCAGCCCACGGGGCATTGCATCCAGGCGTTGGCAACGAGAATCCACCATGCCGAGATGGTGGCGCCGAGGCCCGTCAGCCATGTTGAGGCCAAGTGGAAGCCGCGCGACACCTTTTTCCATCCGAAGAACATGACGGCGACGAATGTCGACTCCATGAAGAAGGCCACGATGCCCTCGACGGCCAGCGGCGCGCCGAAGATGTCGCCCACAAACCATGAGTAGTTCGACCAGTTGGTGCCGAACTCAAACTCCAGGATAATGCCCGTGGCAACGCCCATGGCAAAGTTGATGCCAAAGAGCTTCTGCCAGAATTTGGCCGTATCCTTCCAGAACTGTTTCCCCGTGCGGTAGTAGCACGTCTCGGCAATGCCCATGATGACGGCCAGGCCGAGCGTCAGGGGCACGAAGAGCCAGTGGTAGATTGCCGTGAGGGCGAATTGTGCTCTCGACCAGTCGATGGTCCCGGCATCGATGTTTAGCAGTAGGTTTGTCATATTGTTATTGGTTTAGGATTTGCGTAGCCACGTAGCCCGCCTCGTCGCCGTTGGCGTGCTCCTTCAGGAAGTTGGGGAAGAAGAACACTTTCAGGACGGCAAAGATGATGAAGAGCTTGATGAGGATAATGGCCCACAGCGTACGCCCCAGTTTCATGTTCTTGAAACCGTCGTAGTAG
>JAFPVW010000062.1 GCA_017395215.1 Prevotella sp. | reverse complement strand
TTGACACGTATGATGTAGTACTCGGGGAAGATGTCCGTCGACGACACCATGCCGATGGCATCCTTCGTGCGGGTGTTGATGACGAGCTGGTCGTTGGTGTGTACGCCGCGGAGCTTGTTCTGTCCGTGGTAGAGATAGTCGGCACCCTTGCCCAGGTCGAAATAGACGATGCTGATGGAATAGACCTTCTTCACCTGGTCGTACTTGTTGCCCAGCTTGATGTGCTCGGTGATGGCCTTAGCCACGCCGTAGAGGATGCGCTGCAGGTAGTGCAGCTCGCGCGTCTGCTGTATCTCGACGAGGATAATCTCGCCCTTGGAGTTCTTCGCCTTGATGTCGACGCGGTTGAACTTGTCGTCCTCAGCATCCTGGTTGCCCTCGCTCTCGAGCAGTTCGACGATGGTCACCTTCTCGTCGAGCAGCACCGTCATCAGCCCTTCCAGCACGCCATAGTTGGCCTTGTCGCGCAGCATGCGCTTCGCAGCCCAGTCGAATCTTATGTACTTTTCCATACGCAGGTCTTTTTCTTCGTTGGTTGCAAAGATACAAACAATATTCCGAACCGCCAAACGATTCCACCTATTTTTTGCAGAACACACGGTGGGGCATCTGCCAAACCGGTATTTACCCCCCGCCAAACCGGGAGTAAACCGCCGCCAAACCGGGAGTAAAGCGGCATTATCGCCGTTCGTACCTACCGCCCCTTATATGCCGACCCCAAGCTCCGCATAGACGGGACTTGGGGTCGGCTTATAAGGAACTCGGGCTCGGCACCTATTTTTATACATAAGTGACAGTAGGACTTAACAGGACTTGAAGACACGGAACGCATCTCTGCGCTCCGTGTCTGATTCCCGGGAGGATTATTTAACCAATTAAAAATCTAAAAAAGTCTATTTAACGACAACCCTTGGATGATACTCAAACAGCTTTTGGTTGTCGCGGAGCTGCTTGATATCGAGGGTGAGCACACTGCCCGACCAGTTGGCCCCCCAGGCATTGAAAGGCTCGCCGGCAGGTTCGATATAGGTAATCTTCGTCAGGTCCAGGGGTATTGGGTCGAATACCAGCACGTAGGCTATATAGTCGCCAGCCATACCCTCCATAAAGAACAGCTCACCCATGGGAATTCCCTGTACCTCGCGGAGTTTGTACTGGTGTCCCGTCTCGTCAATGAGCTTGGTGTCATGCTCGAATGCAAAATACTCGCGCGTCCAGTTCTGTTCGCAGCCAATGGCAAGATAGGTGGCCTCCGGGGTGCGCCATAGTGCCTTCGTGCCATTGCTTAACGGCTTGATCAGGTGAGCATCGGTCATCACCTTCCACGTGTCCCAGTTCTGGCGGTCGTAAGGCTTGTCCACGTTAAGGTGCTCTCTGAGCAAACGAGGCTTGTGGAACTGCGGAGTGCTATCGTAATACTGGGCTGTTCCGTAGAACTGATTGCCTATTCTTACAGGTGTCCCCATCATATTCCAGCACGAAACGCCATAGATTCTTATATCCTTTGTTGTTTCAGGCAGCGGCGCGAAGAATATCTTCAGGTCGAGCACGTCGCCCTTCTTCGCCCTTACGGTGAAGTGTTTGTTATAAGTATCTGGTTCCGTACGGCGAATGCGATATTGCACCCCCGTCTCCTGATCCACAAGACTCGTCTCCTCTGAGGCAAGAAACAGGTTGCTCACTTCGTCGGCTGGCATGGGGAAATAGCAATGGAGCACGGCCTCGTTGTTCTCTTCCGTCAGTCGCCAGCTTAGCGGGACAAAGGACAAATCTTTCAACGTACCAGCCATCTCCGGAAAATATTTCAAATAATCTTTCTCTATTGCAACGTCCTTCACCTCGCAATAGTCCTTCACCCAATCCATGTTCGTCCCATGCCACACGGCTGTGGTCTTCTTCTTTTCGGTTTTGACTTCCGGGCGAGCAAAGAAATTGCCCAAACCCTTAGCATACTCTTTCACACCAGAGTTGGCAGACTGATGATTAGAAGTCCAGATACCAATTGCTTGTGCCTGCGAGGCGAGAGCCATCATTGCCATGAGGCCGACAATAGTCATTCGCTTTTTCATATTGTTCTTGTTTTTAGAAGTTTAACATGTTGATACCTTTATGCGTCAGCTGTTCGCGATAATCTTGGAAGCAAGCCGAAGAGACGACAGTCTGTTTCGGCGAATGGGTACTGAAGAGCAGAATGTAATTGCCACTGAGGCGCTCTGCTATCCAGAGATACTTTTCTCCTTTGTGCAAGTCCTCGAGACAGAACACGAACTGCTGGTGCGAGAAGTTCAGCAGATAGCCCGGCGTCTTCGAGTCGTACCAGCAGGCGGCTTGCAGCAGTCGGCCGAAGAGATTGAGTTCTTCCTTGTCTTCAAAGACGTAGGCCGTGCTGACGATGGTGCTGTCGGGGCCTTTATCCGAGGAACAGTTGAGCGGCACGGCCTTCACCTTATTATAATCGGCCAGCTTGGCAATAAACTCCTCCATGCGGCTGGGAGCCTGATAGACCGTATCCTCTACTTCAAGCGATGCATAGTGCAGGTTTTCGTCAAGGACGGGGATCGGCTGCGGCTCGGCGCCCACAGTGTTCTCTTCCGCTGCACTTTGTTCCATTTCTTCCTTTGGCACAGTGCGTTTCGTCTTGGGGCTTTCGGCGGTTTGTGCTTCGGCTATGTACGTTTTTTCTTCAGTATTGCTCTTGCTCACGGTATCTGCAGTCTCCACCTTGGGGTTCTCCTGCTGCAAGGCTACGGGCTGAGTGGCAACCTCCTCGTTCGGGAAAAGCAACGCTCCCCCTACCCCAACGAGCGCCAACAGGCAGGCGGCAGCCGCCCAGCGCCACCAGAGTCTCACCGTGCGGGCTTTATCAGCCTTTGCAGCTCGCTCGGGCAGGCTGTTCATGATGCGCTCCGTCAGTTCTTCGGGTGCATCAATCACAGGCTGTTCGTGTTGCAGTCGGTCGAGTATGTCGTCAATCTTAGTCATATCCTAATTCCTTTAAACGTTTGCGAATGGCCTGTCGCGCCACGTAGAGATTGCTCTTTACCTGCAGGGCGCTCAGGCCCGTTATCTGTTCAACCTCGGCTGATGGCAAGCCTTCCAGCTGACTGAGCGTGAAGACGAGCCGTTGCTTGGTGCTCAGTCCATCGGCCAGGAGTCGCACTATCGAAATCCACTCCCGATTCTCAAGTGTGCGGTGGCTGTCGGCGTCGGTGGCATAGCGGTGCAGGGCCTGTTCGTCGAGTGGCGACGAGCGGATTATCTGCGCCCTCTTCAGCCTGTTCAGACAGAGGCGAGAGACGATGGTGTAGAGCCAGGTGGAGAACGGCCGCTGCACATCGTACCCGTCGAACTCCTGCCACACGCGGATGAACGCCTCTTGCACCACGTCCTTGGCCTCCTCTTCGTTGGCCAGCATCTTCAGAGCCAGTGAGAACGCGCGGCGCTGATAGGTCTCTACCACCCATCGGAACGCGGTCTTGTCACCATCCTTGCAGCGTGACAGTATCTGGCTCTCTTCGTTTGTCATCGATTCGCTTGTCTATCTATTATACAATCGGGAAAGACAAAAGTCAAATTGTCATGATTAAAAAAAGAGCGCTAAGTCCATTTTCATGGCAAGCGCTCTTTGACTTATTCCCTCGAAACAGGAAAAGTTCTGATTAGTAGAACTTGAAGTAGCGGCGGGCGTTGTTGTACGAGATGTCCTCGACCATGCGGCCCAGCAGCTCGCGGTCGTCGGGCAGCAAGCCCTTCTCAACGTCGTTGCCGAGCAGGTTGCAGAGGATGCGGCGGAAGTACTCGTGGCGCGGATAGCTGAGGAACGAGCGGCTGTCGGTGAGCATGCCCACGAAGCGCGAGAGCAGGCCGAGCACCGAGAGGGCGTTCATCTGGCGGATCATGCCGTCCATCTGGTCGTTGAACCACCAGCCTGAACCAAACTGAATCTTACCCGGCTCGCCACCCTGGAAGTTGCCGAGCATGGTGGCGATGACCTCGTTGGCGCAGGGGTTCAGCGTATATAATATGGTACGCGTGAGCTTGCCCTTCATGTTGAGGTTGTTCAGGAACTTCGACATGGCGCGGGCGGTGTTGAACTCGCCGATGCTGTCGAAACCAGTGTCGGGGCCCAGCTGGTTGTACATGGCGGTGTTGTTGTCGCGGATGGCACCGTAGTGGAACTGCTGCGTCCAGCCGGCGTCGGCGTCCATCTCGGCCATGACGGTCAGGAAGCAGTTCTTGTACTGGCGCACCTCGTAGGCCGAGAGCTGCTGGCCGCGCATGGCCTTCTCGAAGATGGTCTCAATCTGTGAGTCGGTGTACTCCTCGTCGTAGAACTCCTCGATGCCGTGATCAGAGAGTTTCGAGCCCTGAGCCTCGAAGAACTCGTGGCGCTTCTTCAGGGCGTCGACCATATCGGCGAACTTTGTGATGCTGACACCGCTGACGTTCGACAGCTGCTCGACGTACTTGGCAAACTCGGGCTTCTCGATGTTCATAGCCTTGTCGGGACGCCAGGCGGGAATCATGATGGGGTCGTCCTGAGCCTTGTGCTTGGCATACTCAATATGGTTGTGCAGGTCGTCGACGGGGTCGTCGGTGGTGCAGACGCATTCTACGTGGTAGTGCTTCATCAGGCCACGGGCCGAGAACTCGGGCTGCTTCAGCTTCTCGTTGCACTCGTCGAAGATCTCGCGGGCGGTCTTGGGGCTCAGCAGCTTCTCGATGCCGAAGGCAGTCTTCAGCTCGAGGTGGGTCCAGTGGTAGAGCGGGTTGCGCAGCGTATAGGGCACGGTCTCAGCCCACTTCTCAAACTTCTCCCAGTCGCTGGTGTCCTTGCCCGTGCAGTAGCGCTCGTCAATGCCGTTGGTACGCATGGCACGCCACTTGTAGTGGTCGCCGCCGAGCCAGAGTTCGGTGATGCTCTTGAACTGATGGTCGTTGGCCACCATCTCGGGAATGAGGTGGCAGTGGTAGTCGATGATGGGCATCTTCGATGCGTGGTTGTGGTACAAGTCCTGGGCAATCTCAGTCTCCAGGCAGAAGTTCTTGTCGTTGAATTGTTTCATGTGTTTCTTCGTTTTTATTGTTTAAGTTTTAGTTTGTGCAAAGTTACTACTTTTCCTGCCGACTACCAAACAAACTGCAAGGAAATTCTACGAAAACGATAACGCTAACGCTAACCTTAACGCTAAACGCTTGGCGGTTTCGATTCTTTTCATTAACTTTGCAGCCGAAATCAATAATAAACCTACATTCAATATGAGACGTTCATTACTATTATCTTTTCTAATCATTCTTTCGGCGATGCAGACGTTCGCCTATAAGAAGCAGTCGGTTAACATCACCGTGAACGGTAAGCAGCGGAATATGGTGGTCTTCACGCCTAATACGCTGCCGGCCAAGTCGCCCCTCTTCATCGTCACCCACGGCATGAACCAGGACCCGGAGTACCAGTACGGCTCTGACAAGATGTACGAGATGATCGACACGGCAAAGTTCGTCATCACCTACCTGCGCAGCGACGGCAACACGTGGGACATCGGCGGCACGAACGACCAAAACTTCGTCATCAAGACCATCGACGAGATGGCCACCCGCTATGACATCGACAAGGAGCGCGTCTACTGGTCGGGCTTCTCGATGGGCTCGATGCTCATTCACCACTGCATCGCCGCCATGCAGACTAAGATAGCTGCCTTTGCACCGACCAGCGGCATACAGTTCTCGGAGCAGCCCTGGAACAACTGCAAGAAGCCCGTCAACCTGCTGGAGTGCATAGCCTACGGCGACGACGTCTTTGGTTACGAGCAGTACGGCATACATGACTACATACAGAACTACGCCAAGCACGACAAGCACACCAGCTATAGCAAGACGACGGGCTATAAGCCCATCAGCAGCAGCTGGTATAACGGCGACCTGGAGAAGTGGACGGGCGGACCGAACGGCGGCGAGGTGTGGCTCTACTCCTACAACAACGGCGGCCACTGGCCGATGGACCTGAACCGTCACCTCATCTGGAACTTCTGCAAGCGATTCTCGCTGAACATGCCCACGGTTCGCATTACGCAGCCTGCAGGCGAAACCACCTGCCTCTGCATGGCGCCGCAGGGTGAGGGCAAGTTTCCCGACATCACTATTAAGGCTACGGCCAAAGCCACCAACGCGAAGGTGGCAAGGGTGGATTTCTACGACGGAAAGAAATTCATCGACTCGCTGAAGGCTTCGCCCTTTGAGGCAACGGTGACGGAACCCGCATCGGGCAAGCACAACCTGCGTGTGGAAGTGACCGACGACAAGGGCAAGACAGCCACAGCCTCATGCCTGGTGAACTACGTCAAGACGCAGAACTCCTACAACCTGCTTCAGAACAACAAGGTTGAGGGAGCCATTCCCCAGAACTGGTACGTGTCGAACGGTTCGACGAAGCGCGTGGGCGGTGGACTGCCCTACACCGACGGATGCCGGATTCTGCACTTCACCAATTCAACGCGGGCCTTCGAATACGGTCTGCTCGTCCAGAACGCCACAACCAGGGAGAAGGCGGCATTTGCCAAATTCGGCACGAGCCAGGGGCGCTCGATACTGTCGCTCTATCCGGGGCACTACGTGATAAAGTATAAGGTGTGTAACTGGAATCAGCCGGAGTTTACGCCTGTCACTGTAGCCATAGAAGACACCGAGGGGCAGGAAGTGGCATCGGAAACCGTCACCCCTACCGTCAACATCGGTAACAAGACGGGCAACAAGTTCACTGGCGTGCAACAGCAGGCTTTCGAGTTTGACATTGCTGAGACCGGCGACTATGTCGTCGCCTTCTATACTGGCGGCACACGCAACGCCGACTTCGTGCTGGGACAGCTCACCATCATCCCCAGCTCATTCGTTTCAACAGGGATTGACGAGAACATCAACGTCAACGAGAACCCAAAGCGAGGAACATTCGACCTGAGCGGTAGGCGGTTGTCAGCTGACCAGCTGAAGCGGGGCATCTACATCATTGACGGCCGGAAGACGGTCGTCAGATAACGTCACTTAGAATTCATACCCGAGGTTCAGGTATATGTACGGCTTCTTGGTGCGGTTGCTGTAACCGGCAGTGACGCCAGCAGGCCCGAAAAGCGTATTGTAGAAATAGGCAATCTGCCCGCCAATAAGGGTGTGGTGGTCTAAGAGTTCCTTCAGAACACCTGCCTGCTGGCCGACGGCTGCACGCAACAGCACGTAGCTGTTGCCGCCAATGCGCTGCTGCGCCTGAAGCTGGGCAGCCACGAACTGGTGGTCAATATACTCCATATTGCCAATGCCGGCAAAGGGCATCTGCTGCTCGACATAATGGCCGAACCAGTCGCCGCCAATGGTATTACCGAAGGAGGGAGGAACGACGGTACCGAAGAGCAGGCGACCATAGATCATGGGCTGGAGGGTGAAGCGGCTGTTGAGCGAGAACGACATACGCCAGTTGGCGTTGACATCGCTCATGCCGGCCTTGCCGTCGAGCTTGGCGAAGTTATCGGTCAGGTAAGAATACCCTGCCTTGAAGCGTGCTCCGCGAGTGGGGAATTGCCAGTCGTCCTCGCTGTTATAATTGATTCGGGCGTGGTAGCTGTAGAAATGCTCGTTCTTGAGCGTCCCCAGTATGCCCGTCTCAGTCCCGAGCATATTGCGATAGTGCATATAGTCCCAACGCAGGCCGTACTGAATGTTGAAGTGGCGCAGGTCGTGATTGATGGGTATGATCTCGGCCTGGAACTGGTTGTACCTGACGTTATAGTCGCGATCGCCTTCGGAATAGATATCGATGTCGTTACGATGGAAGGCGTAGACGAGCGTTGGACGGGAGATGCTGAACGGATGGATGGTCAGTTCGCCACGCGCCATCATGCGCTTGCCTAATCGCAGCGTGATGTCGGTGTTCATCGGTATGGCTGTCCTGAACGGTATGTCGAGTCCCAGCTGCAAGGCGGCATATTCCTCAGTGTCGTAACGTACACCTGCATGCAGCTGTACTGACTTACGGTTGCCGGCGGTGAGATACACATGCACGCCGTCAGACTCTTCCCACTCCTTCTGCTTCTCCGGCCAGATGCCGTGAATGACAGCTCGCCTGGAAAGCTCATCTATGGGCAACTTCTCGGGCACCAACCGGCACTCAGCAGTCTGGTAGAACAAGTCGACACGCATCGACGTGGTAATCTGCTGTGCCAACTTGGCATCGATGCTGTCAATCTTGTTCAGGTTGAACTTCTGGCGAAGGAAGCGCTCATCCTGCGGCGTCATGTTCTCATAGGTAACGTTCGTGATGCAATGCTTCTCAGTCATTACCTTCGGGCGCAACGGATAGAGAATTTCCCGGTGATAGGACTCAGGGACGCCAATGAGCGACTTCAGGGCGATGATGTCGTCCCAATGGCGCATGGCCAGCTCCTCACCGCGACGGATGAGCGTATCGATGGCTGTCTGCGAGAAACTGGCCGAGCCGTAGCCCTTCGTGTCGACTTGCAGGTGGAGGTCGGTAATGGCGAGGTTCTCGTCGTACTTGTTCTTACAGTTCACGTCGATTATCTGGCTCAGAATACTCATCGTGCCGCCGATGTCCTCGGCCACCTTCGGTGCACCCTGCACGGTGACGCCGATGATAACCTCAGCCCCCATCGCGCGAGCCACGTCGGCCGGATAGTTGTTCTTCATGCCGCCATCAACCAATATCATGTCACCTATTCTCACAGGCGAGAAGGCAACAGGGATAGCCATCGAGGCACGCATGGCCTGCGGCAGTTTCCCGCTGTGGAAGACCACCTCCGAATTGTCTACGATATTTGTTGCCACACAGGCGAACGGTATGGCCAGGTCGTTGGTGAAGTCGAGCGAATCGGTAAATCCCGTACAGAGCTGCTGGAACAGCTCGGCCAGGTTCTTGCCTTTGATGAAGCCACCGGCATTCATGTTGCGCTTGCCGATGGTCATGCCCGTACTGTAGACGTATGTGTACTGCTTCCGCCGGTCGCTGAGGCTCTGGTTGCGCAAGTCCTCCTTGTCGGTGATGACGTAGCTCCAGTCCTGAACGCGTACCATTGAGTCGAGGGAATTGGCGTTATAGCCGATAGAATAGAGTCCGCCAATGATGCTGCCCATCGACGTGCCGGTGATATAATCAATTGGAATGCCGGCCTTCTCCAGCACCTTGAGCACGCCGATATGGGCCATTCCCTTGGCACCGCCACCGCTCAAGACGACGGCTACTTTTTTTCTTTTGACATCTGTACTGTCATTTTGTTCAGCACTCACATGACCAACCATCAGCATGGCGGCAACGGCCATCAATACCAGCCTTTTCATATATGTAACTTTATTACCTTATTTAAAATCTAAAACCGTAGCCCAAAAAACGTGCGGACACGCCATTTGGAATTATGAACCGCAAACTTCTCCTCGCTGCCAATGTTCGTGAAGTTGTATACCATCGACATGCCAAGGAACTTGTTGCTCCACAGATGAACGACAGAGCCGCGACCGGTGATGATGACCTCGGGGAAGTGGTAGCTGAGTGGGACACGGTCGTCGCTGACGGTCATCGACGTATTGCTGTAGACGATGAACGTGGGCAAGGCTGAGAGATGGAGCAGCCAGCCCTGCCACGGCACGTAGTTGTAGCCGTAACCCGCACCGATGCCGATGTTGGTCATCTTCAGCTGGAAATCTTCCCAGTCGAGCGTGGCGCGCTGTCCCATGGCCGATGCCGCCAACAGGAAGCTGCCGGCAGAGCGACGCTGGATATAGCTCTGGGAGAAGGCGGCCGGATAGGAGAACCGGCGGCTGTTGAAGACATAGAAGGCATTGAGGTTGAGCGTCTTGACCCTCAGCATGTCGGCAGGCAACTCAATGCGGTCCATGCCATTCTGGTCGTACCATCCGGTGAAGTTCTTCGCATCCTGATAGATGACATCGAAACCGAAGCGCTTGCCGTAAGAGTTGAAGTTCAGTTCGTAATCGTGATACTTGCCCATCAGCTTGGCGGGATTGAGTGCTACGCTGAGGGAGACGCCCAAGTAGCTGACGGCAACGCTGAATGTCGACTTGTATTCGGCAATCATTTCAGAGTTGAAATGCTGTCCGTTGTCGATACCCTTGGTCTCTAATGCGGCACCGGACATATTGATACGGCCTACGACCGTCCACTTGGTCTGTGGCCGGACGATGTAAGCCGTGTCGATGCCCTTGTTGCGATTGTACCGAGAGGTAAGCGCACTGTCCAACCACTCCCTCCTTTCGGATTGGGTCGGCGTCTGGGCAGTGGCTTCACTCACAAGAGCGAGAAGGGCGACAATCAGCAGCCAACGGCTATTCACGATTACTCTCATTCAGGTGTCTTCCTTAGGAATGTCGATGCCGCACGCCGTCAGTCCACCGACAACTGTAGCAATAGCTACAGCCCATGTCATTGCATTTCCCTTTTTCATGTTGTTTGTCATTATTTTAGTTTTATTCATTTTCATCTTGCAAAGATACGACATTCCCACCGAACAGCCAAATTTTTCTGACATTTTTTCCAAGGAAAAAACGGGGAGCGAAGGCAACAGAAAAAGTAAAATGTAATTTGTAATATGTAAGAATCGCCGCTTTCCCCTGCTGACGCCAGGCGCCGCCTCGTCATTACGAGGCAGCGCCTGGTTGCTGCGAGGGGCTATATGCGCATGCCGAGGAAAGCGCGGGCGCGCCATTTGTTCTGATTGACGATCACCGCGTCGTCATCGAAGACGGAATTGTTCATGACGAGGGTGACACCAGCGAAATAGCGTGAGGAGAAGTTGCGGACGATGGCCGCACGCTCGTTGAAGAGCATGTTGAAGCGCATGTGCTGAGCACGCTTGCGCTCGCCGTTCACGGTAAACTTGTTGCGACTGTAGACGACAAAGGTGGGCAGCATCGAGAGGTGAAGCAGCCACCGCTTGCCGAGCACCCAGTTGTAGCCGTAGCCGCCGCCGATGCCGATATGGCCGACGCCGATGCTGATGTCAGGGGCATTCTGACTCCTGGCTTTCAGCTCGTCGGTGGTCTTGATGCTTCCGCCCTGATAGCTGATGCCCGCCAGCCAGGAGCCTGCCGAACGGCACTGGATATAGCTCTGGTTGAAGACTGCGGGAAAAGAGAAGTGGCGATGGTTGAAACAATAGTAACCGGCAAAGTTGGCAATCTTAAGCGTCACGTCGTCAGCCTCTAACCGCGACAGACTGCCGTCGCGCAGGACATCGCCTGTCAGCGATTCTGAACGCTGATAGCTGAAGTCGAGGCTGATGCGGCTGCTGTAGTAGTTCAGGTTGAATTCATAGTCCTTATAGGCACCGCTCATCTTGGCGGGGTTGAGGGCTAAGGCGGCTGAGATGCCGCGATAGGAGGCGCCGATACTCACGGTGGTCTTATGGCTGGTGCTGAGGTCGGCCTTCGAACGGATGCCGTTGATGGTCCCCTTGGCATGGAAAGTGTTGCCCGTCTGGTTGAGCCGGACCTTCAACGTCAGGCTCCCCTCAGGGCGAACCACATAGTTGGTGTCGTAGGGTATGCGATAATAGCGGGCAGTAAGCGCGCTGTCCATCCGCTCCCTGCGCTGTCGCTGGCTGAGTCTGCGTACAACATTCCCGCTGTCAACGGAAACGCTGTCCTCCTGTCCGCTCACGGGGCAGCACATCAGCAGGGCAACAGCCGCCAACAGCAATCGGCATAACGGCCGGTCGTTTCCAAGGAGCTTTTTCATGTGCTAATGGTAATCGACATCCCCAGCCGAAAGGGACTGGGGATGTCGTTGACAGTTTAAATAAGATACCAGCCTACTCAGCCTTCTTGGCGGCCGTCTTGCGCTTGGGCGCAGGCTTCTTGGCAGCGGGCTTCTTGGCGGCGGGCTTCTCCGTCTCGTACTTCTCGAGCTTGGCCTTCAGGCGGGTTATCTCCTTGTCCTTCATCTCAATCTCGTCGCCCTGGTTCTTGATGGTGGTGAGCAGTCCCTCGAGCTCGTCGTTGTCGATGTCGAGCGGATAGAGGGCGTTGACGCGGTTGATGAAGTCACCCAGGATGTTCATGTAGTTGGTGAAGGCGTCGAACGGTCCGCTGTAGATGCCGCGGTCTAATCCGACGTTGGAGGGCTTGGTGGTCATGAAGCGGAAGTTGTTGGAGGCCTGCAGATAGTCCCAGTCCTGGTTGATGCGCGGGTCGTTGGCTATGCGCAGGCGGTCGGCCACGGAGTAGAGCTTCTGGAAGGCCTCGCGCTGCATGGCGTTGCCGAGCCAGCATGAGCAGTCGCGCTCCTCGTCAACCCACGACAGGGTGTCGGGCACGTCGACGGCGCCTACTGAGGGCACCTTCATGCAGATTTCGGTCGGCGTGGCGAAGTCGATGCCCTTCTCCTTGGCGCAGGCGGGCAGTGCCTTGAGGAACTCGAGGATGTTGCTGGAGAGCGGCTGGGCGATGCCGAGGGCCGAGAGCTCCATGAAGATGTTGATGATCTTCTCCTCCTCGGGGAAGCGGGCAATGCGGTCGATGTAGGCATCGGCAAACAGCGGATAGCCCTCCCACTCAGCATTGTTGAAGCGCAGCGAGATGTCGTCGCTGAGCTCGACGTCGCGCAGCAGCAGCTTCAGGTTGGGGGCGATGTTGCAGTTGTAGACGTAGTGTGGCGACTTCCAGCCGAGCACGTGCTTGGCACCCTCGGTGAGCATGCCCTTGAAGCCCATGGCGGCTATCTGGGCGCCGATGTCGTCGCTGTAGATGAGCGACGAGTTGCGTGCCACCTGCGGCTTCTGGCCGAAGAGCTCCTCGATCTTGGCGCACTGCTTCTTGACGTCGAGTGCGAAGGTCTCCTCGTTGGCCAGCGACGACAGTCCGTGGCTGTAAGGCTCGGCCAGGAACTCGACGCAGCCCGTCTGTGCCAGATCCTGCAGCTTGGCTATGACCTGCGGTGCATGATACTCGAGCTGCTCGATGCCTGTGCCCGAGAGGCTGAAGGCCACCTTGAAATACTTGCCGTGCTGCTGAATCATGTCGCCAATGGCGGTGAGTGCCGGCATGTAGGAGCGCTCGGCGATATCGGTGATGCTACGCTCGTTCTCGTAGTCATCGTAATAGTAATGGTCGGTACCGATGTCGAAGAAACGGTAGCGCTTCAGATGGATGATCTGATGTATCTCGAAATATAAACAAATTGTTTTCATAATAACAGCCCACCCCCAGCCCCTCCCCAAGGGAGGGGAGCTTGATTACTCTTGCCAGGATATTGTGGTCTCCATTTTTTAATTGTTATACTATATAAATAATTTGAAATGTTAAAGGTATTTTGGCTCCCCTCCTTCGGGGAGGGGTTGGGGGTGGGCTACTCCCACCCTAATGTCCTTCTGTAGAGTGTACGTATCCAGCGTCCTACCTTCTCCCACGTAATCTGGTCAACCTCGCGCTTGCCCTCCTCCTTGAGGTAGTTGAAGAGCGACTCGTTCATGCAGATAGAGTAGATGGCGTCGGCCAGGGCGTGGATGTCCCAGTAGTCGACCTTGATGCAGTTCTCGAGAATCTCGGCGCAGCCTGACTGCTTGGAGATGATCGAGGGCGTGCCGCACTGCATGGCCTCGAGGGGCGAGATGCCGAAGGGCTCGCTGACCGACGGCATGACGTAGACGTCGCTGGCCTTGAGGCACTCATAGACCTGCTTGCCGCGCATGAAGCCCGGGAAGTGGAAGCGGTCGGCAATGCCGCGCTCGGCTGCCAGGTGGATCATGGCGTCCATCATGTCGCCGGAGCCTGCCATGCAGAAGCGGACGTTGCGCGTGCGGTGGAGCACCATCGTGGCGGCCTCGACGAAGTACTCGGGGCCCTTCTGCATGGTGATGCGGCCGAGGAACGTGACGACCTTCTCCTTGCCGGTGTGGTCGGGACGCGGAATGTCCTGATACTCCTGGGGCAGGGGGTAGACGGCGTTGTGGACGGTGAAGCACTTGCGCGGGTCCTGATGATACTGGTTGATGACCGTCTGGCGTGTCAGCTCTGATACGCACATGATGCAGTCGGCCCAGTCCATGCCGTTCTTCTCGATGGAGTAGACGGTGGGGTTCACCTTGCCGCGGCTGCGGTCGAAGTCGGTGGCATGTACGTGGATGCACAGCGGCTTGCCGCTGACCTGCTTGGCATGAATGCCGGCAGGGAAGGTCAGCCAGTCGTGGGCGTGAATAATGTCAAACTCCTCAGCGCGAGCCACTTGCCCGGCTATAATCGAGTAATTGTTTATCTCCTCGTGCAGGTTGCCGGGGTAGCCTCCGGCAAACTCCATGGCACCGAGGTCGTTGACGTTCATGTAGTTGAAGTCGGCATAGATGTGCTCGCGGAGCTTGAAGTAGTAGTCGGGGTCCATGATGTTGCCCACGCGCTGTTTCACGTAGTCATAGTCAACGTCGCGCCAGGCAATAGGCACGGCGTTCATGGCCACGATGCGGCAGGCGTGCTGGCTCTCGTCGCCGAAGGGGTGCGGCAGACAGAGCACGGTCTCGATGTCGCCCTGCGCCTTCAGGCCCTCTGAGATTCCATAGTTAGCGGTGGCAAGTCCACCGAACACGTGAGGAGGATACTCCCATCCAAACATTAATACTTTCATACAGCGTTCCTCCTATTTTACTTTTGATATGAATACTTCTCGAGGAGCTTCAGCGTACGCAGGATCTCGGCCACGTTCATGGCGAAGGCCATGGCGCCGCGTCCGTGGAACGGCGGGTTGCCGTCGAACAGCTCGGAGATGGTACCGATAGCGTGATAGTCAATCTCGTCCTCATAGCCCACCATCTGCCGCTCGATGAACGACAGGCGCGAGCGCTTGTAGAGTTTCAGGCAGGCCTCCATGTAGAAGCCGCCGAGCCACGGCCACGCCGTTCCCTGATGGTAGGCATAGTCGCGCTGGGTCTGCGGTCCGACGTACATCGGATTGTAGCCGCCGCTCTTCGGCGACAGCGAGCGCAGGCCCTTCGGTGTCAGCAGTTCGCGGGTACATATATCTACCACGCTCTTCATCTGCTGCTGCGAGAGCGGCGAGTAGTCGAGCGCAACGGCGAAAATCATGTTCGGGCGCACCGACCAGTCCATATTGGCGCCGTCGACGTAGTCGAGCAGGTAGCCGTAGTCGTTGACGAAGGTCTCGACGAACGACTGCTTCACCTTGGCAGCCAGTGCCTCCAGATGGTCGGCAGCCGCCTGGTCGTTCTGCTCGGCAGCCATCGAGGCACAGAACTTCAGGGCATTGTACCACAGGGCGTTGAACTCGACGATATAGCCGGAGCGGGGCACGACGGGCTTCCCGTTGGCCGTGGAGTTCATCCACGTCACGGCCTTGTCGCGTCCGTCGCTGTAGAGCAGGCCGTTCTCGTCGAGGCGCAGGTTGGGATGGCCGCCTTCCTCGATGTAATACACGATGTCCTTCAGCAGCTGGCCGTACTTCTTGAAGCCCTCGTCGCGGCCGACGTCCTTGACGTACTGCTGGATGGCCCACACGGCCCACAGGGGAACGTCGGGCTGCTCAATCTCGTAGATCTTCACTGAGAGTGGCTTGCCGTCCATAAACTCGCGCAGTCCCCTCTCGGCGGTCTTCATGACCAGCTCGAAGTAGTCGCGCTCACCGATGCTCAGCGTCAGTCCGGGCAGGGCGATGAACGTGTCGCGGGCACGGGCCTTGAACCACGGGTAGCCGGCCAGCAGGTAGCGGTCGTCGTTCTTCTGCCGGTTATGGAACTGGTGGGCAGCACAGACCAGTATGTGATAGAAGTTGTCGCGCGATATGCGGTCGTCGACCTCCAGGTCGAACAGCTTCTTCAGCGACGACGACTTGATCTGCGACGTCGAAGCGGCGAAGACAATGCTCTCGCCCTTCTTGATAGGCATCTCGAAGTAGCCGGGCACGTAGAGGTCCTCGTTCGAGGCGTAGCCGCGCTCCTGCTCCTTCGGGTACTCAATGCCGCGATACCAGTCGGGCATGAAGACGAATTCGTTCTTCTTCGAGAACTGCATGTAGAGGTCGGGGTAGCCGGCATACATACAGGTCTTGATGCCGCCGTCGACCAGCGAATACTCACGGCTGGCGGTGGCGTTCTCGTGGGTGAACTGCCGCACGGAACGGAAGGCAAGGAAGGGACGGAAACGCAACGTGGTGGCCGAATGGGCATCCACCAGCGTGTAGCGGATGAGCAGACGGTCCTCGTAATGCTGGAAAATGACTTCCTTCTTCAGGATGACACCTCCCACGCGGTAGGTCGTCGTGGGAACTTTGCTGGCGTCAAACTCACGGATGTACTTGTGCCCGTTGGGGCTGAATGTGTTGCCCTGATACTTGTGGAGGCCTAAGTTGAATTCGGCTCCATGCTGGACGACCGTACAGTCTAACGACGAGAGCAGCACATGGTTCTCGTCGTCGAGTTCGGGTACGGGAACAACCAGCAGACCGTGGTACTTGCGCGTATTGCAGTCTACGAGCGTAGACGAGCTGTATGCGCCCGAACGGTTGGTGCGGAGCAATTCACGACGCAGACTCTCCTGCAGGTTAGTCATCACGGCTTTTTCGAATCGTAAATAACTCATAGTTCCTATTTTAAGGTCATTAATACTTAGTGGTTTCAGATTTCTTAGCCCCAAAGGTAAGCATTTTTTGTCAGCCGACAAAAGAAATAAGGTTATTTAACACAAAGCAGCGAGTCTTCGTGTATGCTTTCGGCCATCAGGCGGTAAATCTGGCGGGTACGCTCGTCGGGCAGCAGACTCACCTGGGCGGCCATCACCCCCAGGTCGTAACGCACCATGGGGCCGGTCTGCGCCTCGCGTGGCGACATCTCGGTCACCTTGCGGGCGGTCTCCAGGATAAGGGGCAGGTAGAGGCCGAAGTCGATGTGTTCGGCCTCGAGCACGCGCTCGGCCAGCCGGTAGCAGTGGTTGGCAAGGTTGCACGCCAGGACGGCGGCGAGATGAAGCTTGCGCCGCTTCTCGGAGTCGGCTTCTACCACACGGTCTGAGATGCCGCTGGCGATGCGGCGGACGAGCGCCAGCGTCGGCTCGTCGGAGGCCTCGATGAAGCAGGGAATGGTGCGGAAGTCGACGGGGCGGTTCTTCGAGAACGTCTGCATGGGGTAAAGCACGCCGTGGCGCACGCCATAGGGCCGGAAGACCTCCATCGGGACGCTGCCCGCCGTGTGGATGAAGACGCCCTGAGGCCGCGCTTTGCAGAGTCTGACGGCCAGGCCACTGATAGCATCGTCGTTGACGGAGATGATATAGACGTCAGCATCGGTGAGCACCTGTTCGGGCACGGTCGTGTATGTGCAACCCAGTTTCCCGGCCAGTTCGCCGGCGTGGGCTGCCGTGCGGCTGAACACCTGGGCAATGTCGATGCCGCCGGCCTTCAGTGCCAGCGAGAGGTGGGTGGCCAGATTGCCTGAACCGATGATGACTGTCTTCATAGGCCCTTGGCTATATCGGCAACGCGATTCAGTATCAGGTCGGCCGTCTCTTCCTTCGAGCAGAGCGGCAGCTCGCTGACGGCGTCCTGAGTGATGAGCGTCACGCGGTTGGTATCGACGCCGAAGCCCGTACGGCTGTCGGCAATGGAGTTGGCACAAATCATGTCGGCCTTCTTCTTCGTCAGCTTGGCGCGCGAGTTGTCGATGAGGTTCTCGGTCTCCATCGAGAAGCCTACGAGCACCTGCTCTTTTGGCTTATGGTCGCCCAAGTACTGCAGGATGTCGGGCGTACGGGTGAGCGGTATGCAGAGGTCGCCGTCGTGCTTCTTCACCTTCTGGTCGGAATAGGTGGCTGGCATGTAGTCGGCCACGGCGCTGCACATGATGATGATGTCGCTGTCGGCACTGCGCCGGGTGACGGCGTCGAACATATCACGGGCACTCGTCACGGGGACCAGCCCGATGCCGGTAAAGGGCTTGATGCTGACCGGACCGCTGACGAGCGTCACCTCAGCCCCACGGAGCGCGGCCATCTTGGCAATGGCGTAGCCCATCTTGCCCGACGAATGGTTGGTGATGAAGCGCACGGGGTCGATGGCCTCCTGCGTAGGACCGGCCGTGACCAGCAGCCGACGCCCCTGCAGGTCCTTCGTGCGGGCTGTATGCAGCAGGATATGCTCAAGCAGCAGCTCCTCGGGCGGCATCTTGCCGCTGCCCGTGTCGCCACAGGCCAGGCGCCCCACGGCGGGCTGTACAATGTGGTAGCCGTAGCTCTGGAGCAGCTGGAGGTTGTGCTGCAGGATGGGGTTCTCCCACATGCCCGTATTCATGGCCGGAGCCAGCAGCTTCGGCGCCTTCGTGGCCAGCAGCGTGGTGGTCAGCATGTCGTCGCAGATGCCGGCGGCCAGCTTGCCGATGACGTTGGCCGTGCAGGGGGCCACCATAAACAGGTCGCCCCGCTTGGCCAGCGAGACGTGCTTCACGTCGAACGAGAAGTTGCGGTCGAAGGTGTCGACAATGCACTTGTTCGACGTCAGCGTCTCGAAGGTCATCGGGGTAATGAACTGCGTGGCATTGCGCGTCATGATGACGTGGACGTCGGCACCAAGCTTCACCAGCATCGAAGCGAGGTTGGCCGTCTTGTAGGCGGCAATGCTGCCCGTCACGCCGAGGACAATGGTTTTTCCTGTCAGCATAGGCTTGAAAGTTTTTTTATTGTTCGCTGAGCAGTCCGTGATGCTCGTAGCTGGCCTTGCGGATAATCTTGTTGTGCTCGTCGACGAAGAGGACGGCGGGCTTGAACGTCCGGGCCTCCTCGGGGGTCATGTCGGCGTAGGCCATGATGATGACCTTGTCGCCGGCACTGACGCAGCGGGCTGCGGCGCCGTTCAAGCAGATGATGCCGGAGTCTTCCTCGCCGGTGATGACGTAGGTCTCGAAGCGGTTGCCGTTGTCGATGTCGGCAATGGCCACTTTCTCGTACTCCACGATACCGGCCTCACGCATCAGCCGGGCATCAATGGTGACGCTGCCCACGTAGTTGAGGTCAGACTGAGTCACCACGGCACGGTGAATCTTTGATTTCAGCAGCGTTATGTTCATCTTCTATACCTTATATTATATATTGACGATGAAGTTATCAATCAGGCGCGTCTTGCCAATGTAGACGGCAATGGCAACGAGCACATCGCCTTCAATCCTGGCCGTGCGCTGGATGTTCTCGAAGTCGACAACCTCAACATAGTCAATCCTGGCCAGCGGCTCCGACTTCAGACTCTCGGTGATGACGGCGATAACCGTCTGGGCATCTCTTTCACCTGCCGCGATGGCCTCCTGGCCCTTCTTCAGACTCTTGGAGAGGATGAGGGCAGCCTGGCGCTCCTCGGCGTTGAGGTAGGTGTTGCGGCTCGACTTGGCCAGACCGTCAGCCTCGCGGACAATGGGGCAAGCCACAATCTCGACCGGGAAGTTCAGGTCGCGCACGAAGCGGCGGATGGTGGCCAGCTGCTGGGCATCCTTCTGACCGAAGTAGGCACGGTCGGGGCAGACGATGTTAAAGAGCTTACCTACCACGGTGCAGACACCGCGGAAGTGAACGGGGCGCACGGCACCGCAGAGCAGCTCCGTGGTCTCCGTCGTGTCGATGAACGACGTGAAGTGGCCGGGGTACATCTCTGCCGGCTCGGGGTTGAAGATCAGGTCGCCACCAGCCTCCTCCACCTTCTGGATGTCGCGGTCGAGGTCGCGCGGATAAGCCTCCAGGTCTTCGTTAGGCCCGAACTGTATGGGGTTCACAAACACCGAGACCACCGTGCGGTCGTTCTGTTCGGCCGACTTGATGATCAGGCTCTGATGCCCCTCATGCAAATAACCCATGGTGGGAACCAGACCGACGGTCAGGCCCTCTTTTCTCCATGCTGAAACAATCTCTCTGACTTCTTTTACAGTCTTGACTACCTTCATTTCCTATATATTAAAATGGTCATTCTATCTCTTCCTTAAGTTTCTCCATCACGTCCTCTTCGAAAGTATACGTCTTGTCGGCACTGGGGAACGTGCGCTGCTCGCAGTCCTCCTTGTACTGGCGGAAAGCCTCGAGCATGACGCTGTGAACGTCGGCATACTTCTTCACGAACTTCGGCGTGAAGCCGTCGGTGAAGCCAAGCATGTCCTGATAGACCAGCACCTGACCGTCGCAGCCGTTGCCGGCACCGATGCCGATGGTCAGCGCCTTCGAGCGCTCTGTGATCAGCGTGGCCAGCTCGGCGGGCACGCACTCCAGCGTGATGGCAAAGGCGCCAGCCTGCTCAACAGCCTTCGCGTCATTGAGAATCTTGCGGGCCTTCTCAAGCGTCTTTCCCTGGACCTTGTAGCCGCCAAAGGCGTTGACCGACTGCGGGGTCAGTCCGATGTGGGCCACCACGGGAATGCCCGCCTCGACGATGGCCTCGATGCGGTCGGCATACTCTCTGCCGCCCTCCAGCTTCACGGCATGACAGCCCGTCTCCTTCATGATGCGGCCGGCATTGCGCACGGCTTCCTCGACAGAGGGCTGGTACGACATAAACGGCATATCGATGACCACGAATGCCTCCTTGGCACCGCGACAGACGGCCTTGCCGTGATGAATCATATCGTCGACGGTGACGGCCAGCGTGTTCTCGTAGCCTAACATCACATTGCCAAGCGAGTCGCCCACCAGAATCATGTCAACACCGGCCTCGTCGATGGTGCGGGCGGTGTTGTAGTCGTAGCATGTGAGCATACTCACAGGCGTCTGGCCCTTACGGCCAAGCAAGTCGAAAATTGTCTTCCTCATTCTCTTCGTTTCTTGTTTGAGCCTGCAAAGTTAGGGCATTATTTTAACATTGGCAAATTTGACAACGTTTATTTGCACTATTTTGCCATAGTTAGGCCGGAATCAGGAAATTGATGACTTCCTGCTCAATGTTTACGCGGAATGCTCCGACGGGCGTTTTCATCAGACGGCCGTCGACGCCGACCATTGCCTTGCGGGCCTCGTCGACAAAAACCTCGGTCGTGCGGAAGGGATGGACATTGCGGTGATTCAGAAAACGGCCGGTGATCAGCAGCCAAAGACCCTCGATGAGCTGCACGACCTCGGGATGGTAGACCACCGACACGTCGAGCATACCGTTATAAGGCACGGCGTTCGGCGTCTGACCGTAGCCCGGCCCCGAGCCGATGCAGACGGTCATCACCTTGCGGTCGATGACGTCGCTGTTGATGCGCAGCTTCATCTTGTACTCCATCCGGTGGAAGAGCATCACGAAGAGCGACGATATAAATGATAAGGTACGCGAGCCGAAGAGACGGCGCGTCTGGCGGCGAAGGTTCATGATGTCGGCCGTCATGCCGATGTTCAGACAGTTCAGGAAATAGCGGTGGCAGTGTTCCTGATTGCTGTTCGTGTAGCGCACGCAGCCAAGGTCAATGCGACGTATGCGACGCTCGGCAAGCCAGCCGACGGTCTGCTCGACGTCGTCCTCGACAAAGCCCCAGAAACGAGCAAAGTCGTTCATCACGCCGTTGGGAATCACGCCGAGGGCAATCTCGTCGCGCACGCGCTTCTCCTCCTTCATCAGACAGTTCACGGCATCGTTCAGGGCCGAGTCGCCACCCACCACGACAATCGTCTTGTAGCCGTTGTTGATGAGCATGGTCATCAGGCGCTCCACGCTGTCAGCGTTCTCGCTCTGCACCATATCGTAAACCACGCCCCGCTCACGGAGCGCTGCCTCAATCTTCTCCCAGCGCTTCTGGCTGCTGGAGAATCCCGTCTTTGGGCAATACAGGATGCCCCACCTTGTTGTCTCTACTGCCATATCTGCAGGCAAAGGTACGAAGAAATATCTGTTCCACCAAACAATCAGAAAAAAAGCTCCCCAAAATTTTGCCGTTTCAAGAAAAGTCTGTATATTTGCGGCATAATTGCATCTATGAATACCATTATGGCCAAGTTCATTAATCCTTTTACCGACATCGGATTCAAGATCATCTTCGGACAGGAGTTTTCCAAGCCCCGACTGCTTGACTTTCTGAACGCGCTGCTCGAAGGCGAGCGCGTCATCTCCGACCTGAAGTTTCTCGACAAGGAGCAGCCTGCTTCTTACGACGGCGACCGGTCACCCATCTACGACATCCTCTGCGAGACTGACAGCGGCGAAAAGATTATTGTCGAGATGCAAAACCGTGAGCACCCTAACTTCAGGGAACGGTTGCTCTATTATGCATCGGAAGCCATCGCCCGACAAGGAGAGAAAGGACAAGAGTGGAACTACGACATCAAGGCCGTCTACATCGTAGCCTTTACCAATTTTATGCTGACGGGCTATGCTGGATGTCTGCGTGTAGATGCTAAACTGACCGACCAGAATGGTAAGCCGTTTACAGAAAAGCTACGCCTGGTGTGCCTCCAGATGCCATGCTTCACAAAGGAAGCCGAGGAGTGTAAGAACCAGTTTGAACGTTGGATATATATACTGAAAAATATGGATACATTGACGAGAATGCCGTGGGCTGCACAGAACGCAGTGTTCCAGCGGCTGGCAGAGGTTGCCGAAGTGAGCAAGCTGTCGAAGGAAGAGCGAATGCAGTACGACCACGCCCTGAAACGCTACCGCGATACTTACAATGCGATGACCGGAGCAGAGCAGAAAGGTCGGGCTGAAGGTCGGGCCGAGGGTCGGGCCGAGGGTCGGGCCGAGGGCATAGAGGATGCTAAGCGAGACAATGCCCGCCGCATGAAGGCCGACAATATGCCAGTGGAATTGATAGCCAAGTACACTGGACTCAAAGAAGAGGAGATAGAACAAATATAAGCTCCCTTCGGGACAAAGGGCATCGTCATTTTAGATGAGACGCACGATGCTTCCAACTTTTTCCTCCATCGGGAGTGTGGCGTCTATCCAGTTGATATGGAAGCCGCGCCGCTCCATTCCCCGGAACCAGGTCATCTGCCGCTTGGCAAACTGATGGATGGCAATCTCCAGGCGCTGGAACATCTCGTCGTAGGAGCATTGGCCGGTCAGGTACTCCGTCACAAACTTATACTCCAGACCGTAATATATCAGGTCGTCGGGAGCAATGCCCTCGTCAAGCAGCGCCTGCACCTCATCGACCATGCCCTCCTCGAGGCGGGCCTTCAGCCGCCGCGTTATCTTCTCACGGCGCAACTCGCGGTCGATGCTGATGCCGATGATGACGCTATCCACGGGCGGCAGCTCCCTGCAGGGAGTAGGGTGCTCCAGATTGTAGGTCTCAATCTCGATGGCTCGGATGGCGCGCTGACAGGAGTCCACGTCGGTCGTGTTGTGCATATTCGAGCCGTTGCGGGCTTTCAGTTCAGCGAGCATCTGCGTCAGCTCTTCCAGCGACTTGCCCTCCAGGCTCTCGCGCAACGGCTGGTTCTGCGGCACCGGCGACAGCTTGTAGCCTTTCAGTACGGCCTCTATGTAGAGTCCCGTACCGCCACAGAGGATGGGCACCGCTCCCCTACTCCGGATGTCCTGATAGACGTCGTAGAAGTCCTGCTGATACTGGAAGAGATTGTACTTCGTACCCGGCTCGCAGATGTCAATCAGGTGATAAGGCACGCTGCCATAGTCACCGAGGTCCTTACCCGTCCCAATATCCATGCGCCGGTACACCTGCCGGGAGTCGGCCGAGATAATCTCACCGCCAATCTCTGCCGCCAACCGTGCCGCCACGGGCGTCTTGCCCGAAGCCGTCGGTCCCAGTATCGTTATCATCTTCTTCATGCTCTTATTCCGTCAGCTTCTTGAAAATGTTCAGGTAGCGCTCAGCCGTCATCTTGTCGGCGAGTCCCTTGTCGTTGTCGTCGGCATCGGTCTTCACCTCTATGCATCGGCCGTTCTCGTCGTAGTAGTAGCGCCACTCATGCTTCTCACCCTCCTCGCGGGCACAGCAGTAGGAGAACATCAGACTGTTGTCGGCAACGAGGAACTCGCTGTAGTTGTCCTTGCCCATGTTGTTGTTATGGCAGCGCTCCGAGATGAAGTAGCAGCGGAAGGGAGTAGTGCCGTCAGGCTGCTCGTAGTACATCCTGACATCGGTAATCTCAGGCGGTCCCCACGACTGGTCGCGTACCACGATCTGTATGTCGTGGGGCGTCTCCGACTTGTCGTTCTTGGCAATATCTTCCTTCGCCCGCGTGTAGGCCTTCCTGATGAGGTCTATCCTGTCGGCCTTCGTCATTGCCGACTTCACGCCCTTGCCGGCAGGCAGGTCGTGCTTCGGCTTCATCAGCTGGTCGAAGACGTACAGCAGATCATTGGCAAATGACTGCTCAGTCTCGGCAGTGCTCCACGTCTGGCCGTCGGGCTCGACGTCCTTCTTCCCCTCCTTGTGCTTCTGGTCTACCAGACTGCCGTCGGCAGCGTAGTAATAGCGCGACTCCACCTCGTAGCCGGCATGCGTCTCGGAGTGCATGAACGAGAAGAGCAGGTGGCCCACGTTGGGGGCGAAGAGCATCTCGCGGTAGTGGGAGTGACCGTTGGCCGACCAGTTCTCGGTGATGAAGTAGCAGTTGGAGCCGTCAGCGTAGTCAAGCTCCTTGTTCGCACGAGATTTGGTGAAATAGAAGGTTATCACCCGCTCTTCGTTGATGATGAAGTCCTCATCGACTTCCGTTCCGTCACGAAGAGTGATGCTTACGTCCAAGGGTGCCTGTCCGTTCTTGCCGTTGTCGGCTATCTTCTTCTTTGCCTCGGCGTATGCCTTTCTGATATCGCCGACCTTTTGCGCCTTCGAGTTCTGTGCCGATACAGTCACACTACCTATCAGCAGCGCTATGGCTATCATCATCTTCTTTCCCATAATCTCATTATTTCGCGTCCGGTCCTATTGGTTTCACCCTTGGCTCCGGCACGTAGTTTGCCTTTTCACTCCACTTACAGTCGCCGTCGGGCTCACGAAGACTCTCCTTTGCCCCTACCTCAGGATGGTAAATCTCACAGCCATAGAGCGTGATGTCCTCGTTGGTAGAAAACAGCGGCGCCTCGGGCCAATTGTTATAGAAGCGGCACTTCTCGAACACCGTGTACTCGCTGCCGTTGTTGGTTATGAGGGCGAACTCGCGGTTCTCGAAGAAGTCACACTCCGAGAACTTCACGCCCAGCGAGCTCCACAGCTCCATGATGCCGTAGGTACAGTGGTGGATGTTCGTGCGGGCCACGGTCAGTCCATTGGTCTCGCGGGCCACGATACCATAGGTACCACAACCGTAGAGGTCGCAGTCGAAGATGAAATTCCGGCTGCCGCCCTCCACGCCGATGACACCGCCGTCGCAGTAGCCGCCCTCGGTGTGACCGATGGTCAGGTTCTGCACGCGGCAGCCTTCGCAGTCCATGAAACTCAGACAGTAGGAGTAGCGGGGATCTACCTCGATGCTCGAGTTGTGCTGTCCGCTGATGACGAGTCGGCGGAAGTTCTTGAGCGTCAGCTGCTGGCCGTCGTTGCAGAACTCGCTGATGATGACCGGCTGGTCGCCGCCGTCACGCTTGGCAATGGTTGCCCACGCCCGTCCGGGGACACCCGAGAACTTATCCTCCTGTTCCAGAATCCTCGAGAGGTTCAGGTGTACGTCCCTGCCCAGCTGCACTTCGCGGTCGTTGCCAAGAGCATTGATAAACTGCTCCTCGGTGGTGACGGTAATGACGCCACCCACGGCCTCGGCCATCTTGGGTGCCGCCTTCGTGTTCTCATATCTCACGCGGTCGTCGTCAGCAGCCTCCTCGCTCTTCAGCAGCTGCAGGTTGGTCAGCTCAATGATACCCAGCGTGATGCTGTTATTGTCGGCCACGGGCTTATACCACGGCTGACGGCCGAAGTGCTCCCTCAGGTCTTTTGCCTGGAACGTCCAGCCATGACGGGCCAGAATCTCATTGCGCATCAGCCGCAGCTGGGGTTTCGAGAAGCGCCCCAGATAGTGGGTGTCGAGCAGGTGGTTCTGCAACATCCAGCTGACATCGCGCTCGTCAATGATCTTCTGCTGGGCCACGCAGTTCTTCAGATTGTCGGGCGTCTCGCGCAACGTGTAGACGCAATCGCCGTTAGGCTGTCTGACGGCCAGGAAACTAACGCCTTCCTGCCGCACAAGCTCCACCTCCCAGCCTACTTTTCCACGGATGAACAGCCAGCCCTGGGAGTTGCCGGAAGCAAGCGTATAGTGGCCAGCCTTGCCCGACACTTTGATCAGGCGGAACCTGTCGCCGCCCATCTCCTCGCTCTCACCATTCATGGTCACGTTGCCAGCCTCGTCGACTTCGGCCGTATAGAGTTTCTCACCGTCCCACCATCGTGAGCCGTTCCCGACGTTCTGTGCCCATGCGCCGCCGAATGTCAGCAGCAGGGCCACCATCGCCAGTAGTCTGAAGACGTTATTCCGCATAGTCGTACAGTTTACTTCTCTCAGCTGATTCCTCCAAGTCAATCTCCTTCATCTCAAGTTCAATGTCCACCTGCTCGCCAAGTTGCTTGTACAGCTTGTCGAACTCCACTAACGTAATTTTCTTGCCATCCTGGGTGCAGGTCGTTTCCACCACCTCGCCCTCCATGTTCGACTCCTCAATGCTCCTGAAGGTCGTCACCGGCCGGCTGTCCTTCATCAGCGTGCAGTCAGACATCATGCAGCCCGTACCGCAGCCCCCCTGGGCAGCCGCACCGTGCTCGAAGAAATAGAGGTCGGTAGCACCCCAAGAGCGGGCAGACAGTCATTGATGTCGAAATTCTCGGCTGTGATGGCGACGGCCTTCGCCGTGTCTGCCGTCTCTGTGGCCAGCGTGTCTTCTATGTTATCAACCGCCAGGGAGTCGTTCGCGCTCCCGGTCTTCTGGGTCTTGTTGTCGCAGGATACCATCACCAGAGCAGCAATGGCAATAAGGATAAATTCTATCTTCATAAGCTCGTTGTCTTGTTACACGGCTGCAAATATACACAAAAAAAGCCGCCCGACAAAATCGGACAGCCATTTATTATCCAATTCTATACTTTTTTCCTTACTTCAGCTCTGCGAGGTACTCCATATCAAAAAAATCCCGATGGCGAACCACCGGGATTTAGTGTTTAATAAAAAATGACCGCTTACAGCTGGGTTAATTATTATTTGTGAATTAAAAATTTTGATTCCAACAATGAATTACTCGGCTGCGGGAGCCTCCTCCTCGGCCTCGGGAGCTTCCTCTACGGGTGCCTCCTCAGCTGCAGGAGCCTCACGGAGAGCCTTCTCGGCATCCTCGATAGCCTTCAGCTCGTCGGCATTCTCAGCAACCACCTTGACGGGAACATCAACGGTGACCTCCTTGTGGAAGTGTACCTGAGCAACATAGTCGCCCACCTTCTTGGCGTCCTTCATGGTGATGATCTTGCGGTCAATCTCCTTGCCCATCTTAGCAAGCTCCTCAGCCACCTGAGCGGCACCTACTGAACCGTAGAGCTGACCGGTGATGCTGACCTTTGCGGGAATGACGAGCTCAACACCCTCGAGCACCTTGGCGCGCTCTTCAGCAGCAGCCTTCTGGGCAGCGAGCTTGTGAGCCTGCTGGCGCAGGTTCTCAGCCAGGATCTTCTTGGCAGAGGGAGATGCGATAACGCCCTTACCCTGGGGGATGAGGTAGTTACGGCCATAGCCCGACTTCACGTTTACGATATCGTTCTTAAAACCTAAGCCGATAATATCTTCTTTCAGTATAATTTCCATAATGCGTTGTCCTCCTTAATGTTTACTTCATCATATCGGTTACATAAGGCAGCAGCGCAATCTGGCGGGCGCGCTTGACGGCCTGAGCCACGCGGCGCTGATACTTCAGAGAGGTGCCCGTGATGCGGCGGGGCAGAATCTTACCCTGCTCGTTCAGGAACTTCTTCAGGAACTCGGGATCCTTGTAGTCAATGTACTTGATGCCGCTCTTCTTGAAACGGCAGTACTTCTTCTTCTTCGTGTCGATAGAAGGAGCATTCAAATAGCGGATTTCACTCTGTTCTGCCATAATTTAAGCCTCCTCTTCTTTTTTGCCAAGCTTGGCGCGACGCTTTTCAGCGTATTCTGCGGCATACTTGTCGAGTTTAACAGTCTGGAAACGAATCACCTTCTCGTCACGGCGGAAGGCGGTCTCCAAGGTCTTAATCACTTCTGGCTCAGCCTTGAACTCAAACAGGCAGTAGAAACCTGTAGACTTCTTCTTGATGGCATAAGCCATTTTCTTCAATCCCCAGGCCTCTTCGTTGAGAATGTCTGCACCCTTATCGGTGAGGACTTTCTTGAATTTTGCGGCCGTTTCCTTCATCTGATCATCAGACAAAACGGGAGTTAAAATGAAAACGGTTTCGTATTGATTCATACTACGTTAAATAATTAATAATGTTACGTTTGCTCAAAAGCGGCTGCAAAGGTACTGCTTTTTAATGAGAAATGAGAAATGAGAAATGAGAAATGTCTCAACTTTAACGGTTTTTAGTACTTTTGGCCGTATTTCTGGAGCCAAACGTGCAGGAAATAGCCTGAAACGACGAGCGCAAGCCCAATGAGAAGCTCAGCGTTCGACTGCCATCCGGCCAGCTTACAGACCATCAAAAGGAGGACGCCGATGACTATCAGCGCCATCCCTAAGTATTTTACGTATTTGTTCATGTCTCGCTAAAAAAAGCCCCCTCTACGGGAGGGGGTTGGGGGAGGCTTTACTCTTCCTCCGGCGTGATGAGCTTGTAGCCCTTGCCGTGGATGTTGATAATCTCAATCTGCGGGTCTTCCTTCAGGTGCTTGCGCAGCTTGGTGATGTAGACATCCATCGAGCGGGCATTGAAGTAGTTGTCATCAATCCAGATGGTCTTCAGGGCGAAGTCGCGCTGCAGAATCTCGTTGGCGTGCGAGCAGAGCAGTGCCAGCAGCTCGTTCTCCTTGGTGGTGAGCTTCGTCTGCTTCTCGCCGATGGAGAGCAGCTGCTTCTGGGTGTCGAAAGTGAAGTTGCCGATGTGGTAGAGCGTTGACTCCTTGTTCTTCTTTCCGCGTACACGGCGCAGGATGGCCTCAATACGGAACACGAGCTCCTCCATCGAGAAGGGCTTGGTGATGTAGTCGTCGGCACCGAGCTTGAAGCCCTCGAGAATGTCTTCCTTCAGCGTCTTGGCGGTCAGGAAGATGATGGGAATCTCGGCATTAGCCTGACGGATCTCCTGTGCCAGCGTGTAGCCGTCCTTCTTGGGCATCATCACGTCGAGCACGCAAATATCGAACTTCGTCCTCAGGAAGGCCTTGAAGCCGGCCTCGCCGTCGGGGCACAGCTCTGCCTCATAGCCTTTTGCAGCCAGATACTCACGGAGCAGCATGCCCAGATTCTCGTCGTCCTCACAAAGCAAAATTTTCAACTTGTCTTCCATAATCTTTCTGTTTTTATTGTTAATACTATGATGTTTCTTCCAGGATAGGCAACGAGACGGTAAATGTCGTTCCCTTACCCAATTCGCTTTCACACTTGATCTCGCCCTCATGCAGGTCGATGATGCGCTTCACGTAGGCCAGGCCCAGTCCGAAGCCCTTCACGTCGTGGACGTTGCCGGTATGCACACGGTAGAACTTTTCGAATATCTTCTTGACGTTCTCCTTCTTGATGCCGAGACCGTTGTCGCGGATCGAGAAGCACAGCCGTCCCTTTTCGTTCCACGTACGGATATAGAGGTTGAGCGGCTGCTCGGGCTTGCGATACTTCACGGCGTTGTCCATCAGGTTGGTAATGGCGTTCTGGAAGTGAACCTCGTCGACGTAGATGGCCGAGTCGACAGCCTCTATCTCTAAGAAGATCTTTCCGCCGGTATGCTCCACACGCAGTGAGAACGTGGAGGCTATCTGCTCGAGCAGCTCGTTCAGGTCGAGCTCCTTCTTCTTGAACGACACCGACTTACGGTCGAACATCGACATCTGCAGCACTCTCTCAACAAGGAACCTCAGCCGCTTCGACTCGTCGTTGATGATGCCGCCCAGGTGCTTCTGCATCTGCGGACTCTTGGCCACCGAGTCGTCACCCAGCATCTGGGCTGCAAGCGAGATGCTCGAGATGGGCGTCTTCAGTTCGTGCGTCATGTTGTTGATGAAGTCGTTCTTGATTTCAGTATAGCGCTTCTGACGGAAGATGACCACGATGGTAAAGATAAAGGTAATGAGCAGCACGATGGTGAACACGATGGCGGGAATCATGAAACGCACGCTCGACATGATGTAGCTGTCCATATCGGGGAAGTGAATCTTCACCACGCCCATCTTCGACGACGGGTCTTGGCTGAAGAGCACCTGCGTATAGCTGTAGCGCAGTCCCTCATCGGTATAGTCGGGACAGCGGTAGACCTCGCGGCCGTCGGCGGTCGAAACCGTGAAGTGGTATGGTATGTTGATACCATTGTTCAGCAGCTGGGTGTTGATTTCCTGATCGAGCAGCTTGAAGTTGACGCGCTCCTTCAGGGGCCTCTCACTGGCCTGGTACAGTATGTTGTAGACCACCTCGTCGAGCAGAGCCTTCTGGTAGACGTAGCGGTTGCGCACAATCGCCTGCAGCGACTTCGACGCCTCGTCGATCGAGCTCCTGTCCGAGCGCAGTATCATGGCCTTGGGTATGGTCGAAGGCTTCGTGGTGATGGTCTTCAGCTCAAACGATGAGTAGACGGTGCCGTCCTTGCCGGCAACAGAGTACTGATGAGTGTGCTGTATGACGTCGTTCAGCATTCCCGAGCGTGCCATAATAGAGTCTTGCTTGAAGGCGCGGCGCTCAGTCTCGTTAATGTCCTTCTCTAAGTAGCGCCGCGTCTCGTTCAGTTCGAGGTTGTGCGACGCCTGGTAGAGGCTGCGGCTCACCGACTCGTCAAACTGCTCCTTCTTCATCTTCGCCATCTGCTCGATGTAGGAGAGCTGCAGGAAGAGGAGTCCTAAGAAGGACAACCCCATCACAATTGCTATGAGCCAAATCGTACTTTTCTTCATGATGCTGCAAAGGTACGCCAATTCTTAAAACCTGCAATATTTTAAGTTAATTATTTTCTGTATTTTGCAAGTATTTAACAGAATTGCGCGTTTTTAGTTGTAAATACGAACACAACAACAACCCAACACTGCACTGTAAAGTCATTCGTCAGTCTGTCTTGCTACTATGCAATAATGTTCGCACGCATACACAAGTAAAAAAGTTTAAAAGTGCCTACACTGCTTACACTTGGCGATAAGACATTGGTTATCAGGACGTTCCTTTGTGTAGGCAAATACGTTTAGTGTAGGCAACTGCCTACACTTACTTTCTGACTTGCCCGACTCCCCTACCCCAGCCCAAGAACAAATTGGAAAGGTGGCACTTTGTCACCGTTCCCCCGGCCTGGGACGTTTGTCCCACGTCTTGGGACAAACGTCCCAGGCCGTGGGAACGCTCAAAAGCGATGATGCATATTTAG
>JAFPVW010000061.1 GCA_017395215.1 Prevotella sp. | reverse complement strand
CGAACGGCTCACCTTCCTAGAGAAGAGCGGCCGGTGGGACGAGGCGGCAAGCCTGCTGCCCGACATCTGGCAGGTACACGAGGAGATGGGCATGCGACCGGACATCACCTACCTGAGCGACCTGGCAGAGGGATATGTTGTCTATCGGAAAACGGGCAACCGCGACTCGGCGCTGAGCGTGGGTGACCGTATGGCCGCCATGGTCGACAGCGTGAAGAAATACAACATGGAGGACGCGGCTGCCGAGCTGGCTGTCATCTACGACACCCAGCAGAAGGAGGCCGAGATATACCAGCAGCGCTCTCGGCTGCGCACCCTGCAGCTGGTGGCGGTCATCGCACTGCTCACGCTGATGCTGGCGGCCTATGCCGGTTACAACATCTACCGCCGCCGCGTGCGCAGGATGCTGGAGCGTGCTCGCAAAGAGCGCGAACGCATGGAGGGTGAGCTGCGCGTGGCACACGACATCCAGATGTCGATGGTGCCTGGGCAGATGCCGGAATATCCCGGTCTGGACCTCTACGCCATGATGCAACCGGCGCGCGAGGTGGGCGGTGACCTGTACGACTACTTCATACTGGACGGGAAACTGTATTTCTCGATTGGCGACGTCAGCGGGAAAGGCATCCCGTCAGCCATGGTGATGACGGTCACGGTGAACCTGTTCCGTACCTTCGCCCGCGAAGGCTTCTCGCCGGCGTATGTGGCTACTAAACTGAACGAGGCACTGTCGCGCGACAACGAGAGCGGCATGTTCTGCACCATGTTCCTAGGCATACTCGACCTCGCGACGGGCCGACTCGACTACTGCAATGCCGGACATAACCCCATGCTCATGGACGGAGAGTACCTGGAGATGGAGACCAACGCCCCGCTGGGCCTGTGGCCCGAGCTGGAGTTTGTCAGCGAACAGATAGACGACGTCCGCGGTCACACGCTGGTGCTCTATACCGACGGCATCACCGAGGCCGAAGATGCCCAGCAGCGTCAGTACGGTGAAGAGCGGCTGCAGCAACTGCTGTGCTCTGTGGGTGAGGAGAGCAGCCGACAGACAGCCGACAGCATCGTTGACGACGTAACGCGCCACGTCGCCGGTGCCGATGCCAGTGACGACATCACCCTGATGGTCATCGAACTCAAGCAAACAGCAACGGAATGAAGAAGATTCAAACTATCGTGATAGTCATCGTATGTCTGCTGACAGCTGGCTGCAGGCCGGGAAAGACCTACACTGAGGTAGATACGCAGAATCATACAACCATTGAGCACAGCCATGACGAGGTGCTGAAGCAACTGAACAATGACATTCTCGCCTGCGACCAAACCAAATGCGACAGCATGGTGGGCGTCATCGACAGTCTGCAGCACGACGGATGGCTGCCACAGCCGCTGGCCGACTACGGACGGGGCATGTTCTATGTGCGGGCGTCGCGTGAGCGGCTGGCAGAGAACTACCTGAGGAAGGCCATGGACAATGTCGAGCTGAGACAGTGGCCGGCCAGCTATTTCTGTGCTGCCGCCAATCTGTGCAACCTGCTGACCTATAAGAGCGACTACGGCGAGGCACTACGGGTAGCCAAGGACCCCTATGAATGGCTGATGAAAGACCGGGGACAGGGGATAGGTGAAGATACCTTTGACAAATATTATGGTGACCTGCTGCATATTATAGGCTCGTGTCAGCTGATGCTGGGACATCAAGCTGAGGGAACAGCCACGATGGGGCAGGCGCTGGAATATACACAGATGCGGGCTCTGGAGGATACGACCGACCAGAACAGAATGTATGCCTGGGCGATCCTGGCTATCAACACGGCAGTGGTATTCTCGGATGCCAACAACAACGATGAAGAACGGTGGGTGAACGGGGCCGACGAGGCCGTTCGCCACCTAAGCTATGTGAAGGGTGTCGACAAGTGGCTGCTGGATGAGGCCATAGGGCGCGCCACCTCGCTTCGCGCCATCTGGCTGGCCCAGCACGGAAGGCTGGACGAGGCAAGGGAAACGTTCCGCCGACATCGCGCCACCAAGTACAGCGAGACAGAAGATGCTCGTGAGGTACAGTTGGACTACTATAAGGCAGCTGGGCGCTACGACAAGGCCGTCAGGCTGTTGGAGGAGGTGCTCAAGCAGGCACGCGAGGCGGGAACGGCTCCGTCGCTCGACTATCTGGTGAAACTGGGAGATGCCATTGACCTGTACCACCGTACGGGACGTGACGACGATGTGGTGAACGTGGCTCTGGAGATGGCATCACTGACGGACAGCGTCAGAAAGCACGAGCGTGAGAATGACGCCCAGGAGCTGGCTGTCATCTATGAGACCCAACAGAAGGAGAAAGAAATATACCAGCAGCGGTGGCGCATGCGCCGTCAGCAGGGGGCTGCCGTAGCCGCCATGCTCACCCTGCTGCTCATCGCCGTGGGCATCTATGCATGGCTGCGCCACCGCTCTACACGACAGCTGCAGCGCAAGAATGCCGAGCTGGTCAGGCTGGCTGCCGCGAAGCAGAATTTCCTGAACAACATATCGCACGAGATGCGCACACCGCTGAACGCCATCGTGGGCTTCTCGCAGGTGCTGCTGACACCGGGTCTGGAACTGACCGACGAGGAGTACGACGATATGGAGCGGCGCATCAGGGAGAGCTCAGACCTGCTGACGGGCATTGTCGACAAGATGATCGAGCTGTCGCACTTCGACGCCATGGAGAGCATCGAGCGTAGCGACACCGTAGCGGTCAACGCACTGGCGAAGGAGCTGATGGCGAGCTACCGGCAGAAAGCAGACGAGAAGGTGGGATTGCGCGTGACGAGCAATGTTGCCGACAGCTACACCATCGTGACGAATGCCGACTGTCTGCGCCGCGTGCTATGCCATCTGCTGGACAATGCGGTGAAGTTTACCCAGCATGGCGAAATAGTCATCGACATCAAACAACAGAACGGCACATTGACTATCGGCGTTGCTGACACCGGGCCGGGCATCCCTGTGGAGCGTCAACACAACATCTTCGAACTGTTCGCTGAGACGGGTGAGCAGGTGAAGACCACCGGTCTGGGGCTGAGCATCTGCCGCACACTGGTACGACTGCTGGGAGGTACCATCCGCCTGGACGATAGCTACCACGCTGGTACACGGATTGTGATTACTATACAAGACAGTTAGTAATAAATAGTTTTTAATAGGATTGAATTTAGCAGTCAATTGACTAGAGACTTGCCCAGCTGTGAAGCCCGGCGGTCTTTTTACCTCACACGTTCCACTATAATAGAAGTATAACATAAATTGAACAACAACGATATGACGAAGATAGAAGACTGGGAGCGGGAAGAAGCTCAGGAAAGGCGGCTTCAGCAACTGGAGGAATGGCTTGACCACAGGCCGTTGCTCAACAAGCTGTATTGTCATCTCATTATTAAAAAACTGGGCCTGACCACCCCAGCCACTATCTTCCCTCTCTTCTGGATGGTGTTTTTTGTTTTCATGGCCGCAGTGATGGCCGTAGTTTGCCTGCTGATGGTAGGATGACACGAGGCAGTGTGCTTGTATTTATATATCTTTAAAAACAGTTGCATGACTGTAGCTGCTTCTTTATTAAAGTTTAGCTCTTAGGCTGGCCGGGCTGAGAAGTTCGGCAGTCTTTTAATGTATAACCCTTTAAACATTTACAATAATGAGACAAGAAAAAAAATGGCCGGACTCAGGAAGCCTGGCAACAGGAGGTTGCACAGATCGACCTCCAGATTCGTGAGTTACAAACCATGCTGAAACAACTCAGGCACCGTAAGCGTGAGTTGCGGAACCAGAATCGTAAGAAACGACGTGTGCAGTGGGACGACGACACGCCCCTGATCCGACTAGTCAACCTGCAACAGATAGATGTCTTCAAAGCCATGCTGAAAGAATGGGAAAAACACAACGACGGAATACCAATACCTCTGAAAAGCTCACAATTCCATTTCTCTCCTCCAGGCAAGCCGCACATTATTCGCGCCCTCGCGAAAGCATTGAACGCTTCATTACCGCTATTTCGTATAAGCATTCTACAGCTGTGCCGCTATCTATCGTTACATAGTAATTTGGGATCAGCCAGTGTTATCCGGCAGGCTCTCTATCGGGCAAAAAGAGCATTGACAAAAATTGATTAAAATGAAAATAAACCGCAATTTATTTTGCAATTTACCTGCTTATTCGTATCTTTGCAGCATGAATGTATGACGTGATAAGCAAAAGCGGCAGCAAGCACAACTCAACAGCCAGCTGGATGCGATTGATGCTATTAAGCAGAAGCGTTGGCGAGAACATAAGCTCGATCAATGGAAAAGTGATGTATTGACTGATCTTGCGAAGTTGATTTTTGCTGGAGTTATTATTGGTGGTGTCTTTGAGCAGATTGACAATCCTCTGCCCTTGTATATTGCAGGTATTTTGGGCTTTGCTATAACGCTTGCACTTGGTTTTGTATATTATAAGCGTAGTTTGAATAAAGAACAGTGACTATGGGAACAGCATTATTTATTTTGGCAGTAGTTGCTTTTGTCTGTGTCTTTTTCCTTTGGGATTCAAAGAAAAGTCAGCAGCTACGATAGACTGACAGACTCTAAACCTTCTAGGCCTCTGCAAGCATAGTAATGCTTTGCAGGGGCTTTCTTATATTAATGTTAGCCTCTTACAACCCCCTATCTATGAGAGGGAAAAAGTTGTGACATAAAATTTGTGATAGGGTGAGATATGCCAAAACTTCCGTAGGAATGGGCATTGGCGGCAGGTCAGACCGACTTGAAAGTTGTGACACGATTTACACTCGTTTCTTGCATGCCTCACGATTGTTGTGTAACTTCGCATCATGGACGTAACGATATTACAACATTCGCGGGACTCGAGTCCGCAGCAGGTGGCAGTAGCCGAGGTGGTGGAACTGATTCGCAGCAGTCAGTGGCCGCCAGGCTACCAGCCCCTGCTGATTCCTGCCGCCGTGGTACAGGGTGGACGGCAGAAGAAGCATATCCGATGGCTGAGCGGACTGTCTATAGCCAAACTTGGCTATAGAAATGAGGAATTAGGAATGAGAAATGAGAAATTAAAACTGCAGGACGATCCGCACACGGTGCTGTGCTGGACTGACCAGAGCGGCGGGTTGTATGTGGTGTACAAATACGAACTGAATGACGGGTATCGCCTGGAGCAGCAGGTGCGCTACTACGGACGCGTGTTCCAGTGGGGCTGTGACTACTTCGAGCGGCTGACGGGTGGGCAGGCCGACCGCACGCTGGTGGGTCCGACACGCGCCGTGCCGCTGTGCCACGACCCCGACGTGTATTACAATGGCGAGGCGACACCCTTCATGACAGCTGACATCATGGGTAAGGAGAAGAGCAGCGAGGGCGTGCGCGAGCGCATTCCCAACTGGGAGGAGAAAGTGATGAGCCTCGATGAGATAGACCATCAGCTGCGCCAGATGGTGGAGCTGCGCCGCAATGTCATCAGCGACCGTCTGGAGGTACGCTGGCTGTGCGACGACATCCCACGGGGTCTGGAGCCATGGACCGACTTCACCAAAGTCGACTTCAACAAGCTGTGGCGGCGCATGTACCGCATCAAACCCGTCAATGAGCGGCATCTGGACAACGAGATCAACTCTGACTACACACCCGACGTCCATCCGTTCCGCGACTATCTGGACCACCTGCCTCCATGGGACGGCGAGACGGACCATATCGCCATACTGGCTGCCGGTGTGAAGGTGGCTGGCGGCGACAGGGAACAGCAGTCGTTCTGCGGTTGTCTGAAGCGCTGGCTGGTGGCCATGATAGCAGGCTGGCTGTCGGAGGATGTCGTCAACCAGACGGTGCTGGTGTTCGTGGGTCGTCAGGGTATGTACAAGACCAAGTGGTTCAATTCGCTGCTACCTCCGCAGCTGCACCGTTACTTCTTTGTCCGCCCGAACGTGAAGAAGTCGGACAAGGATGCATACACCGCCATGACACAGTACGGACTGATTTGTTGTGAGGAGCTGGACTCGATGTCGAAGAGCGAGATGAACTCGCTGAAGGCCGACATCACGACAGCTTTCTTCAACTACCGCAAGCCCTACGACCGCTATACGGAGAACCACAAGCACATCGCCTCGTTCTGTGCCACGGGTAATCACGTGAAGTTCCTGAACGACCCCACGGGTACGCGCCGGTGGTTGCCCTTCCGGGTGGAGAGCATCCTGTCGCCATACGACTTCCCCTTCGACCATGACGCCATCTTCGCTCAGGCCTTTGCCTTGTATCTGGAGGGCTATACCTACTACTTCTCCGAGGTCGAGATAGAATGGCTGAACGTGCGCAACAAGGGCTTCACGGTGCCCAACCTGGAGCAGCAGTTGGTCTACCGCTATTTCCGCAAGCCCGTTGGCGACGAACCGAAGGAACATGTCGATGCGGCCATGGCGTTGCAGGTCATCTCAGGCAATATCGGTTCAAAGCTCAATGCCGATCAGGTGGATGCCGCCTTT
>JAFPVW010000060.1 GCA_017395215.1 Prevotella sp. | reverse complement strand
GTAAAAAATCTGACATGGCCAAATCCTGAGCCGCTCTGACGCTTGCCACAGCAAGAACTTTTTGTTGCTCAGGTACTTATAAAGAAAGTAAAATTAAATTACTACGGAATTTATTAATAATAGAAAGATTATGATTACGAACACAAAAACGAGACGAGTGTCGCCAGTGGGGGAGGTAATTTCCTCACGGCGGCAGCGGCTGCACTTGGCGGCCGCCATGGTCCTGATGCTCGTGGGGATGCTCGTGCCCCAGGGGGCATGGGGCTTGGACACCGTTACGCTGGAAGGCAAGAGTTTCTACGTGCTACGCACGACTGAAGACTGGAATGAATTCGTCAATCTGGCGGAAAATGCCAAAGAAGAATATGATGTGAATGCCATCATGGACGCAGACTTCACCATCACCGAATCTTTAGGTGCAAATTTTCGTTCTTATAGGGGGATTTTTGACGGTAATGGCCATACGCTGACTGCGAACAATCCAGGTAATTCTGTCTTTAGTTTTGCCATAGCTGCTACCATTAAGAATCTGCACGTTGACGGAAACTTTAACTGGATTGAAGATGCAGGTGGCCTATTGGGGAATATCGGCAGCGGTTCGAGCATTAACATCCAAAATTGCAGAGTATCTGCCACTATCAAGTCCGCCCAAGGTAACGTCGGTGGATTTATAGCAACGACCTCTTACGTGAGTCCATCTATTACAAATTGCCTTTTTGACGGTAAGCTTATAGGTAAGCGCGCTGGAGCTGCTTTCGCATCCTATGTGTGGAGTGATGTTGTCATCACCAACTGTTTAGAGAAAGGTACTTACGAAGGTCTTACGGCAGTGGGTCTTTGTTGTCGCCAGGACGATGCCTTTGGCCCCACCAAGGGCAGCAACAACTGGGCTTATAGAAAAGGAATAGCTAACGATTTAGATGCGTCAATAGTTATTAATGAAGTAGCCACGAGGCTGGGCGATGACAATTGGAAAGTGATGGATGGTCATGTAGTGCCTTTATGCACTTACCCTATAGGTAATGTGAATTTCCAAACTTACGACATGGTGCTTGGCACAGAGAAGGATGAAAAAGGCATGCTGAAGATTCCTTTCTCGTGCGATCAGCCAGTGAAGTGGATTAACGGCACTTATACCGATGAGAACGGTGCCACCAAGACCATAAAAGAAGTTGAGTTCAAAGCAAACACCTATGCGGGCTTCATCTTGGTGCCAGCAACAGAGCAACACAAGAACATAAAGCTGAACATAAGGTTTGCCAGTGGTCACACTCTTTTGGGCCAAGAGGTGCAGACTATCGACAAGATGATGCACAAAGTGCAGAACCTGACAACCAATGTGCTGCAGTTCGGCACCAACAAACCGCTCACCGATGCCGGCGCCGTGGAACTGAAGTGGACAGTCAGCAATGCCGACTGTCAGGATGTCGTGGATGGTGACCAGTTTCTTGTGATGCGCTCGTTTACCGACAATACTGCCGACATGCAGAACATAGGCTCGGTGGTGTTCGACAGCAAGACCACCAACTACACCTTCAAGGATTCCACCATCGTCTCGGCACTGACGGAAGCACAACTCAACGGGGGCAGCGTGACAACCCACTACATTGTGATTCGTGCCTCAGCCAAGGAGCTGTGGGGTATCTCCAACAATGTCACCTCGGCCGTTAAGTCACAAGCACTGAACAACCTGCACCTGCTGAAGGTGAACAGCGACTACAAGGCCGACTGGAAGGACCAGACGGCACGCACCATCAGCGTCAACTGGAGCTACGGCAACGAGGCGGGTGCCGTATGGGACAGTCGCGCACAGATGACGATGCGCCTCATGACCTTCAACCGCAAGACCGAGCCCGTCGATACCACCACCATCGTGCTCACCGACGAGGAGATAACGGCGCGCAAGAAGGTGGTGCAGCTCAACCGCTCGTGCGTCTATTACGTGATAGACTTCGGTGTGGGGATGGGCAAAACCATAACCCGCTATAAGAAGTCCGTCACCATCAGCTCGGCTGCCGACTGGGACACTTTCATTCAGAAGGTGAAAGAGGCCAAGGGACAATACGACGTGAATGCCTACCTGATGACCGACATCAGCGTCGACGTCAACAAGCGAGTAGGCGATTTTGATGCACCCTACCGTGGCACATTTGAGGGCAACGGCCACACGGTGGAACTCAATATAAACTCAGGAAATGACGATTATGCGGCACCCTTCTACTATGTGGGCTCCTCCACTTTTCGCAACCTGAACCTGACGGGCACCGCCAGTGGTTCCCTCAAGCACACGGCCAGCCTGATAACCTTTGCAAACATGGGCAGTAACGTTACCATAGAAAACTGCAACTCAACGGTCAACCTGAAAAGCAAATACAATGGCAAAGCCCGCATGGGTGGCTTCGTGGGCAGGAGTGATGCCAACCAGCTCACATTCAACAACTGCCGCTTTGCCGGCAGCTTTGCGGGAGTTAATAACTGGGCTAACGGCGGCTTCGTGGGGGATGCCTTGTTTGTTCAGAGCAGGGTGACTATCAACAACTGCCTGTTCGCACCTACTTCCATCAATACAAAATACGAAAACTGCAACACATGGGCATGCACGAATTCAGGCGCGCTGACCGTCAACAACAGCTACTGTACTAGAGAGTACGTCGAAACAAACTCTGGCGAGGCTAAGACGAGTGATGAGATTCTGTCCATCTTGGGCAACGGCTGGACCAAGGATGCCAACGGCCAGCCCGTGCCAATTACCAACAGTGTTGAGCCTATAACAGGTGATATGTATGAGGATGAGGTCGCTGCAGGCCAGTTCTACTACGAGAACCTGGGCCATATTGCCAAGCAGTCGCTTGAGGTGGAGAACCGTCCCACCTCCGCCCTGCTGACGTGGGAGAACGAGACCGACGAGCCGGTGGACTATTACGAGGTGTGGCGCCGCGACGCGAAACACCCCGTCGACAGCACCAGGTGTATTGCCACCCAGCTGACGGAGATGCAGTATGAGGACAAGGAGACCTCGCCCGTCCACCAATATATATATAAGGTGCGAGGAGTGACCAATTGCGAGGGCCTCACCTACGATGAAACCGACGAGGTGGAGGGCATGTGCTACCAGACGGCTTCTGTGGAGGGCCACCTGCGCTTCCTCGACGGCACGGGCATACCGGCCAAGAGGGTATTCCTCAGCGTGGCGGGCAAGGAGATGCCCGACTCCACCGACGAGAGCGGCTTCTTCCGCATAGAGGGTATTCCCTACCAGAACGGTCAGGAGACCAGCTACAACCTCTCCGTGGTGGGTATCAACGGCCTGACCCCCGTACCCGTCACCTTCGGCACCAAGCCCGGCGACAACGTGGTGACGGGCCGCGTGATAGAGGTTGGCGAGAGCGTGAAGCTGTCGGGCAGTGTGACCTACGACGGCACGAGCATCCCTGTGCAGGGCGTATCGTTCCTGGTCGACGGCTACGAGGTGCATAATGCTGCCGGCCGCGTGACCACCGATGCCGAGGGTAACTTCGCCTTCCGTATGCTGAAGGGCAAGCACGACAGCATCCAGGCCGTGAAAGAAGGCCACACCTTCTGGCGTGGCGGTTTCTACCACGAGAAGGACGACGACCCCGACACGCAGAAGGCCTACACCTTCGACACTGACCTGGCCAGCCTGCTGTTCTACGACCAGACGCGCGTCAAGCTCATCGGACGCGTGGTGGGCGGCAAGACCGAAGGTGAGAAGCCACTGGGCAATGCCCTGTCGAAGAACAACCTGGGCGACAACCTGCAGATGGTGTTCACCCTGGAGGGCGACAACAGCTCGCGACTGGTGTTCGACAAGCAAGACCGCAACAAGAACACCCGCGACGAGGTCTTTTTGCACGAGCAGGCCAACCGCAACGACGGCAAGCATAAGTACCAGACCAGCGTACACACCACGCTGAACCGCATGGTGGTATCGCCCGACCCCTATACGGGTGAATACGAGGTGAAGCTGCCGCCCGTGAAGTGGAAGGTGCAGCAGATTACCGCCAAGGGCTACGCCACGCTGTTCCAGGACGGCCAGGTGGGCGACGTCATCGACCTGACGGACTCCATCACGATGCACCGCGACACCCTCAAGGGTTCGTGGAGTACCTCTGGCGACCACAAGGAACTGACCACCGTGGAAGAAGTGTATCAGGCCAAGTATAGCCGCATCTACCACTCGCCCGTCAGCATCGAATACCGGCAGCAGGGCTTCAGCAAGTTCGACTTCTTCGGCGACCAGTACTACCTGTTCAAGAACCTGGCGGGCAGCAAGCAGAAGCTGACGCTGGCCTACGGCGTGAAGAAGGAGAACTGGCCCAAGGGCAAGAAGGACTCGCTGGAGACCCGCTACACCTTCGGCTACCCCGTGTTCAGCATCGAGAAGAAATATCCGCTCTGGCTCTCGGCCACGGAGAAATACTACTATAACAACAACATGCAGAGCGACACCATCGACGTGGTGAGCCTGCCGGGCGGCGTGGTGACCATCCACAACGGCATGGTCGATGCCCTGCACCGCGACACCGTGCAGCTCGACTCTTTAGGACAAGGTAACTATGTGATGGAGATAGCCCAGAAGCCCTACCTGCTGACCGGCGACAACGCCCTCGGGACTATGACCATGACGTTGTTGCAGGACGGCACCCACTACGAGGCCGAGCCGCTGAAGGGCTACGTGTTCAACGTGCTGCAGCCCACGGGTGCCCAGGACATCATGAGTTGCTCGCAACCGCTGCTACTCGACGTGCTGCGCGACCCGCCCGGCGGTTCGTCGCACGCCACACTTGCCAAAGGCTCCACGCTGAAGCGTGCCTACACGATGGACATGGCGTGGAAGGCTGGTCTCACCATCGGCATGAATGTGGGCGCGGCACTGAAAACCTCTACCGGACTCGTGGCCGCCCCCATGGGCGTAGGTACCTACGTCAGTTCAGGCATCGACCTGGCCGTGGGTGCTGAGAGCAGCATCAACCTGGTATTCTCGGGCAGCGGCGAGCGCGCCTTCGAATACACCATGACCACCACGGAGGACATTTCGACCAGTTCAGACCCGAAGCTCGTGGGGGCCGACGGCGACCTCTATATCGGCACCGTGCAGAACATTGAGGTGAGGCCCGGTACGGCCATCCGTGCCATCCCCGACAGCACGTTCCAGCGGTCGGGCGGTGAACTCGAGTCGGGCCGCATGGTGGAGATCGCCCGAGGTGTTGACCACGAGGGCTATCCCCTGCACCTGGTACGCGACGAGGTGCTGACCTACGGAACAACGCTGCGGTCGAACTTCGTCCACTCGCAGCACTACATCATCCATCAGCTGATACCACAGCTCACCGAACAGTGCCAGTCACTCATGTTTACCGGCACCAAGGAAGAAGCCCAGATGCAGGCCAATGCCCTGGGCGAACCCGTCTACCTGTCGAAGGTAAGCCGTGAGAGCGAGCGCTTCGGTGCGGACTACGAGATGATTCTGCCTGCAAATACTTCTAAAAATTTCGAAGACGAGGTACACCGCTACCACCAGAGTCTGCAGGCCTGGATAGAGATGATCAGCCGTAACGAGAAAGTGAAGATGAACGCCACCGACCTCGTGGCCAACTACGACGTGGACGGAGGCACGACCATCAACTATAGCGAGTCGTTCCAGAGCAACTACTCGATGATGAACTCCTTCGTTAACCCCTTCACCCCCATTACCGACGGCTATTTCGACAACGGACTGGCCAACGCCGCCTCACTCATCGGCACGATGGCCGCCAACCTGATTGGCCTGTCGAACGGAACGAAGGGCAGCGTCGAGTTCAAGGGCATGGGTGCCAATATAAAAGTCATCCTCTCGCCAGTGGCCAGCTTCAGTGTGACTCCTAAGCACACCGAGTCGTCGTCGTACAGCCGCACGGAAAGCTTCACCGTGAGCATGGACAAGCGCAGCCACCTCGACTTCGACGTCTACAGAGCCACGTCGCTGTCCGACCCACTGCCGGACTATGGTTCCAATGACATCTTCCTCAGCCAGGACTTCTGGAAGCAGCGGGACTACGTCAATGCCTACCTGAGTCGTGAGTTCAAGACCAGCGACTTCCGCTATCCCACCAGCTTCGTCTACCGCACCCGTGGCGGCGCCACCTGCCGTCCGTGGGAAGGCGAGCGCAAAACGCTGTTCAACAATGCCGGCACGGTGCTCGATGTTCGTACCAAGAAGATTGAGAATCCACAGATCAAGATGGACAAGCAGAGCGTGAGTGGCGTGCCCTTCGGCGAACCTGCCCGCTTCAAGCTCTATATCACCAACGAGAGCGAGCAGCCTGAGGCCGCCTACATCTACTTCGACCTCTACCAGGTAGATATGAAGAACCCCGACGGCGTACGGCTGATGATTGACGGCATGCCGCTCACCGGCACCGCGCGCACCATTGAGGTACGGCCGGGCCAGGTGACGGAGAAGACACTGGAGGTCTATGCCGGCGAGAAGTTCGACTATGAGGACCTGCGCATCGGTGTCATCTCTCAGAACGATGTCGACTGCTATGCGGAGGTGGCCTTCGATGTACACTACCTGCAGACGGCAGGCTCGGTGGTCATCCTCACCCCGGGCGACAAGTGGGTGCTCAACACCGATGCCCCGCAGGAGAAGGGCAAGGGCTGGTATCTGCCCGTCACCATCGGCGGTTTCGACAAGAACCAGCATAACTTCGATCACATCGAGTTCCAGTACAAGGAGACCAACCGTGGTGACGACTACTGGACGAACCTCTGCGGCTACTATGCCGACTCGCTGCTCTACCGCGCTGCCTCGGGCACGAAGGCCATGATTCCGAAGAACGGCAACATCCAGACGCGCTTCTTCGGCGAGGGTCAGGAGATGGAGAAAGGCTACGACCTGCGCGCCGTGCTGTTCTGCCGCAACGGCAATGCCTTCCTCACCTCGGAGTCGAAGGTGCTCTCAGGCGTGAAGGACACGCGCCGACCGAAGCTCTTCGGCACACCGGAGCCTAAGAGCGGCGTGCTCGGTCCGGGCGAGAACATCATCTTCGACTTCTCGGAAGATATAGAATACAACTACCTGCAGAAGATAACCAATTTCGAGGTGATGGGCGAGACCAGTGAGACGGCCGTTCAGGAGGCACCGTCACTGCAGTTTGGCGGCGCGGGCTATGCCCAGACACAGTCTAACCGCAACTTCGCCAACAAGAACGTCACCGTGGAGGTGATGATCAAGACGGAGGAGGACGGGCGCGACATGCCCATCTTCAGCCATGGCTCCGAGGGCAAGAGCCTGCAATTGTGGCTCACGAAGGAACGCCACCTGAAGGCAGTTGTCGACGGGCGCGAGCTGGTGAGCACCGCCGAGGTGGACACCGTAGGCTTCCAGCGCGTGGCCATCGTCCTCGACGGCGACAACAAGCAGCTATCACTCTATAATAATACGCAAATAGGCAGTTGGGATGACATTACCTACAGCGGCGCCGGTCCGCTGACGTTCGGTGCTGCCAACGACGCGAACAACGGCAAGGACCACTACTTCAAGGGACGCATGCTGCAGGGCCGCCTGTGGTATCGCACGATGGACCTGGCCACCCTGGGCCGCTACAGTGGACATCTGTTGACGGGCTACGAGCTGGGACTGGTGGACTACTACCCGATGAACGACGGCCGCGGCGACTATGCTGCCGACTTGGCACAGGGTGCCCACCTGATACTGAACGGTGCCTCGTGGGCCCAGCCCGAGGGCATGTCGCTCAGTATCGACTCCACCGCGACACGCAAGGCCGGTGAGTACAAGGGCTTGCAGCTGCGCGCCGACCTCTTCCAGCGCGACGACGAGCAGGACTACACGCTGATGTTCTGGTTCAAGACGGCTGGGGAGAACGGCACGCTGATGGCCAACGGCTCCGGCCTGGCCACGGACGAGAATGCCAAGAACAAGTTCTTCATCGGATTTGAGAACCAGACGCTGAAATACCGCACCAACGGCCGTCAGTTCACCCTGGGCGACGACCTCTGCAACGACCGCTGGCACCACTTTGCCATGACCGTCAACCGCGCCCGCAACGTGGCTACCATCTATATAGATAATGTGGCGAAGGCCCAGCTCACCACCGACTCGCTCGGCGGCATGCTCGGCACGCGCTTCTTCCTGGGCAACACGGTGTGGCAGAACAGCGGTGACCCCACCTACTACGAGAAGAATGCCTACACCGGCCATATCGACGGACTGGCACTCTTCGAGCAGGCACTGCCAGCTACGCTCATTCAACGCTACAGCACCAAGTCGCCCGGCGGCATGGAACGCGGCCTGAAGGCCTATACGAGCTTTGACCGACAGGAGCAGCAGAAGAACGGCCAGCTTGCCCTCATGCCCTACGCCTGGAGCAAGGTGGTGAAGCTTGACAACGACGGCAACGACACCGGCGTGCGCGACAGCCTGTTCGTCAACCCTGTCAGCGACATCATGGCCCGTATCGACCGTACCACGGGTGCTCCCGTCCAACCCTACGAGCAGCTGCGCACGTTGGACTTCAGCTATGTGGGCCGCAACAACCAGCTCCTGGTGAACATCAACGAGCAGGACAGCCGCATCAACAAGCAGAACGTCTATGTGACGCTCTACGACATTCCCGACAAGAACGGTAACTTCATGGCCTCGCCGGCCACGGAGACCTTCTTCGTCAACCGCAACCCGCTGACGTGGATGTCGCTGGGCAAGAACCGCGTCGTCACCATCAAGGAAGGTCAGGGACTGACCCTCGTCGGCATGATCGAGAACAACGGCGGCAAGGCTCACACCTACACCATCGAGAACCTGCCCAGCTGGATTACCGTCGACAAGTCCAGCGACATCGTTGAACCGCAGACTACGGACGAGGTGGAATTCACCATCAGCAAGGACCTGACGGTGGGCAGCTACGACCAGATTATCTATCTGACGGACGAGGACGGCATGTCGGATGCCTACTACCTGGAACTGACCGTGGAGGGTGCAGCACCCGACTGGACGGTTGACCCGGCACTGAAGCGCTACTCGATGAACATCGTGGCACAGGTCTTTGTGAACAACGACCTCGTCACCGACTCGCGCGACATAGTAGGTGCCTTCGACGGCACGGGCCGCTGCATGGGCGTGAACAACATCGAGTACGACCCGGCAACAGGCCGCAGCATGCTCTTCATGACCGTCTACGACAGCACGACGGTGGCCAACCAGCTGACGTTCCGCCTCTGGCACTACGCCACGGGCAAGACCATGAAGCTGACGCCGACGGAGTTCATCAACTTCGGTGACCAGGCCATCGTGGGTACCGTGGACAAGCCCGTGGGCCTATACTCCGAAGAAGAGTACCTGCAGAAGCTCGACCTGGCACGAGGCTGGAACTGGGTGTCGTTCAACGTCTATAACCAGGCCTTCGCGAGCGTGGAGAGCATCCTGAGCCGCTTCCCGTGGCAGGAGGGCGACATCCTGACGGAGGACTCGGAAGACCTGACGCTGACCTACCGCAATGGTCAGTGGATGAGCAACAGCAATACGGACATCAGCCGCATCAAGCTGTCGCAGCAGTACAGCTACCGCGTGAAGGTGCAGCAGGCCCAGCAGATAGAGATATGGGGCAGCGCCTACAAGCGGCAGGCCGACCGCACCATCAAGGTGAAGCAGGGATGGAACAGCATTGGCTACACACCGATGGTGAGCCTGCCCGTCAGGACGGCACTGAGCGACTACTTCGACGAGGCCATGCCCGGCGACGTGGTGAAGAACCAGCATACGTTCGCCATGTTCACCGCCGACGGCAAGGGTGGCGGCGAATGGCTCGGCACGCTGAAGTACATGAAGCCGGGCGAGGGCTACATGCTGCACCGCCAGGGAACCACCGAGGCGCAGTTCTGCTATCCGTACTATGAGCCGGGAACGACATTCATCGAGAACAGCGTGAACAAGGCTCCGCAGCGCGGCAGCAACTTCAGCACGACGATGAGCGTCGTGGCAGAGGCCGTGGGCGTTGACGTCGAGGAGGGCGACCGACTGGTGGCATACGCCGGAGGCGAAGCCGTAGGAAGTGTAGAGTGTAGAGTGCAGAGTGTAGAGTTTGCTACCGCTGCTGGTACTCCGCTATTCTTCCTGAGCATCGAGGGCGACATAGAGGTACCGCTGTCCTTTGCCATTGAGCGTGGAGACGAAATCATCGCCACTACGGGCGAGGTGATGCGCTATGAGGCCGACGGCATCAGCGGTTCACCGGCCATGCCTACGCAGATCAGTTTCGTCACTGTCGACCAACTGCCGCAGGACGGCTGGTACACGGTGCAGGGCATCAAGCTGCAGAAGGCACCGACGAAGAGCGGCGTATATATTTATAATGGTAAGAAACAAGTGATCAAATAGTTCAATGAAAAAGTCTGCAATAAAAATAATGTTTCTGGCGGCAGTCCTCACCTTCGTGTGGGGCTGCTCGTCAGACGATGAAAGTACATCAGCCAACTATACGTTTGCTACAGCGGAGAAACCGGCATGGAGTGTAGACCTGACGGGCAGCGATAATGCCCCGGCATGGACGGCACCGGACCCGTCGCTCTTCGAGAGCTCGATGTTCATCATGGTGAAGCTGCAGGACGAACTGGCGGCCCACTCCACCGACGGCGACCTCATGGCGGTGTTCATCGGCGACGAGTGCCGCACGGTGCCGGCCATCCGCAATGTCGACAAGTCTGGAGGCGTGTACTTCGTACTGAAAATCCGTGGCAACAGCACCGAGCGCGACGTCAACTTCACCCTGCGCTACTACTGTGCACAACTGCGCCGGGTGTTCACCCTGCAAGGCACGGAGAAGTTTGCCACCGAGCGTACCTACGGCTTCGACGAGGACTTCGTGCCGCCACTGCTGCTGGGCTGCACGAAGTACCCCGTGCAGCAGACGCTGACGGTACAATTGCCTTCCACCACGCCCTTCATCCCCGGCGAGAGCGACATCGTGGCGGTATTCGCCGGCAGCGAGTGCCGTGGCGTGGGCGTCGCTGGCCAGCCGTTCACCGTCTTCCGCACAACGGACGGCGAAACGCTGGACGTGCGCTACTACAGCGCGATACAGGCAGGCGTCTATACGCTGAAGCAGAAGGTGGGACAGGAGACGACGATTGTCCTGAACTTCTAATAACAACTAATAGGGCCATTAAGGCTCATAGGGCTCCCATAGGACTAATAAGCCCCATTAGCCCCATCAGGCGAACCAAAAATTTTAAAAGATTAAGCAATGAAAACAAACATGCGAAAATGGATGATGGCCGCCATCCTGACAAGCTGCGGCACCATGGCACTGACAGGCTGTAAGCACGACCTGGGCAACGACAACACGAAGAAACCCTACACCGTGACGGACCAGGAACGCATGAACCATGCCGAGAAGACCTTAGGCATCAGCATCGACCAGCAACAGGACTGGACGCTGACCAACGACAATAGCGTGAGCATTTCGGCTGATGCCGACATGGACAACATCGTCCGGGTGGCAGTGTTGGACGCTGACCCCTATGCCGGCGAGAACCACTGTCTGGCAGCGGCCACGGTAAGCAACGGCGGTCAGGCAACGCTGGCATTCCAGGCCCCGAAGTCGGCTGAGGTGCTCTATGCCGCCTGCTTCACGAAGGATGGCGACTGCATAGCCCGTCCGTTCGTGCCGGGCGTGGACGGGCAGGTGTCGTTCACCTATCGGGCTCCCAGGAGAGCGCAGCTCGTGCGCAGGGCAGGCACGACGACCATCGATGCACAGACGGACAAGTACTACATGAAGGACTTCCCGAGCTTCCTGGCAGGCTTGAAGAAGGCACTGCCGAAGGGCGGCAACAACAAGGAGGTAATGGCCCAGCACAACTACACCAACTCGGTGTCGGTGCGCCAGAACCCTAACAACACGTACGACCTGCCCCTGGTGTTCATAGGCGGTGAGGGCTCTGCCAGCGACAACCTGAGCTACACGTGGTATCCCACACAGCCGACGGCCAACGCCGAGGAGTTCATCATCAAGGACAGCTATCCCAGCGGATGGGGGAACTTCGAGTACGACAGGGTGACAAAGGAGTACGAACTGGAGGGACACCAGCTGTACTGCCGCAACTCGGACGGCACGCTGAGCAATGAATTCTCGGTGGGCGACGGACTGGCTTTCCGCATGGCCAAGGACGAGGTCGTGCGGCTGGACGATGCCGACGACCGCGTAAAGGTGATACAGTATAACCACTACGTCATCGTGGCCTGCGAGGACGGCTTCAACTGGGACTACAACGACCGCATGTACTGGATGCCCAGCTGCCAGGACCGTCTGGAACAGATTACGCGCCCGGAAACCCCTGAGCAGCTGGTATGGACGTATGCCTGGGAGGACCAGGACTTCGGCGACTACGACATGAACGACTGCGTAATCGAGGTGAGGGAGCACGACGGCGACCCCACGAAGATTGACATCACGCTGCTGGCCCTTGGTGCCACGCGCGAGCTGTGGCTGGGCTTCGAGAACAAGAACGCCAAGTCGTATGCCGACTATCAGCCCGTCTGGAACGAGGAATTGCACGAGGTGATGGGCGTGAAGCCCGGCACGATGGTCAACACGGGACTGGCAACGGCTGCACCCGTCACCATCACCGTCAGCAAGCCGGCAGGCTTCAACTTCCAGACATGCTCGTTCATCCTCGGCTGCAAGCACGAAGGCAACATGGTCGGCGTCTACGACAATGGCTACTATGCCATCAGCATAGCCGCCAAGGGCCAGGACCCGCACGGCATAGCCATTCCCGCCAAGTGGCAGTGGCCCACGGAGCGCACATGTATCAAGAATGCCTACACGGCGTTTAACACCTGGGCCAGCGACCGTACGCAGGCTCAGGACTGGTACAAACATCCTACTGAGGGCAAGGTGGTGAAGGACTAAGCCCTGATTCAGTCGAGGATGCGGATTCTCAGCTGGTGCTTCTTGTTGGGGTCTAGGCGTACTTCTTCAGTACGCCTAGACCGCAGGAACTGTTGCCAAGGCCCATCGCAGATCTTTGCTACGCGCCCCCGAAGTCTGTTCCCTTAAAATCTGCGAGATCCGCGAGATCTGCGAGAGATTAAAACCACAAACAAGCCCCAGGTGGGAGTCGATTACAGAGGACAGAATATGCCGGTGGTGAAGGTGAAAGCTTTTTTTTGATTTTTGTTTTGTATTGTGCTAACAAATTTGTATCTTTGCAGGCAGGTTAAGTGTTAAGTACCTAAGATACTAAAGAAATATGGCTACAATAAAGATTTTGAGTGTTGATGACGAGGCTCCGTTGGAGTTGTTGATGAAACAGTACTTCCGCCGCAAGATACGCAGTGGCGAGTATGAGTTCTTCTTTGCCCACAACGGACTGGAGGCCCTCGCTATCCTGTATAACAACCCAGATATTGAGATTATCCTTAGCGACATCAATATGCCGGAAATGGACGGCTTGACGTTGCTGGCCAAGGTGAACGAGATGCGCAATCCTGCACTGCGCGTCATCATGGTGAGTGCCTACGGTGACATGAAGAACATTCGCCAGGCCATGAACAACGGTGCCTTCGACTTTGCCACGAAACCTATTGATATGGAAGATCTGAGCCGGACGATTGAGAAGGCTATCGAACAGATCAACTTCGTGCATGAGTCGCAGAAGGCACATTCACAGCTGGAGTCGCTGAAGAAGGACCTGACTACGGCCAGGGAAATCCAGCAGTACATCCTGCCGCAGGTGTTCCCCCCCTTTCCTGAGGACAGTGACAAACTGGACATCTATGCTTCGATGGAGGCAGCAAAGGACATCGGTGGCGACTTCTACGATTTCTTCCGCATTGACGACGATCGCATTGCTTTGGTCATTGCCGACGTCTGTGGCAAGGGTATTCCTGCTGCCTTGTTCATGGCAGTCAGCAGGACGATGATCCGTTCGAAAGGCTCGCAATGTAACAATGCGGCAGAGTGTCTGATGGATTCGAACCGTTTGTTGGCGTCCTACTCTGTGGACTGCATGTTCCTCACCGTGTTCTATGCCATCTATAACACAAAGACGGGTCATGTCACTTATTGCAACGCAGGTCATAATCCGCCCCATCTGTTGCGTGCCAACGGTACCATTGAAGAGTTGCCGGCGCCGAAGAACACTATTGTGGGGGCTTTTGACAATATCGATTTCAAAGAAGATACCCTGCAATTGGAACATGGCGACACGTTGGTGATGTTTACCGACGGTGTGACTGAGGCAATGACTAAGACGTACGAGGAGTTCGGTACAGAACGTCTGGACAATATCCTCAGTGGTCTGGTTGGCAAAGGCAGTCAGGAGATTGTCGAAACTGTCAAGGCAGGGATTAAGGAATTTGTAGATGGTGCCGAACAAAGTGACGACATCACGATGCTGGTGCTGAAAAGAAGATAGAGAAGTTAGAGAAGTTCAGTGAAGAAGAATATCATCATAGGGTGCATGGGTGTGCTGCTACTGGTATCGGTGGTAGGAGCGTTCTACATGCGTCGTAGCAATGACGAGCGAATCAGCGAACTGGAAACCGAGATAGACGCACTGCGAAAACATGAGAAACAGTCGGAGGTGGACCGCCGTGTGAGCAAACAGATGGAAGAGATAGCCTACGGTCAGCAGACCCTCTCGGAGGAACGCAGTAAGGAGGCCATCCGCCAGTCGGAGATAGCCCAGGAGATGACACTCCGCTCAGAGAGCGAGCGAAAGAAAGCCATCGAAGCACAAGCCATTGCTGAAAAGTCAGCCCAAGAAGCTATAGATGCCTATCAGATGGCTGAACGTCAGCGTATGGAAGCCGAGCATGCGAAACTGGTGGCCGACACCCTGAATTATATCTCGTTAGGCCGTACCCTTGGTTCACAGTCATATTCTATCTATCAGACTGGTGATAAGGAGTTGGGCAATATGCTGGCCTATGCCTCTTATCTCTATACGAATAATTATGGTGGTGACCTGTATACTCCCGCCGTGTTTCAGGCCCTGACACAGTCGGCAGGAGGTCGCCGCATCTGGAGCGTCCATAACGGCAGTATCTCACGCATTGATATCTCCATCAAGAATAATCAGGTGTTGACTGTCAGCAGCTATGGTGAAATCTTCGCACACCGGTTCCAAAACGGTCAGCTACGCACTACACGATTAATGAATGACAGGAACTATTGTTTCCGCGATGTCTTCGCAACGAAAGACGGGAAAGAATATGCCATCAGTCATACGGGCCATTTGGTGGTTTTTGACGGGAAAAACGTCAATAAAATTCTCTATTTGGAAAACATCGACCGTCCCTTCAGTATTCAGAATGTCAACGACGGCAAGCAGTTGCTGATTACTGGTGAGAAGAGCATTGCATTGCTCGATGTTGCTACTGACAAAGTCATTGGCACGCGTCGTTTGGACTTCAGCGTCGCGAGTGTCGGAAGACGTGACTACAAGCCTTTGTTGTTCGACAACCGTGGACGTATGCATCTCTTCAATGGTCTTGATGATATCACTAATGAGAAGGTCCCCGTTTCCGGTCAGGTGACGGCCTTTGCCAGTTCAAAAAATGAACATCTCATGGCCTATGGCATGGCCGACGGTACCATCTGGCTGATAGACAGAAACGGTAAGAGCTATAAGCTTGTGGGGCATCTCTCTCAAGTCACCAAGATGAAATTAAACGGCAAACGCCTGTATTCCTCCAGTTATGACGGTAAATTGCTCTTCTGGGTAACTGACGACCCCCAGATTACGCCCATCACGCTGTTCCAATCCAATAGCTGGCTCACTGACTTCACCTTTAGCAGCACCAAGGATTACATCTGGACAGGTGAATACAACGGTAACATTACCGAATATCTCATCTCGATGTCGAAGATTGCCCAGCGCCTCCGCCAGAATGTGAAGCGCAATTTCACCAGGGAAGAATGGGACTACTATGTGGGCAAAGGAATTCCGTATAGGGAGGTAAAAGTGAATAGTGAACAGT
>JAFPVW010000059.1 GCA_017395215.1 Prevotella sp. | reverse complement strand
TGAGGAGATGAACAGAAGACCGAAAGTAGCGATTATCGACCCAAACACGCTGGCAGCCATCGGACTGAAACAGATGCTGCTGAACGTCATGCCCATCATGACGGTCGACACCTTCGGCTCGTTTGCTGAGCTCGAAGCCAGCCAGCCCGACGACTACTTCCACTACTTCACGGCCATGAACATCGTGCTCGAGAACCGTGCCTTCTTCTCAGCCCGCCGGCAGAAGACCATCGTACTGACGCTAAGCCTCGACACCACCTCGCAACTCAGCGAGTTCCACAGCCTCTGCATCAACGTGCCCGAACAGCAGCTGGTGCGCTCGCTCCTCATGCTCCAGCAGCATGCACACCCCGGTGGCCACAACCTGCCTCCCATGCCCGATGTGCTGCAGCGAAAGGTGCTCAGCGACCGCGAAATCGAGGTCATGTCGCTCATCGTCCAAGGGTATATCAACAAAGAGATAGCCGACCGGCTCAACATTGGCCTCTCAACGGTCATTACCCATCGGAAGAACATCATGGACAAGCTCGGCTTCAAGTCGGTCTCGGCACTTACCATCTATGCCGTCATGCACGGCTATGTCGACATCAACAAGATTTAGACTCCAGGAAACCCAACGGTATGATATTCTTTTTCTCAGGTACGGGCAATACGAAGTGGGCGGCTCAGGAGCTGGCCAAAGCCACCGGCGAGAGGTTGCTCTTCATTCCCGACGAGCTGAAGACGGCGTGTAAGTATACACTTGCCGACGACGAGCGCATAGGCTTCTGCTTCCCCGTTCACGGCTGGCAGCCGCCCCGCATCGTGCGTGAGTTCGTCAGCCGTCTCAAGATTGACAATGCCAGCGGGCACTACACCTACATTCTGTGCACCTGCGGCGACAGCACGGGGCTGGCCGTCAGAATGCTGACCGAGCAGCTGGAGGGAAAGGGCATCACGGTCGAGAGCTGCCAGTCGCTCACGATGCCCGAGAGCTACGTCTGCCTGCCCTTCATGTATACCGACACCCCAGAGCGCGAGCACGCGAAGAAGGAGCAGGCGCGCAAAGACCTGGATATTTATATTAAGGTGGTAACGGAACGGCAGACGGGCTACAGCCGACTGACGCTGGGACTGACGCCGTGGACGTTCACCCACGTCATCGGCGCCTACTTCAACCGCTACATGATAACCGACAAGAAGTTCACCGTCGATGCCGACGTGTGCCTGCATTGCGGCCTGTGCGCCGAGGTCTGCCCGGTTGGGGATATCGTTTTCGACAACACGCCTGAATGGAAAAATGATAGCAGCTGCACGTGTTGTCTCAGCTGCTATCACCATTGTCCTGTCCACGCCATCAACTACGGGACCATCACCCGCCGGCGCGGACAATACTATTTCAAACCTTAGAATGGCAGGTCGTCGGTCGAGCCTTCAGCGGCAGGTTCCTGTGCTGGCGGGAACGGAGCGGCGGCGGCAGGAGCCGGTGCAGCCTGCTGCGGCGGGAACGGAGCAGCACCACCATCAGGAGCAACGGCAGGGGGCACCTGGCCGCGGATGATGTTGAAGGCGCGGATGTCGTTGTACCAGCGTCCCTGATACTCGTGGGCATCGATGTCGAACTGCACGGTGACATCCTCGTTCATCTGAATGTTAAACTGCTTGATGCGGTCTTCGCCGAAGAGACGGAAGACGCAGCGCTTGGGATACTGACCTGGGACTTCGATGACATAGTCCTGCGACATCCATGAGCTACCTGTGCGTGCGGAGACGCCACTTTGTGCTGGTAATACAGCAATAATTCTACCTGTTAAATCCATATAAATATAATGTTTTAAAATTGATTTAAGCGATTTGCGCCTGCGAAAGTACAAAAAATTGTTTGAAAGACATAATTTTTAGGTATAAATTTTTCTAATCACACAAAAATTCGTATCTTTGTAGTCCATTTTGGAAGAAAACTAAAAACAAACATACATTATGAGATTTACACTATCAAGCACAGCACTGAGCTCAAAGCTCGTCGCACTCTCAAGAGTAATCAACAGTAAGAACGCCCTGCCCATTCTCGGCGACTTCGTCTTCGACGTTAAGGGGCAGACCTTGAGTCTGACAGCCTCCGACAGTGAAAACACGATGCATACCAGCGTGGAGCTTGCCGAGAGCGACGGCGACGGCCGCTTCGCCATCGGGAGCCATAACCTCCTGGAAGCTGTGAAGGGCTTCTCCGAACAGCCCATTACCCTCGACGTCGACTTTCAGACGAACATTGCCAAGATCAGTTATCAGAACGGTCTGTTCTCACTCCCCATTGAAAGTGCCGACGAATACCCCATAGCCCAGACGGTGAGCGACGGTGCCACCACCATCGTTATCAGCAACCAGCTGCTCAGCGAGAATATCAACCGCAGCATCTTCGCAACAGCGCAGGACGAACTGCGCCCCGTGATGAACGGTATCTACTTCGACCTGACGCCCGACTGCCTCGCCGTAGTGGCTTCCGACGGCCACAAGCTGGTGCGCAACAAGATCTACACCATCAAGAGCGAACAGCCCGCAGCATTCATACTGCCCAAGAAGCCCGCCGGCCTGCTGAAGAACCTGCTGGGTAAGGACGGCGGCGACGTCGTCATCCGCTTCGACGAGCGCAATGCCGAGATCAACTACGGCGACGGCATCATCCAGTGCCGCCTCATCGAGGGCCGCTACCCCAACTACAACTCGGTCATTCCGCAGAACAACCCCAACGAGCTGCGCGCCGACCGCAACGGCCTGCTGGCCGCCCTACGCCGCGTTCAGCCGTTTGCCAACGAGTCAAGCAACCTCATCCGATTCCACGTCGAGGGCAGCACCCTGCAGCTTGATGCCGAGGACTACGACTTCTCGAAGACGGCTACCGAGCGCATGACGTGCGACTACAACGGCCAGCCCATGAGCATCGGCTTCAAGGGTTCTTCGTTCATCGAGGTTCTTGGCAACTTCGACTGTCCAGAGGTAATCATCCAGCTGGCCGACCCCAGCCGCGCCGGCCTGGTTCTGCCCTCTGAGCAGCCCGACGGTCAGGATGTGCTCATGCTGATGATGCCGATGCTGATTAATGATTGAGGAGATGAGGAGATGAGGAGTTGAGGAGATGAGGAGATGAGGAGATGAGGAGATGAGGAGTTGAGGAGATGAGGAGTTGAGTAGTAAGGAGTTGAGTAGTAAGAAGAAAGAAAAAGAATGAAACTGAATTTGACGAAGCCGCTGGTCATCTTCGACCTGGAGACCACCGGACTCGACTTGGTGAAAGACCGGGTCATACAGCTATCATATATTAAGGTGTACCCCGATGGCCGCGAGGAACGAGGCGACGAGATTATCAATCCCGAACGGTCCATCGAGCCCATCATCACGCAACTGACGGGCATCTCTGACGATGACGTCAAGGACAAGCCGACATTCAAGCAACTGAGCACCAAGCTCTGCGAGGTGTTCACGGGCAGCGACATTGCCGGCTTCAATTCCAACCACTTCGACGTGCCCCTGCTGGCAGAGGAATTCCTGCGTGCCGGCATCGACTTCGACTTCACGAAGTGCCGCCTCATCGACGCACAGACCATCTTCCACAAGATGGAGCGCCGCAACCTGGCCGCTGCCTACAAGTTCTACTGCGGCCGCAAGATGGAGGACGACTTCGAGGCCCACCGCGCCGACCAAGACACCGAGGCCACCTACCGCGTGCTCATGGGCGAGCTCGACAAGTATGCCCCCGGTGCCAACGAAGACCCGGAGAAGGTGCTCGAGAACGATATGGACAAGCTCGCAGAGTTCTCGAAGGTGAACGACAACGTCGACTTCGCCGGGCGCATCATCTGGCAGGAGGTCAACGGCGTGCGCACCGAGGTGTTCAACTTCGGCAAGCACAAGGGCAAGCCCGTAGCCGACGTGCTGCGCTTCGACCCAGGCTACTACGGTTGGATTCTGGGCGGCGACTTCACCTACAACACCAAGCAGGTGCTGACGCGCATCCGCCTGCGTGAAGCTACTTTGAACAAATGACCAGACTGCTCATAGCTGTTGCCCTTCTGCTGCTTCCGGCTCTCGACGTTCACTGTCAGGAGTTGGAAGCAAAGATTAATATCAACCACTCGAAGGTGCAGGGCACCGATGCATCGGTGTTCGACAACCTGAAGCAGACGCTCGAGCAGTTTGTCAACGAGCGCCAGTGGACCGCCCTGCAGTTCCAGAAGAACGAGCGCATCACGTGCAACTTCAACATCACCGTCGACAAGTACGTGCAGGCCGAGAACCGCTTCGAGTGTACGGCCACCATACAGGCCAACCGCCCCGTCTTCAACTCGGCCTACACCACAACCATCTACAACAATACCGACAAGAGCTTCCAGTTCACCTTCGCACAGTTTGACCAGCTGAACTTCAACGACGAGACGGTTGACAACCAGCTGACGGCCCTCTTCGCCTACTACGCCTACCTCATCATCGGCATCAACCTCGACACGTTCTCGCCCTTAGGCGGCACCGACGTGCTGCAGCGCTGCATGTATCTGGTGAACAACGCCCAGGACCTGGGCTTTCCGGGCTGGAAGTCGTTCGAGGACTCACGCAACCGCTTCGCCATCATCAACGACTATCTGGACGAGGCCATGAAGCCCTTCCGGCAGCTGCAGTACGACTACTACCGTAAGGGACTCGACGAGATGGCCAACAACGTTGAGCGAGGCCGCACCGAGGTGACTACCGCCATTGAGAACGGCCTGAAGAAAGCCCACGAGGACAAGCCGCTCAGTCTGCTGCCCCAGATTTGGACCGACTACAAGAAAGAGGAGCTGGCCAACATCTATAAAGGCAAGGGCACGCAGAAGGAGAAGGAGTCAGTCTACGACATCCTGTTCTCCATCAATGCCTCCCAGAACAATTCGTGGGAGAAAATCAAGCAATAGAGATTATGCTCAGACAGCTATACATCAGGAACTTCACACTCATTGACAAGCTCGATATCCAACTGCACCCCGGATTCTCCGTGATTACCGGCGAGACGGGTGCGGGCAAGAGCATCATACTCGGAGCCATAGGACTGCTCCTGGGACAGCGCGCCGACTCGAAGGCGCTGAAGCAGGGAGCCGACAAGTGCGTCATCGAGGCCCACTTCGACCTGTCGCGCTACAGCATGGAGCCCTTCTTCAGCGACAACGATATCGAGTACGACGCCAACGACACCATCGTCCGCCGCGAGCTGACCGCCGCCGGCAAGAGCCGAGCCTTCATCAACGACACGCCCGTCGCACTGCAGACGCTCAAGGAACTGGGCGAACAGCTGGTCGACATACACTCGCAGCACAAGAACCTGCTGCTCCGCCAGCAGGACTTCCAGCTGTCGGTGGTCGACATCATTGCCGCCGACGACCAGCACGTGAAAGACTACAGGGAGGCGTACGACGCCTACAACAAGGCGTGCCGGCAGCTGGAGCAGTTAGAGAACGACATCGAGCAGAACCGACAGAACGCTGACTTCCTGAAATTCCAATACAACGAGCTCAGCGAAGCACGCCTCACAGACGGCGAACAGGAGGAGCTGGAGCAGAAGAGCGAGACGATGACTCACGCTGAGGACATCAAGGGCGCTCTCTACGAGGCCGATAACGCGCTGTCGGGCGACGAGACGGGAGCCGTACAGCTGCTGCGCAGCGCCATGAGCGCCCTGAAGGGAATCGGCAACGTGTTTCCTGCTGCCGCCGAACTGGCCACGCGCATGGACTCTACGTACATCGAGCTGAAGGACGTAGCACAGGAGGTGAACAGCCATCTTGACAGCATCGACTTCGAACCGTCGGAGCTCGACGCCGTCAACGCCCGCCTCGACCGCATCTACGACCTGCAGAAGAAATACCACACCGACACCATTGCCGGCCTGCTCGCACTGCAGGAAGAGCTGCGGCTGAAGCTCTCGGCCATCGAGAACAGCGACGACGCACTGGACGAGCTGAAGGCCCAATGCCAGCAGCTGAAGGACGGCTGCCAGAAGCAGGCCGACACCCTGACCAAGCTGCGCACCAAGGCAGCCCGCCAGATTGAGCGCGAGATGCAGGAGCGCCTCGTGCCTTTAGGCATGCCCAACGTGCGCTTCGCCATCAACATTGCTCAGGCGGAGCTTGGCCGCAGCGGACAGGACGAGGTGCAGTTCCTCTTCTCGGCCAACACCTCTACCCCACTCCAGCCCGTCGCTCAGGTGGCCTCGGGCGGCGAGGTGGCCCGCGTCATGCTCTCGCTGAAAGCCATGATCAGCGGCGCCGTCAAGCTGCCTACCATCATCTTCGACGAGATAGATACCGGCGTCAGCGGTCGCGTGGCCGAACAGATGGCCCGCATGATGCAGGAGATGGGACTGGCCGACCGCCAGGTCATCAGCATCACCCACCTGCCGCAGATTGCCGCCCTCGGCACAAGCCACTACAAGGTGACGAAGACCGAGAGCGCCGACGGCACCATCAGTACAATGACTGAACTCAGTCACGACCAGCGCGTCACCGAGATAGCCCAGATGCTCAGCGGCAGCGACGTTACTGCCGCCGCCATCGAGCACGCAAAAGAATTATTGAAACAATGAAACGACTCTGTATTATAATAATAGGTGTGCTGCTGACCGCGACTGCCAGCAGCCAGCCTTCGTGGACGAAGAAAGCCGCCAAGTCGGTGTTTACCCTGAAGACATTCAGTGCCGACGGCACGCTCATAGGCAGTACGAACGGATTCTTTACTGGCGAAGACGGCGAGGCCGTCAGCAGCTTCAGCCCCTTCAAGGGAGCCTCGTCGGCCGTCGTCATCGATGCCCAGGGCAAGGAGCTGCCTGTGGCCTGCATGCTCGGCGCCAACGAGACCTACGACGTGGCAAAGTTCCGCGTAGCGGCCAAGAAGACCGTGCCACTGACCATTGCCGCCACCGATGCTGCTGAGGGCGCTCAGGTGTGGCTGCTGCCCTACCGCGAGATGAAACAGGTGCCCGCCGGCATCGTCCGCAAGACGGAGACTATCAACACCAGCTATGCCTACTACACGGTGGCCATGACCATGCCCGAAGGCGCCACGAGCTGCCCGCTGATGAACGACGCCGGCGAGGTCGTCGGACTCATGCAGCAGCCCTACCGCCAGGACGACTCGCTGAGCTACGCCGTCAGCGCACGCTTTGCCGACTCGCTCCGCATCAACGGTCTGAGCATCAACGATGCCACCCTGCGCAGCACCAACATCAAGAAGGACTTGCCCACCGACCCCGACCAGGCCGTGCTCGCACTCTATATGGGCCAGAACTCCTTAGACTCTGCACAATACCTGCAGCTGATTGACGACTTCATCAGCCGCTTCCCCAACTCGCCCGACGGCTATACCTACCGCGCACAGACAGAGCTTGTCGACAAGAAATTCGACGACGCTGCACGCGACATGGAGCAGGCCATCCGCGTGGCCGACAAGAAGGACGAAGCCCACTTCAACTACTCGAAGCTCATCTACCAGAAGGAGGTGTATCTGAGCCAGGAGCCCTACGAGCCCTGGTCGCTCGACAAGGCGCTCAGCGAAGCTCGCGAGGCCGAGAAGCTGAATCCACTGGCCATCTACCGCCACCAGCAAGCCGCCATCCTCTTCGCCCAGAAGAAGTACGGCGAGTCGGCCGACATCTACACCTCGCTCTTCAGCAGCGAACTGCGCTCGCCGGAACTCTTCTACGAGGCCTCCCGCTGCAAAGCCGCCCTGAAGGACACCATCGGCCAGATAGCCCTCTTGGACAGCTGTGTGTCAACGTTCAACCAGCCCTATCTGAAGGAGGCGGCACCCTACCTGCTGGCCCGTGCCCAGGTGCTGATGGATGCCAACCAGAACCGCAAGGCCGTCACCGACCTCAACGAATACGAGAAGCTCATGATGGCCACCGTCAACGACCGTTTCTACTACCTCCGCTTCCAGGCCGAGGTGGGCGGCCGACTGTTCCAGCAGGCCCTCAACGACATTGACCAGGCCATCAAGATGAATCCCCAGTACGACCTTTATTATGCCGAGAAAGCCTCGCTGCAGGTGCGCGTCGGCCTTCACGACGAGGCCATCGCCACCGCCACCGAGTGCGTCAAGATAGCACCCGACCACAGCGACGGATACCTCTTCCTTGGCATTGCCCAGTGTCAGAAAGGTCTGAAAGCCGACGGTCTTAAGAACCTGCAAAAAGCCCGCGAGCTGGGCGACTCGCAGGCTGATGGTCTTATTGAAAAGTACTCCAAGTAACTTTTCACTTTTCATTAGCGAAGCGCTTCACTCTTCACTTCAGAACGGCAGCGGGCCATCGCCCGGCAGGGGTATCGGATTGCCGTCGAAGGGGTCGCTCTGTCCAGGGACGAAGGGATCGCCCCCGTCTACATTGTTTAACTTCGACCCGATGATTTCACCCTCACCGCTTTTCGGCGACGACTTCTTGCTGAAGCCGGAGTCCTCGGGATTCTCAAACCGCGTGTACTCGCCTCGGAAGGTCAGCAGCACGTCGCCGGTAGCACCCTTACGGTGCTTGGCAATGATAATCTGCGCCATGCCATGCAGGTCGCGCCCGTTGTCGTCCTGATAGATATGGTAGTACTCGGGACGGTGGACGAAGAGCACCATGTCGGCATCCTGCTCGATGGCTCCCGACTCACGCAGGTCTGACAACTGGGGTCGCTTGCCCTCCAGTCCCTCGCGGGCCTCCACGCCTCGGTTCAGCTGGCTCAGTGCCAGGATGGGGATGTCGAGCTCCTTGGCCAGTCCTTTCAGCGAGCGGGAGATGGTGCTCACCTCCTCCTGACGCGACGAGAAGCGCATGCCGTTGGCATTCATCAGCTGCAGATAGTCAATCATGATAATCTTCACGCCATGCTCGCGCACCAGCCGCCGCGCCTTTGTGCGCAGCTCAAACACCGAGAGTCCCGGGGTGTCGTCGATGTAGAGCGGAGCTCCCAACAGCGTGTTCACGCGCTTGTCCAGCCGGTCCCACTCGTCGGGGTGCAGCTGTCCGTTCAGAATCTTCTTGCCCTCAATCTCACAAGCGTTCGAAATCAGGCGGTTCACCAGCTGCACGTTCGACATTTCCAACGAGAAGAAGGCCATCGGCACCTTGTAGTCGGCGGCAATGTTCTTGGCCATCGACAGTGCAAACGATGTCTTGCCCATAGCCGGGCGCCCGGCAATAATCACGAGGTCAGAGGCCTGCCAGCCCGAGGTCTTGTCGTCGAGCTTATGATAGCCGGTGGGCACACCCGTCAGTCCGTCCTTGTTCTGAGCCGCCTTGTTGATGACGTCAAGTGCATTCTTGATGACGGGGTCTATCTGGGTGTAGTCCTTCTTCATGTTCTTCTGCGACAGCTCGAACAGGGCTCCCTCGGCATGCTGCATCAGCTCGTCGACGTCGATGGTCTCATCGAAGGCCTTCGTCTCAACGTCGCTGGCAAACTGTATGAGCTGCCGGGCCAGGAACTTCTGCGCGATGATGCTGGCATGATACTCGATGTTGGCCGACGAGGCTACGCGCCCTGACAGCTCGGCAATATACACGGGGCCGCCAACGTCGTCGAGCGTGCCCGACTTGGCCAGCTGGTCGGTGACGGTGACGATGTCGACCGGCTTCTCAGCCATCGCCAGGTCGCGGATGGCTGCATACACCTTCTGGTTACGGGGTTCATAGAAGCTCTCGGGACGTAGGATTTCGCACACCACCGAGTAGGCATCCTTGTCGATCATCAGGGCACCGAGGACGGTCTTCTCCACCTCCAAGGCCTGGGGCTGCAGGTGTCCGTAGGTGTTGTCCACAGGTTGTGGCGTGCGTCGCACGCCTTTTTTGTTGCTATTATTATCTGGCATACTGTTTATAGTTTTTTGGGGATGCAAAGGTACAAAAGAAAAATGAAATATCAGCATCTTTTGCACAGAAAAAAATCCCGCTACGGTCTTGCGACTTTCGCGGGATTCATAATGAAAGGAGGAGTGGTACCTCCAGGAATCGAACCGGGGACACACGGATTTTCAGTCCGATGCTCTACCAACTGAGCTAAGGCACCATTGTGTCACTAACGTTCCTTTCGTTTGCGGGTGCAAAGGTACGAAGTTTTTTCCGTTCCTGCAAATTTTTCCGCAATTATTTTCGAAAAAAGTTTCGGCGGGCCTCTTTTCATGTTTCAGACGGAACGGGAGCGGGCATTGCAGCCTGCTCCCGTCGGTATGTCGGAACCAGAAAAGGGGGTTGTTCCGGGGACTTGTCAGAATGCCAGGCAGGCGCGGACGTATGCGCGTATGTCGGCATCGCCGTAGAACTCAGCCTTGGCATTATCGTCGGTGAAGAGGCCGCTGAAGCTGGCGTACCAGCCTGCGCTCTTTGACGTGCGGTAGTAGTTGTCGGTGGGCATGTTCTGCCTGTTGATGCCGACGGCGGTGATTTTCTGCTTGAAGCCGTTGATGGTACACTTGGAGGAACCAATGGCCACTTGGTCGCCGTTTATCTGACAACCGGAGAACATCATCTGCCAGTCGGTCTCGGAAGGCAGGCGCCAGGTGCCGCCCTCAACGGGATGCTTGGCTGCCCAGGCTTCGACGACTTCGGCCGTCTTGCTCCAGTAATAGCCAGAGTTGACATTGTCGGTGACGTTCTCGAGCGCGAAGCCCAGGCCGTAGGTGTTGTTCTCGGTCTGGCCGATGAGGGCTACCATGGCCTCGGCCGTCTCTGATGCCTGAGAGGCGCCTAACTTGTTCATATAGATCTTACCGTTTCCGGCAATGATACAGCCCTCGTCGATACCCTTCTCGAGCTCCGACATTTCCAGGGGATAGCGGGCGGGCAGTTCGGTACGATAGTACTTGCCGGCCTGGAGGGTTGCGGTGCCTACCTTGAGAATCTTGTTGTAAGCGCCGGTAAGCTCGAACTTGTACGCCTTCGAGATGGCGGGCTCCATAGCCACCCAGACATTTTCCGATGGGTTATTAGGCGTGACGGTGGTAATGATCTCGCCCGTGGCATCGTCCTTGATGTAGAGGGGCTGTAGCGTACCGGCGGACAGGCCGAGGGTGTACTTGCAGAAGGCATACTGGGCCTTGAGCTTCGTGGCGCTGCCCATCACGGCCTGGTCGCCGAAAATCGACACGATGCCGGTACCCTTGCGCACGTCGAGGAACACATTGGCAGCGGGATTGACTCCCAGGCCGGTTTGCTCGGCGAGCAGACCGCTCTTGATGTTGCCCGTGGCGCCGTCGGCTGCCGTAGAGGGGTAGATGATGGTCAGTTCGGTGCCGTTGACGACGCCGTCCTCGAGGGTGGCGGCGATGGTAGCAGCTCCCGTCTCTTCGTCGACATCAGTGACTTTGGCCGTTGTGTTGTACGACTGGCTGCCGATTTTGTAAACGAGTGCCATGGTCTCGTTTTTCACAAATTTGGCAATTAGCCTGTTGTTATCATCGTCTATCCATAGTGCCCGGGTAGTGGCATCGGCATCGAGCCCGACGGTAGCGGTGAACGCGATGCCCTTGCTCTTCGGTGTGTTCTGAAAGTCGGCGGTGCTGTCGTCCTGGCTGCAGGCGGCCATCGTCAGGGCCACTGCTGCCATGGAGAAAAACTTCATTGTCTTCATTGTCTTCTTATATTAAAAAAGGTGGAACACTGTGACGGCCTAAAACTGGAACGGGTCAAGACCGCCTTCATAGTCGTCGAGATCGGTAATTGTGTTGGGCCCTTCGCTGCCAGCCAGCAGCTGCTCCATGTCAGTGATTTGGACGGTCTCCATCAGCGGAGCCGCATACTCTTTTTTCTTCTTTTCTGTTTTCATTGTTGCTTTTTTGTTATTAGTGATTAATGTTTTCCAGAATCATGTTGACGACGGCTACGACGTCGTCGGGCGTCACTTCGCCGTCATCATCGGCATCGGCATTAGCCGCGTTGAACAGAGCTGAGGGACTGTCCATAAGATAATTGACAATCTCGGCAACGTCGGCTATGTCAACCTTGCCGTCGCCATTGGCATCGCCAGAGAGGGTGCTGTCTGGTGGGAGGACGTCTATCCAGAACACCTCCTCGGCGTCACTCAACTTGATATAGACTGTCTGTGCGGGAATCACGTCATAACTAAAGTCATCGAATGTCGGTTCATCAAAACCATCATCAAACACATAGTATGAAGTATGACTTTCCTGCTCAATATCGGTAGCCGACCCCAGCAGTTGGTTGCCGTCGTAATAGCTGGCGGTGCCGGTTTGGCTGGTAAGCGTCAGTGTCATGCTGGCTTTCGATGACTTCAGGAGCACGCCCTGTCCAGCCATGATGATGCCATCGGCCACTTCTGTCAGGTCCAGCACGTCGCCGTTGACGGTAGCCGTGTAGACGGTGGTGCTGGCATCGGCCTCGAAGTTCGCCGTCGGATGGTAGAATGTTGTCCAGTAGTCGTATACCTTGTCCTTTCTGTTGTAGAAGCGTGTTGGCGCCAGCACCTGCTCGTTCGTCTCCACGACGGTCCATCCCGTGGGTATACCGTCCTCGCCTTCCTTCCATCTGACACTGGCGGCCATGGTGAATGTGCCCGTAGGGCTGACGTCCTCGAGCCACGAACAGGTGCAGTCCTCGGCAGATATGCTGCTGGCGAGGCACTTGACGGCATTCAGATTTGTGCAGCCTTTGAACATATCCTCATAGCAGTTGTCTCGCAGTTTCGAGGCGAGCAGGTCGGGAGCCGTCGTCAGTGCTGAACAGTCGCTGAACATGCCGCTGTAGCATCCGTCGGCCAGTTGCAGGGCGGGCAGGTCGGGTGCCGTCGTCAGTGCTGTACAACCGCTGAACATGCCACTGTAACATTCATCGGCCAGTTGCAGCGCGGGCAGGGCAGGGGCTGCTGTCAGCGACGTGCAGTCGCTGAACATCGCCTCATAACATTTCCCGGCCATCTCCGTAGCTGGCAGCGTGGGGGCTGATGTCAGCGACGTGCATGCGACGAACATCCCATAATAGCAACTGCTCGTCAAGACGGTGGCGGGCAGTGCAGGGGCTTCCTTCAGCGACGCACAACCGCTGAACATGTAATCATAGCAGTAGTATGCCAGCGTAGTGGCTGGCAGTGTGGGGGCTGCGCTCAGGTTGGTGCAGCCTTGGAACATCTGTTGATAGCAGCCTTGCGCCAAGTTTGTGGAGGGCAGTGCTGGGGCAGCATCCAGGCTGGTACAGCCGCTGAACATTCTCTGATAACAGTTAATGGTCAGCGTGGTGGCGGGCAAGGCAGGGGCAGTGGTAACACCCGTACAACCATAGAACATCTCGGAATAGCAAGATGAAGCCAGCGTGGTGGCAGGCAGTGCGGTGACGGCCTCCAGGTTGGTACATTCCCTGAACATCTCCTTGTAGCAGTTTGCTGCCAGCGTGGTGGCGGGCAGTGCGGGTGCCCGCGTCAGTCCTTTACATTTGTAGAACAACCCCTCGTAGCAGTCTGCCGTCAGCGTGGTGGCGGGCAGCACAAGGTCCTTCGTGGGATGACTCTTCATTTCCGTGTTATCCCATGATCGGTTGTTAAACAAGTATGCAAAGGCATTGGAACCCGTCAGCGTCGTCGCCGTTGCGAAGTCGGTAGAATTTACCAGACTCATGATGTTGCCATACACATAGTAATGCCCGTCTTCGTATTCACCGTATCCATCATCGTAGATGGAACTGTAACGATAAGAATTTCCGATCGTACCCGTATAACTCGCGTTGTCGCCATAGAAGCACACCTTGTCGCCGGGATTGTCCAGGTCTATCCATTCTTCGTCGCCAGCGGCTATCTCCTGCGGCTCCCCGTCGTTCACACGATAGGTCACAGGTCCTGCGGCATGGTTTTCGAAACAGATGCTTGCCGGCTCGATAGCCTCGAAGGTCAGCGGCGTGGCCTTCATGGACGACCAGGACTCACTGTTGTCTTCTTGGGCGCCGACTTCCGTGGCAAACGCTATGAATGCCATCATCAAAAATAGTCTTGCTTGTCTCATATTCGTAGTTTTGTTTCTATTATTCTGCAAAAATACGAAATAACCTCAGAAGCGCATGCTTTTTGGAGGCCCTTTTTGACGAACTGGCACCTGTGAATGACGAACTCGGCGGGCGGGGCAATGCTTTTCGTTGAAATTCTTTGTCGTTCGGAAAATAATGCGTACTTTTGCGCACAATAAACAAAACAGTCAGACTATGGGATACAAAATCAAGTTCAGCGTACACCGCAATCCTCTGAAGGATGCCGACGGCAACGACACCTATCAGGTGCGACACGAGGCCACTGCAACCGTAGGCAAGGAATACCTGCTGAAGCAACTGGGGCACAACCTCATCGGGCCGGAGATTATGGGCTCGGCGCTTTCACTGCTACAGCGGCTCATCGTTGGGCAACTGACGGACAATCACCGCGTACATATCGAGGGTCTCGGCACTTTCTTCCTGAAACTCGGCTTCCGCAAGCGCTTAGACGAGCAAGGGCAGGAAGTGAAGCCACACTTCACCGACCCCTCGAAGATCACGGGTAATAACGTGATCATCGAAAACGTAGGCTTCACGCCCGACAAGGAATTACTAAAGCAGTTAAAGCCTCATGGCTGTCACTATGTGAACGCTACAGGGCGCGGTAACGTGGGACACTCGGCTCAATACACCGAGGAACAGATGAAAGCCGGGCTCGACGAGTGGTTCAAGACCCACGACGTCATCACCCGTGGCAACCTCCAAGGCTACTTCGGCCTGACGAAGTACATGGCCCAGAAGTGGCTGGACCGTTTCTGCTCCCAGCCCAATGCCTATCTCGTGGGCCGCAAGATAGGCCAGACCATAGTCTACAGCCGTCGATAAGACATCAATCCCCTATGGTTAAATGTCTGAAGGATAGGGGAAAGCAATGAAAAGGATGGGGGATACTAATAGAAACTGCCGTATATAGTTATGGCCGACTATATGTCAGTCAACCGGCTGACATATAGTCAACCAGTCTGGCGACTATTAGTCAGCCGACCTTCCGGCTCTTTGTCGGCAGGTAAGACGGTTCTTTTCATCCATTATGAAATATTTACAGTCCAGGAATATACTACCTTAGCCTGTACTCCCGATTTATCGCAGAAGTGCTTGAATCATACTCTTCAGGAGTTATGATTTTGATGAACAGCCCCATATTTTTGACGAACTCCATAGGCGGGATAATAAATTTCGGCGAATGTTTGGCTGATTCTGCAATTTTTAGTAACTTCGCAACATGAAAACGTCCAAACTGACATTCCTTGTCGGCCTGGCACTATGCCTGAGCCTGACACTGACGGGGAACGCAAATCCAACCCAATCACTGGAGAGCCGGCTGACCTACCGGCGATACATCACCCAGGACGGACTGCCACAGATGCAGACCGAACGGCTGTGGCAAGACTCGCGCGGGTATATTTATATAGGTACGCTGTCGGGATTCGTCCGTTTCGACGGCCGTGAGTTCACACCCTTCCTGAAAGGGCGGCGGCTGAACATCGTGGGGTTTGCCGAAGTGGGCGACGAGGTGAGGGCATTAGGGTTCTTCCGACAGTGGAAGGTGAGCTACGACGAGGCGATTCCAAAGCCCCTTGACCCGCAAGGCCACTGGCTGCTGAACAACCTGAACGCCGGCAGTCTGCCTAACGGCTATGTGCTGATGGAAGACAGCCTGGAGCAGCACCGCCGCCTCTGCCGAATGACGGAGCAGGGCATGGAATCGCTCTGCGAAGACACCCTGTTAGACGAGATGACGCCCGACCGGAAGCTATTCATTGACCCGACAGCCGACGAAGTGCTGCTGCCTGTGGAGAAGGGCGTCTGCAGAATCACGAAAGCCGCCAAGGCTCCGGTATGGCTCACCGACCGCAGCGACGTCTATACGCTTCTGCGTACCGACGCTGCCCTGCTGGCCTTCGCCTCCGACGGTATCTACAAACTCGGCAATGACGGCCTGACGCAACTGCTGCAGGCAGACTGGACGGCTGCCAGCTACGGGCTTACGGTCAGAACGCTCCGCTCTGGGGGTATCGTCGTAGCCGATGAGCACACGGTCTACCTCTGCGAGGGGATAGGCAGCCCGAAGGCTTCGCCGACCGTCAAAAAGATTGTTACCGGCATCAATCTTATCCGCGACGTGATGGTCGACCGTTGGGACCGCCTCTGGGTGGCCACCTATCAGGGCGTCTACTGCTTCTTCAACCGTAGCTTCACCAACCACCAGCTGAGCGATGAAAACGACATCGTGAGGGCAGTGGCCATCGACGCCCAGGAACAGGTGGTCACGGGAACGCTGAACGGGAAGCTCCTCGTCGGCGACAAGCTGGTTGACGACAATCCGGAACAGTTCTATGCCTCAAGCGCCGTCAGGATAGGGCGCAACGTTTATATGGCCGGTAATGGCGACGTGGCGTGCATCACGAACGACAGCCTCAGCTGGCTGCGACTGCCCCGCGACCGCTATCAGTTCGTCGGACAAGCCTGGGGGAAACTGATTACGGGCAACCGCAACAGCATCTTTGCCTACGACCCTGCAACGGCAGCCCTCGACACGCTGACCACAGAGATTCTGCATCCGTGGTGCTCGGCCTGCGACGGCGACGGCCTGCTGTGGATAGGCAGCAGCTCCGGACTCTTCAGCATAGACCGTCAGCATCGTCTGAACAAAACGACTTACCGGGACCAGAAGCTCATCATCTCGGCAATGGATCAGGACGTGCACGGTAATGTGTTCTTTGCATCGGCCGACTCCGTGTTCGTCGTCAGGCACGGACAGGTAGAACCGCTCAATCCCCAGCTGCCGTTGCTCAGCGGCCACGAGGTGCGTTCGCTGCACGTCTCGCCCAAAGGCTATCTGGTGGTGGCGGTGGTCGACGGCCTGCTGGTGAGCCGTATTGACAAGGACTGCAGGCTGAGCAGCCCCCAGTTCTTCAACCACCTGAACGGCTTCACCATGACAGAGCCGCTGAAGGCCATGATGGCAGAGACGGGCGACGGCACCGTTTGGCTGCCCGGCGTGGAACAGATGACCTCGTTCCGCCCAGCCGGACTGCTGGCGATTGGCGAGGAGGACACCTTCATCAGTCCGCCGCTCCGCTGGTGGCAGCACTGGTGGGTGTGGGTAACGGGATTACTTCTACTGTCGATGGCCGTATGGGCCGCTACCCGATGGTATGAGAAGCGGCGCAACCGCCGGCGCATGATCAGGCTGCAGCGGGAGAAACTGCAGCGGGAAGAGCAGATTGAGGCTATCCGCAAGAAAGCCATAGAAGAGGTCAAGGCCAGCAATCTGGCCAAGGACATCGTGAAGATGACGGAGAACACCTTCGAGCAGCGCCTGACGCTGCGCACGGCCAGCGGTACGATAGTGGTCGACGTGAAGGACATCGTCTACTTCAAGGGTGAAGGAAACTATTCGCAAATCGTCACCTTCCACGACAAGAACATCGTCCTGCTGGGGCTTGGCGCCTTAGAGAAGATGCTCAGTCCGGACATGTTCGTTCGGGCTGACCGCAGCACGCTGGTGAATGTCCATCATATCTGTACGCTCCTGCCCAAGCAGCACCGGTGTATCTTCCGTTCGCCGTCGGGACAGGAGATAGAGACGACGCTGCTCACGCCTGCCTTCAAGCGATTGCAGGATCTGTTGTGAACACAAAAAGAGGCAGCCCGACCGGGTTGCCTCTTCTATATGATACAGAGACCAGGAATACTCCACCCTTAGAGGATGGTAAAGAGGTTGTAGAAGCCTGTCATCTGGAACACCTTCTTGATTTCGTCGTTGATGTTCTTGACGATGACCTTTCCGCCCTTGGCCGATGTCTCCTTGCGCAGGGCGAGAAACAGCCTGAGGCCGGAGCTGCTGATGTACTCGAGGTTGGTGCAGTCGAGGATGATCTCCTTGTCGGCATTCTCAGTCAGTTCAACGATGTCCTGCTGAGCCTTGATGGCTGCAGGGGTGTCGAGGCGTCCGTCAAACGATGCGACGTATCCGCCATTCTCTTCTCTGATGTCTATTGTCATAATACAGTTAATTTATTGTTTGCTTTCGTTGTTAATGTTCTTTTTCAGGGTCAGGATGTTCCTGCCGTTGCTACGGTCATAGCTGATGTCGTCCATGATCTGGCGCGTCAGGAAGATGCCCAGTCCGCCGATGCTTCGCTCCTCGAGCGGCAGCGTGGTGTCGGCATCCTTCATGGCCGTCGGGTCGAAGGGTATACCATTGTCGGTGATGACGAAGACGATGCCGTCCGCGTCCGTCCGGACGTCGACGCTGACGCTGCCTGCCGTGCCCTTCGGATAAGCATAGTCCATGACGTTGACCACTGCCTCCTCGAGGGCGAGGTTCAGGCTCATGGTCTTCTCCATGCCGATGCCGGCCTCCTCGCAGAACGAGTCGATAAACTCGTTCAGCTGCGGAATGGTGCTGACATCGTTCGGCAGGGTCAGGCTGCGCTGTATGCGTACGAGGTTCATGGGCTTAGGGTTATGAAAGGAAACCAAGCAGGGCACCGGCAGCTACTGCCGAGCCGATGACACCGGCAACGTTCGGACCCATGGCGTGCATGAGCAGGAAGTTGTGGCGGTCGTACTCGAGTCCGAGGTTGTTGGAGATGCGGGCGGCCATAGGCACTGCCGAGACGCCGGCATTGCCAATCAGCGGATTCAGCTTCTTGTCCTTCGGCAGGAACAGGTTCATCACCTTGACGAAGCAGACGCCCGAGGCCGTGGCGATGGCGAAGGCGAAGGCTCCGATGATGAAGATGAACACGGTGTTCATGGTGAGGAACTCGGAGGCCTGCGTCGAGCAGCCCACGGTGAGTCCGAGCAGCATGACGACGATGTCGTTCAGGGCTGCACCGGCGGTCTTGGCCAGACGGGTGGTCTTACCCGACTCCTTCAGCAGGTTGCCGAAGAAGAGCATGCCGAGCAGGGGCAGACCGCTGGGGACGATGAACGTGGTGAGCAGCAGTCCGATGATGGGGAAGAGGATGCGCTCGGTCTGCGAGACGCTGCGGGCGGGCTTCATCTTGATGGTGCGCTCCTTCTGGGTGGTGAGCAGTCGCATGAGTGGCGGCTGGATCAGCGGCACGAGTGCCATATACGAGTAGGCGCAGACGGCGATGGCTCCCATCAGGTTCGGCGCGAGCTTCGACGACAGGAAGATGGCCGTGGGTCCGTCGGCACCGCCGATGATGGCGATACCTGCGGCCTGCGACGGTTCGAAGCCGAGGGCGAGGGCCACCATGTAGGCACCGAAGATGCCGAACTGGGCAGCGGCGCCGATGAGCATGAGCTTCGGGTTGGCCAGCAGGGCGGTGAAGTCGGTCATGGCACCGATGCCGAGGAAGATGAGCGGCGGGTACCAGCCCTGGCGCACGCCCTGATAGAAGATGTTCAGCACGGAGTTGTCCTCGTAGAGGCCTATCTCCAGTCCGGCGTCGGCGCGGAAGGGTATGTTGCCGAGGATGATGCCCAGTCCGATGGGGACGAGCAGCAGCGGTTCGAAGTCTTTCTTGATGGCAAGCCAGATGAAGAAGGCGCCAACCGCTATCATAATGAGGTTGCCCACGGTGGCGTTGGCAAACGCCGTGTAGGTAAGGAACTCATTGAAGTTCTGTATGATAAACTGTCCAAGATCCATAGCTTTTCACTTTTCACTTATCACTTTTCACTTCTTCATCCGATGGTCAGGAGCACGGAGCCTTCCATGACGGTCTCGCCGGGCTTGACAGTGATGGAGGTGACGGTGCCGGCATACTCGGCCTCGATGTTGTTCTGCATCTTCATGGCCTCGAGCACGAGCACGATGTCGCCGACGCTGACCTGCTGGCCGATGCTGACCTTGATGTCGGTTACGGTGCCGGGCAGCGGAGCCTTGACGGCATTGCCGGCACCGGCGGGGGCTGCGGCCTGGGCCGGTGCAGGGGCTGCAGCCGGAGCGGGCGCGGGAGCCACGGGCTTCGGGGCCTCTATCTTCGGGCGGGCCATGGTGGGATGCTTGGCGGCGTTGATGGGCTTCTGCATCTCTACTTCGAACGGTATGCCGTTCACGTTTACTTTCGCGATGTTGCCTTCTACTTCTTCAATCTCTACTTCGTAGTCGACACCCTGTACTTTATACTGATACTTGTTCATCTCTTGTATTTACTGTTACGGTTTTCCGATGTTTCGATATTTCGATGTTTCGATTACTTCACTTCTCAAACGTGGAACTGAGTCATCTGGTGGAACTCGTCGTTCCAGGGCGAAGAGGTCTTCTCCTTGATGGTGATGACGCCCGACTCCACGTCGTGGACGTCGTCCTCATACTGCTTCAGCGCCATACCGATGACGGCCATGTAGACTTCCTTGTCAATACCCTTCGTCTTGAGGCCCTCCTGCAGGATGACACCCGTCTTGTGGACGGTTTCAGCCGTCTTCTCCACGGTCTTGGTGATGGGCTTGATGGGCTGCGCGTTGGCTACCTTCTTGGCGGTCTCCATGTGGCGCATGAGCATGCCGAAGAGGGTGAAGAACAGGAACAGCACGGCCAGACAGGTGAACACGATGCCCATGGCGAGCAGCGTGATGCCGAAGCCGTAGGGGTCCTCACGCTTCAGCTTGGCGTCCTTCGTCTCGTCGGTCTTGATGAAGTTCTCGGTGCCGGGCGTGACGTTCTGGGCCGACTTCACCGCCCACTTCTTACCCTGACGGGCAAACGACTGGTCGGCGGCCAGGGCAGGCACGGTGACGGAGTCGATCAGCTCGACGGCATTGCCGTTGTAGAGGGCTATCCATACGGGCTCCGACATGGGAACCTTCAGCGAGAGGTGCAGCTTGCCCCGGGCGGGGTTGGAGCCGGTGAAGAATACTATGTGCTGCCGGCCTCCAAGGCTGGTGCGGGCGTCGCCCGAGGGGATGACGCTCATGCGCTTGATGCGGTCGGGCACGCTCATCTGCTGGTCGAGCACGCTGCGGTCGGTCGTCAGGTACATGCCGCGGATGTTGTAGGTGGTGAACGATGTGTTCTCCAGCTCTATCCACGCCTCGTGCTCGCCAAATTCGTCAAGGATGCTGGCGGTGTTGTTGGTCAGCACCTCGTTGATGACGATGTTCTTGGCTCCCTGGCCGAACACCGTTGAGGCTCCCGACAGCAGCAACGCGCCGCAAAGTAATCCGAATTTATTCATTGTCGTGTATTATTATTTTATTTTCGTTATCCACAGAAGAAGAGCACCACCAGCTGCGCCGTCAGTATTCGGAGGAACATCGACAGGGGGTAGACCGTCGAGTAGCCCAGTGCCGGGGCATCCTTCGAGCAGATGCTGTTGGCGTAAGCCAGCGCGGGCGGGTCGGTGTAGCTGCCGGCCACCATACCGGCTATGGTGAAGTAGTTGAACTTGAACCGCAGACGGGCTATCGGACCGACAATCAGAATGGGGATGACGGTAATGAGGAAGCCGGTCAGCACGTAGTAGAGACCGTTACCCTGGACGACCGTCTCGAAGAACGAGGCACCCGCCTTGATGCCCACCGAGGCGAGGAAGAGCACCAGACCAATCTCGCGCAGCATCATGTTGGCCGACGTCGAGGTGTAGGTCACGAGCTTTATCTTGTAGCCGTAGCGGCCGATGAGGATGGCGATGATGAGCGGACCGCCGGCCAGACCGAGCTTCAGGGGCACGGGCATGCCGGGGATAGCGATGGGCAGCGAGCCGAAGAGCAGACCGAGGAAGATGCCGACGAAGATGGTGGCAATGTTCGGCGCGTCGAGTCGGCGCACGGAGTTGCCCATCTTGTTGGCCACGCGGTCGACGGCGTCCTCAGGACCCACGACCATAATCCTGTCGCCCACCTGCAGGGGCAGCGATGCCGACGCGAAGAGGTCCATGCCGTGACGCGTCAGTCGGGTGACGTTGACGCCGTGAACGCTCGAGAAGTGCATCGAGGCCAGCGTCTTGCCGTTGATGGCGGGATTGGTGACGAGTATGCGCTTCGACACGAGCGGCTGGTCCTGCTGCTCGAAGTCGATGTCGAGCTTAGGGCCTATGAAGGCGGTGATGGCTTCCTGGTCGGCCTCGGCACAGACGATGAGCATCTGGTCGCCCAGGTGGAATATCGTGTCGCGGTTGGGAATCGACAGCTCGCCGTCGTGGACGATGCGCGACACCACGAAGTCGCGGTTCAGAAAGTCGTGAACCTGCAGCAGCGTCTTGCCCTCAAGGTACTTGTTTGTCACCTCTAAGTGCATCTTGTAGGGCTTCTTGGCCACGTTGTTGCCTTCCTCTTCGGCCAGGGCCTGCTCTTCCTTCTCGAGCTTCACCTTGCAGATATACCTTATTAATATGGTGGCCCCGATGATGCCCAGCACGCCGAGCGGATAGGCGCAGGCATAGGCCGAGGCTATAGGCGGGGCGTCGGAGCCGAACACCGTGCTCAGCGCCTCGTTGGCGGCACCGAGACCCGGCGTGTTGGTGACGGCACCGTAGAGCGTGCCGACCATCATGGGCAGCGACGTCTTGTCGGAGGTGTCGAAGAAGATGAAGTAGCAGGCAAACATCACGGCGATGTTCAGCAGAATGGCCGTGGTGGCCAGACCGTTGAGCTTGACGCCGGCCGTGCCGAAGCTCTCGAAGAAGCCCGGACCTACCTGCAAGCCGATCATGAAGACAAACAGGATAAGGCCGAAGTCCTGAACGAACGTCAGGATGTCGGTAGGAGCCGTGAAGCCGATGTGACCGGCCACAATGCCGGCGAAGAGTACGAAGGTGACGCCGAGCGAGATGCCGAAAAACTTGATTTTTCCGAGGTAGACACCTACGGCGATTACTACGGCATAGAGCAACGCAATATGGGCGACAGAATCTGTCGTCGTAAACAAGTCCTTAAGCCAATGAAACGATTCCATAACACACTATAGAAAATTGCGGTGCAAAGGTAGCAAGAAAATGGCACAAAAGCACCAAAATTGTGCAAGTATTTTCGCGCTTTTATATTCTTTAACGTTCAAAGTGCTGATAGTCCTTGAGCGAGCGCCACGAACCGCCCCACGTAAAGCCGTGCTTGACGAACAGCCGGTAGCACAAATCGCTCTTGTCGATCATGTATCGCTGCCTGCGGTTGCGGCTGACGTATTTCCCCGCCGTGGCCGGTTGTACCGAGGTGGTGCCGTCGGCCAGTTGCCTGACGCAGGGGTTATAGAGCGGGTTGATGTCGATAGCCAGTCCCTGGGAGTGCTTCGAGAGTTTCTTGGAGCCGGCAATGGGGCGGTAGTTGAAGCAGCTGGTGTTGTTGGCCCTCATCGAGCGTTCGTCGTCGGCATCATAGTCGTCAATCAGCCTCATCCGCTCTATCGGATATTTGTGTTTGTACAACTCTTGAAAGATTTCCTTCAAGTCGTTGGCAATCATTTTATTACACACAATCTCGCCGACGCAGACGTGGCCCAGTCCGTCGTAGTGCGACAGCTGCAGGTAGCGCAGCTCGGAGCGGGGAATGGTGCAGCCATCCTTATACGACTTGCCCTGCATACGCTCGAACACGGCGTCGCTCAGCGTGTCGACGGTGAACGTCTGGCCGCTCACCGTCAGCGTGGCAATCCACATCATCAGACAGACGATTCTCTTCATACCGGTTGCTCTTATTGTTTTCGATGGTGCAAAGGTACACAGAAAAACGAAATAGCAGCCGTTAACAAACCATAAAATAGCACAAAGAAACATAAGTCCGGCAGCGGTCTTGGCCAACCTACCTGATTATTTACTACTTTTGTAGGTCAAAACTATTATCAGCGAAAGAAACGCCTGTTACCGAGATGGAGCACATCACTCCACGGCTGCTGATGGCCTCCACTGGCGCCAACGTGCGCGCATTGACCTGGAAAAGGTCTTGAGGGAATTGGACCAATCTTTTTAATTAACAATATTTTCTGACAAGAACCAAATAAATATGCATACGCTTACTAAGACAACAAATTATGCTGATTGGTATATGGGGATGCTTGCCCCGCTAAGTAAAGAGGTAAAGCTCGACATAATCAGCCGACTGTCAGAATCCCTCACCAAGAAGGTAGAGAGAAGAAAAACTGACATGAGCTTTTTCGATGGACTGAACAATTCCTGGGACGATGGAACACCTGTCGAAGAAGAAATAAGGCATATACACGAGGCGAGGACTTCTGGAGTAACAAGAGATTTGATTGAATTCTGAAGATGAAAAATCAATATCTGCTTGACACGAACATTTGTATATTTATGCTTAAGAATAAGTACACATAGGAAGGCTTCCTAATACAAAAATCGAAAACTGGGTGGTAAGATAAACAACTAACAGGAAATCATTTATACTGATTGACAAATAACGAAATCCGATACAAATCTTTTTTAATTAACAATATTTACTAACAAAAATCATTTAAGTATGAGAAAACTAAAACTTTTAATCGCGGCGTGCGCCTTGATGGGGGCATCCGCAACGACGTGGGCTGATGATGTGTTAGACATCACAGACCTCTACATTCAAAACCCATCGTTTGAAACTGGCGACTGGACTGGTTGGACTACCCAAACTGCAGAAGACACTTGGGTAAGAGATCATGCGACAGAGGGAAAGGATGGGAAATTCTTATTTAATACGTGGTGGCATGGATACCCAATCTACCAAACCATTGAGAATTTACCGTCTGGAGATTACACATTATCAGCATTAGCTGCTTCTACGGGAGGTAATTTTACCTTATATGTAAGTTCTGGGGAAGAAGAAATAAGCAAAAGCACAGTAAACCCAACGGTAGAAAATACATTTATTTCAGTTAGCACAACATTCAGTCTGACAGAAGCAAAGAATGTGACTATTGGTGTTCGTAATAGCAATAGCGCAGACTCTTATGATGATGCTTTTTGGTTTAAAACTGACAACTTCAAACTCTTGCTCAATTTAGGAAGTGGCGGGACAATTCCCGATGCTATTGTCCAGAAGTTGCTTGCCAAGAAGCCGACAGGTAATATGTCCTCTTCCGTTGAAACAGAACTTAATAATGCTGTCAGCACTTTTGAAAGTAATGCAACATTAGATAATTATACTGCAGCATTAGCGGCATTTGCAAAGGCTCGCACCTCTATTGATAACTATGCGATTATCGCTACAGGACAAATATCTACTGATAAAGATTTCGGTTGGGCTGTTTCAACAGAAAAAGGTGCACTTGCCTGCAACACATGGTCAACTGAAGGTGATACAGACGGTTCAAAAATGACCAAACCGTTCATTCAGGATTGGGTAGAGAGTGGTACTCCTCTTGGCGCTGGTAAGCTTTATTATCGCCTTGAGGGTCTGAACCCTGGCGAGAAGTATTCCGTATCTGCACTTGTCCGCGTACTTAACGAGAGTGGTGCCGCCGTTTCTGGTGCTACGTTCTACGTGAACAGTGAGACCAAGGATATCGCTGCCAATGGCTCAGCATGCACTAACGGTATAGCAGGTACAATGAACCTGGCTGCTGAAGTTGATGCTAACGGCGTTCTTGAGATTGGTATTGAAAGTGCAAACGATGCCACCTTCAACTGGATGGCCATTAAGAACGTTACCATTGCAGAATATGCTGGTGTCAAAGTCTCTGACATTGAGCTGAACCAGACTTCAGCTGATCTGACAACGGGTGATGCTCTGACGCTCACCGCCACCGTCACTCCCGATAACGCCGATGACAAGACCTTCACATGGTCTTCTTCAGACGAAACTGTTGCAACTGTCACAGCAGCTGGCATTGTATCAGCAATTGGTGAAGGAAGTGCTACCATCACAGCAACAGCCAACGATGGCTCGGACGTTTCTGCATCTTGTACGGTAAACGTTGCCAGTGCATCTGCTCCTTCATTCTACAGCGAGATTGCTGCAGGTGATTTCTATATTATGAATGCTGCTACTGGAAAGTTCCTTGGTGGTGCCAATGACTGGGGCACACATGCTTCCATCATTAACCATGGTATTCCTTTTACCGTGGCAGTTGCCGACGGTAAATACACACTCGATTCTCACACTTATAATAACAGCACAGACCATTTCTTTAATGGTAGCTATGTAGACCAGCCTTCTACAAAGTTGGATATTGTTGCTTTGGGTGATGGGAAGTATAGCATTTCAACTGGAGAAAATGCTTTCGTAACAGCTTTGGCTGGTAACACCAAAGTAGAAAGCAATGCTGCCAATGCTAATAGCACGTTTGCTCAGTGGTATTTCCTTTCCAAGACAGATCGTGACAACATGCTGGAAGCTGCTACTGAAGAGAATCCTGCCGATGCCACCTATTATATTAAAGAGGCCAATATTAGCCGTAATCTGAGAGTAAGTTACAACAAATCAGGCTGGACTAATATTGCCTATGGTGATGACAAGAACCAAGAAAAAGGCAATTACAATGCTCAGGTTTGGAATGGAACTGTTAACGTTTACCAAACAATTGAGAATTTGCCCAATGGTACTTATACGCTGAAGATGCAGGGCTTTTCTTCGGGTACAGACGTGAAACTCTATGCTAATAGTGTGGAAATAGGCGTTTTGGCAAAGCCTGATGGCATTAGCTCGCAGAGTGCTGCCGCTGCTGCATTCACCAAGGGTGAATATGTAAACACCCTCAGCGTGACCGTTACAGACCACACTTTGAAGATTGGATTGAAGGGCGATTGTTCGGATGGCAAGTGGCTCTGCTATGACAATTTTGAACTGTATATGACCGAATACGCAACTGACCCACTGGCTTCAGAAAGTGATTTGCAGAACTTGGCCGATGCTATTGCTGCTGCAGAAGCTAAACTTGGCTTCGAAGAAGGCGAATATGCCCCCTATAATAATATTGAAGCTTGTCAAGCTATAGCTGCTGCTAAGGTTGCCAATGTCGAGGGCGCCTTCAAGAGCGTTGTTGATGCTGCTATAAATTCATTGAATGCTATTAGTTGGACACCTAACACAGAGGCAATGAATGCTGTATATAATGGCAATTTTGCCAACTCCACGGCAAATACTACATCTGGCTCTAATCTTGATATTCCGGGATGGACACCAAGTGGAAGCTTCCGTCAGGTAATTGAAAATGGTGTTAACGGTGAATTCCCCGCACTCTCTGAGACAACTGGCAACAAAGCTGCTTTCACATGGAGTGGTACTTTCCAGTATGGTAACCAAGTAGGATATACAATGCCATTAGCAGCCCATACTATATACGAACTCAGCTTTAAACATGCAGGTTGGAACGGTGCTAATAACGGTTTTGGCGTAAAAATCACAAGTGCTAATGGAGATGTTCTGTCTCAGCAAGCATGTGGTAAGTCTGAATTTGGTCCTCAGAAAGCTAACTGTTGGAACACCTACAAGATAATCTTTGTAACGAATGAAGCAGTCGATGCAGTGCTTAACATGATACCAAGTGGCAACTCTACATTCACGGACATCGTACTGAGAAAGGCTGAATCTCTTGAATTTGCCGACGGCTCTGTACCCAACTATGCTCCCGGCACCTATCCTTCTGTGAAGATTAGCCGTGAGTTCAGTTCTGACAAGTGGTCTACCGCTGTCTATCCGTTCGCTGTAAGTGGTGCCAGCTACATTGCTGTGTTGAAGAGTTATGAGGCTGCCAGCGGCACATTGGCCTTTGAGTCGGCTACCACCAGCACCGCCAACGTACCGTTCCTGCTGAAGAACGACGGTGCCATCACGCTAAGCGATGTTGAAGTAAAAGCTGCTGCTGCTACCGATGCTACTGTCACTGGTGCTTCGCTGAAGGGTGTTTATGCTTCTACCGAGGTTGACAACACTGCTATTAACTACGTGCTGAGCGACAACACAATCTACAAAGTGGGTGCCAATAAAGCTACTGTCAATCCTTATCGTGCTTACATCCAGCTGGCAGAGACTGCAGGTGCTGCTCGCGAACTGACCTTCACCGTCGACGGCGAGGCTACGGCCATCGAGGGCATTGCTACAGAGAAGGCTATGAGTGGCGAGATCTACAACCTGAACGGCCAGCGCGTGAAGACCGCCAAGAAGGGTATCTACGTGGTGAACGGCAAGGCCGTCATCGTGAAGTAAAATTGAATTGGTTTTATCAATAAAAAACAGAAAATGACTATGAAGAAATATTTGAAGCCAGACGTCGAGGTGATGGACGTGGTAATTGAGTCACTGCTCCAAGCCTCAATAACAGAAATTGAAGGGCTTGAAGGCGTTACGACCGGGGGTGAATTCCCCGGTGGTGCCACTGACTCACGCTCGTTCTTCCTGTTCAACGAAGACTGATCCGTACAACGGTGGCTTGTGCCTTAAAGCCAGGCCATCAACATAACTTGCAGGTGCGCTGTCCACGGACGCGCACCTGTCTGTTTTTATTTTCCGCCAAAAATTTGGCGCTTCAGTTTTTTCTTCGTAACTTTGCGGGCGTAATTACAAAAGGCCATGGTAACAGTAGCAAACCCCATCTATGACATCGTCTTCAAATACCTGATGGAAGACGAGCGCATAGCACGTACCATCCTGTCGGCCCTGCTGAAGATGGATGTGGTGTATGTGAAGGTACGACCCCACGAGTATGCCAATGTCAAGCGCGACACGCTCTCGGTGTTCCGCATCGACTTTGGAGCCACCGTCCGACATGCCGACGGGTCAGAGCAGCTGATACTGGTGGAACTGCAGAAGACGTGGCTGCCCACGGAGACGCTGCGCTTCCGCCAGTACTTGGGCGTTCAATACCAGAACCCGGCGAATGTGGTGGGCGAAGGCCGGGACACCCATGCCCTACCCTTGGTGGCCATCTATCTGCTCGGTCACAATGTGGGTGACATCGAGGAGCCAGTGCTCTACGTGCAGCACGAGACTTACGACTACGAGGGACGGCGCGTGACGAAAGGACTGCCCGACCCGTTCGTGGACAGCCTGACGCACAACAGCATCATCGTGCAGATTCCCCGCCTGCACGGTCAGGTGAACACCCGCTTGGACAAGGTGCTGAGCATCTTCGACCAGACTTACAAGAGCAAGGACAACCAGCAGGTGCTGCACATCGACGACAGCATCTATGCCGGCGATGCCGAGATGGAGCACATCATACACCGGCTGCTGATGGCCGCCACCGACGCCAACGTGCGCCAGGACATGAACGTGGAGGACGAGTACTTCTCCATCATCGAGAAGCGCGACACTGAGATTATGATGCGCGACCGCCAATTGGCGGAGCAGAGTGTGCAGCTGGCAGAGAAGAATGTGCAGTTGGCAGAGAAGGATGTGCAACTGCAGGAACTAATGCGCAACTCCATCAGGATGCTCCTGAAAGCGAAGATGGAGCCAGAGGCCATTGCCACCAGCTTAGGCATTGACCTGGAAAAGGTGTTGAGGGAATTGGAGTAAAGTAATCTTTTTATCCGTCACATCCGTCACCTTGTGATAACCTGCTGACAGTCTGCTGCTTACGGTGGTGATGGATAGAGTGATGGGTGACGGATACCTCTTTGCAGTGGCCGCACGACTGTTCACCAGCCGTGAACAAAGATTCACTGGCCGTGAATAATCTCATGACTTGCTGTATCTCGCAGAAGGAAGACATGCCAGAGTGGCATCCGTCACCCGTCACCACTATCCGTCACTCCGTAAACACCTGACTATTAGAACGATTCAGCCAAGTGACGGATGTGACGGATAAAAAAACAGATTCTGTGTGTGGTGATAGAGGGACTGAAGAATGCTACGAAAGCGGCGTGCTCAGCCTAAGGGATGATGGGGTCGCCCATGGCCGATGCCTCGGCATCCTTGTCGTCGAGCTTGAAGAGCATGAACTGCGGAGCCTCCTCCGTGCAGGGAGTCCAGCCCAGGGAGTCGGTGTCCTTGCCGTTGGGGTCGCTGTACTTGGCGAAGTTGGTCCAGGCGGTGAGCATCTTCTCAGCGAGGTCCCAGTCGCCCTGCGTCCAGGGGCGCCAGCAGTGCTTCAGACTCTTGAAGACAAACCAGAGGTCGCTCGAGTGGAAGGCGCCCTTCAGTCGGGCGGTCACCTCGGGATGGCTGCCGTCGTCGGGCAGGGGTCGCGCAAACTCGTAGGCCCAGGCCTTGCCCTGCTGTTGTTGGCGTACCTTGCAGAACTCGGCAATGCCTGCCGACATCGAGCCCATGTCGTTCAGCGTGTAGCCTATCATATAAGGTACGTCGGCAATGGAGCCGGCACGGGTGGCCTCGTCGAACGACTTCAGCGAGACGTAGCCGTCGACAATGGGGCGCTGCATCAGGAACACGTCGTTCCCCGTCACCATATTATACAGCTGGGGAATGGTGTAGAGAATCTCGGTCGAGGCGGCGCGCAGCTTGCTGAGGTCGGTCAGTCCGGCCCAGTCCATCACCTTCTTGGTCTCGGCCTCGCTCTCCTGCAGCGTGGGGTTGTAGGTGAAGAAGCGGTTTATCGGCGTGGCGGGCTTGGCCTCCTCGCCGTCCTTGGCGGGCACATTAATGCCGCCGCCGCTCATGATGATGGCCTTGTTGAACAGACCGCGGGCCAGGGGCGACTCACAGAGCGTGCGGACGCTGCCAGCGCCGGCACTCTGTCCGAAGATGGTGACGTTGTTCGGATCGCCGCCAAACTGGGTGATGTTCTCCTTCACCCACTTCAGCGACTGAATCTGGTCGAGAATGCCGTAGTTACCGCTGACGTGGTTGGGACTCTCGGCCGACAGCTCGGGATAGGTCATGAAGCCGAAGATGCCGAGACGGTAGTTGATGGTGACAAGGACGACACCCTTGGCGGCCCACTCCTGACCGTCGAACTCAGGCTCCGAGCCCCAGCCCTCGCGGTAGCCGCCACCGTGAATCCACAGGGCTACGGGCAGTTTCTTGTCAATTTTTCCGGGGGCGTTGGTGTAGACGTTCAGGTAGAGGCAGTCCTCGCTGTAGGGTGCCTCGTCACCATAGCCCCACTCCGTAGCATAGCCGCCGGGATAGTGGACAGCCTGGTAGCCGGGATGGCCGAAACGGTCGCACTGGCGGATGCTGTCCCAGGGGCGCACGGGCTGCGGCTCCTTCCAGCGGAGGTCGCCGATGGGGGCTGCAGCGTAGGGAATGCCCTTGTAGGCGAAGACGCCCGGAATGTCGGTCTCGATGCCCTGTATCTGCCCGCCCTCGACGGTCAGCACAGGACTCTGGCTGGCGCCCTGCTCGCTGGCGCAGCCGAAGATCATTGCCAACAGTGGCAAAAGAACAAGAATCTTTTTCATTTGTGGTTGATTATTGGTTAGTTTTAGGATATATCACACGGTAGTTGCCACTGAGATGCATGAAGGCGAAGAGGCGCAGCAGACCGTCGTAGTAGGCGTCGAAGTAGCCGTCGTCGAAGGGCTCGTGCTTCATGTTCCAGAGGTGGTCGACAAACTCGCGGCTCTTGTCGTGGCTGCACAGCAGCGAGGCGGCAGCCGTCGTGGCCACGAGACCTATGCTGTGGCGCAGCTTGCGGAAGCCGCCGGCACCGAGAATCTCGTTACCCTCGGGCACCGTGCCGTCGGGGCGGTACTGGTCGAGGAACTTGTCGACGCCCTGGGCGTAGAAGAAGTTCTGAATCTTCTCGCCATACTGGCGCTGCCACTCGCCGTCGGCACAGCTCCACTCATAGTCGAGGGTGATGTTCATGGGCACGCGCCAGGAGTCGTAGCGGAAGTTGTTGTTGCCGTTGCGGGGAGGCGCAGCGTTCTGCTGCTGTTGCTGACCCTGTGGCCGGCCGGGGAAGCGGAAGCCCTGCATCTCGCTGCCGTCGAACTGGCACTGGTCGCCATTGAGGCCCGTCTTCTCGTTGGTACACTTATGCAGGAACTCGCGGCTCTTCTTGGCACAGTCGTACCAGAAGTCGGCGCGCCCGTCGTCGCCCCACTTGGCCCATACCTCATAAAAGGCGGGAATGTGATAGCTGGGGTCGGTGAAGCGCTGGCCGAAGCCGTCGGGGGTGAAGGTGATGAGGCGCGTCTCGGGGTCGATGAGGTACATCTTCTGCGGTCCCTGTTGCTGCTGGCCGCCACCGAAGCCACCAAAGCCGCCGAAGCCCTGACGGGGCTCGGGCGTATACTCCTTGGGCTGTATGGCATTCATGATGCGCTGTGCCTCGGCCTTGTAGTTGATGCCGGTGTTGTCGCCCCAGCGGTTGGAGGCGAAGATGAGGGCGGTGATGAAGTAGAGCTCGCCGTCGCTGGCTGCGCCAGCCGAGTTCTGCGTGCCGTCGGTGCGACAGCTCCAGGCGAAGTAGCCCTCGCGCGTTCCGCTTTGATATTGCATATACTTGCGGCTCCAGCGCCAGAGGCGGTCGAAGATGTCCTTCTCACCGAACTGCACGGCAACCATCAGGCCGTAAGACATGCCCTCGGTGCGGGCGTCGTGGTTCTTGATGTCGCTGAC
>JAFPVW010000058.1 GCA_017395215.1 Prevotella sp. | reverse complement strand
GGCAAGCTCCAGGGCGTGAAGATGGGCAGCGAGGTGAAGCTCGAGGCCAAGCCCGGCTACAAGTTCCGCAAGGTGGAGGTGAAGAAGGCGGAGGCAGAGGCACTTCCCGCACTCAGCATCACCAGCCCCAGCGTGGGACAGCTCATCGGCAGCGACGGCAAGAACTACGACGCTGATGCCACCCTGCCCAGCGGCGTGACCGCCGTGGCCAAGATTTGCTATGTCAGCGGCAGCAACGGCCTGGCCTTGGCGCTGACCGATGAGGAGAACAAGATGGTGTGGAGCACCGCCAAAGAAACCTGCGCCGCCCACACGCCGGCCTTCACCGGCGGCACGTGGAAGCTGGCCACCAAGGACGAGTGGGACAACATGATTTCCACTGCCGGCAGCTACGACGAACTGCGCGACGGCTTCAGCAGCGTCGGCGGAACGAATATGCAGCATGACTACTACTGGTCTTCTACGGAGGTCGGTTCCGACGACGCGTGGTGCTACCGCTTCAACGAGGGCGTCTGGCGCGACTACGGTAAGAACGACGCCGTCTATGTTCGCGCCTGCCTCGCGTTCTAACCCCTCTCGCGCGTATATAATATAAAAGGTAAAACATAAAAAGAATACAATATATGAAAACAATATCAAGATATATAATGACGCTCGCCCTGCTCATCACCGCAGTCGGCGGAGCGTGGGCACAGACCACCGTCCAATGTTCCCTGGACGATATCACTATTGAACCGGGAGGCAGTGCTACTACAAATTTCAACCTGACCAACCCAGACGATAAGTTCTGTGCATGCCAGTTCACCATCCAGTTTCCCCAAGGCATTAGCATTGCTTACGATAATGACGAAGAAGAGTATGTAGCATCCTTGATCAGAGGCAAGAAGAGTCATTCATTGGATGTAGTATATAATAGTGTTTACACTGTCACAGTTGCGGGTAATCAAGACTTCCAGGGAACTGAAGGTCCCCTGATTAACTTCAGCATTGTAGCAGATAATAATGCTGTTGCAGGAAATTATGATTGCTACATTACAAATGTCACGTTAACAAAAACAGAAGGCGATCCCGTAACATTCGAAAGTATACCCTTCAAGGTGACCATCTCTGGTTCCGAACCTGCCGCCACCGAGCCCGCCATCGACGTGACCACCAACGCGGCAAGCGAACAGGACCTCTTCACCGAGGCATCGTTCACCATGCCCGCCTTCGACGCCACGGCCGAGTACGAGCTGGTGCGCGACATGAGCATCCAGATGACCGCCACCATGGGCGACGGCACCGACGGCGTGCGCTACCGCGTGAAGAAGGCACAGCAGGGCCAAGGCTATGAGCCCGCCGACATGAACATGATGCAGGTGCTGGCACTCGTAGCCGTGAACGACGCCATCGAGCACAAAGACCTCACACTGGATCAGGACTACTTCTGCCGCATCTATAAGCTCGACGAGCAGACACTGCAGCCCGAAGGCGACGGCGTCAAGCTCACCGACTTCGACTTCGCCCCCGGCCTCTACGCCCTCAAGGCCTTCGCCAAGGACGACAGCGACTACGCCGGCGAGACCGCCCTCTCGAACACCTTCAAGCTCTTCCAGGGCTACGAGGTACAGGTGGCCGCCAAGGAGTTCATCACCTACTATAAGGACGAGCCCCTCTACGTGGAGGACGAGGCCGCCGAGCTCTACACCATCCAGAGCGTCAGCGGCGACCAGGCCGTGCTCAGCGACAAGAGCGACGCCATGCCAAGCAACACTCCAATGCTGGTTTATAACAAGAGCAATGAGACGAAGGTCATCCTCCTCATCCCATGCGCCGAGCCCGACATGGACATCACCGTAGCACCTGAGTTCCAGGGCACCCTGACCGGCACCACCATCGCCGCCAGCACCGACGCCCAGACCAACTATGCCTTCAACGGCAAGCAGTTCGTCTTCGTGAAGGACGCCATCGAGGTAGGCCCCAACAAGGCATGGCTGAGCGTCAACACTGGCGTGCCCAGCGCACGAATCACGATTGTCTTCGACGAAGCTACAGGAGTTGAGAGTGTAGAGTTGAGAACTGAGAACGGAGAGTTTGCTACCGCTGCATGGTACGACCTGAACGGACGCAAGCTGCAAGGCATCCCGACCAAGAAGGGCGTATACATCATGAATGGACGTAAAGTGGTTGTGAAGTGATTTATTTTTAACATGTAATTATCACGAATTGAACACGAATTAATCATTAATAATATTATATGAGAAATTCATGGTAAATTACATGGTAATTACATGTTAAAAGATAAAAGAAAATAGATAATTAAAGTATTTATGAATATGAAGAAAAAGATATTTAGTTTGCTCGTGCTGGTCATGGCAGCCATGACCGCGAGCGCTATAGACGCTCCGAGCTATAACCTTACCGTGGGCGAGAACGACCATGGTAGCGTGAAGTTCTACGTAGCAGAAACTGAAGTGACAAAGGCTGAGGAAGGCGCCACCGTAACGGTAGCGATTGAGCCCAACACGGGCTGGAGCGTAGGCGGACTGCAGGGACTGTGGTATGCCGCTGGCAGCGCCGTGAAGGCTCCCAAGCGCGTACAGGCTGGCATCGACCTGCTGAAGGACTTCGAGCTGGAGCCCGTAGAGGGCAACCCCAATGCCTTCACGTTCACCATGAAGAGGGCCAACGCCGAAATCTCGGTGAGCTACCGCAAGCTGCTGACGCATGCCTACATCAGCTTCGAGGACATAGCAGCCGTGACCTACACCGGTCAGGCACTGACACCCGACGTCACCGTGAAGGACGGCACCACCACGCTTACCAAGGACACCGACTACAGCGTGAGCTATGAGGACAACGAGAACGTCGGCACGGGTAAGGCTACCATCGTGGGTATCGGCCTCTATAGCGGACAGGTGGAGAAGACATTCACCATCAACAAGGCCGACATCACACCGACGGCTCCCACAGCCATGACACAGCTGACCTACAACGGACAGGCGCAGACGCTGGTTGCTGCCGGTAGCATTGCCGGCCCAGGCAATATGGAGGCATGCGAGATGCAGTACTCGCTGGACGGACAGACCTATGCCAAGGACCTGCCCACAGCTACGAACGCAGGCTCATATACCGTATTCTACAAGGTGGTGGGCGATGCCAACCACAACGACGTGGCCCCCGCATTCATCAATGTGGCCATCTACAAGGCTGCGCT
>JAFPVW010000007.1 GCA_017395215.1 Prevotella sp. | reverse complement strand
TGTTCGCTGACAGGAATCTGCCTGTCCATGGTCTGATTGTCGTTCTTCATTGTTCGTTCATGCGCTCTGATGATTCAGCGCACTAACGAAGATGCAAAATCAGTGCCAAAAGGCTAAACCGCTGATAATCAATAGGGGTAATAAAAACGAGTGTCCGGAAATGGACACTCGACTGTTCGGAAATGGACAGTTCTCGGCAGTTCCTATAAAGACATTGCCAGGAATTTGCGTCCCAAATCGTGGAAAGCCGCTTCCAACTGTTTCGCCTCGGCGGGTGTGAAGCGGGCCTCCTTGCCGTTCACCATGTTGCCATTGATGCGCTGCATGAGCCACGACTGGCTCTTGCCGAAATAGACCCGCGCAATCTGTGACAGGTTGATGAACTTGGGCATGTCGCCCATCTTCTTGCGAAGTGCCTCGGCCTGCAGGTCAGCGATGTCCTCGTCCATGGCAGCCATCATACGCCTAAAGTCAGTAATCATAGCTTCGTTGTACTCTTTCTTCTCTTCGGGCGTCATGGCATCCTGCACTTCATGCTGATACCTTTTTGCCGCCTCAAGTTCTTCAGGCGTAATGGCCTTATCATAGACCTCTGCAATCTTCTTGTGTACAGGGTGTGTAATGTAATTATTCAAGTTTCTCATAATTGTCTGGTATTTATGGTGGGCATCCAAATATTCCTTTAATCCTCCAGTGGCAGGCCTATTCCCAACAGGGACTCGTGGACTACCCTCCATTTGTCAAGCGCCTCGTTCAGCATCTCATCCTTAATATGATCAGGAAGGTCAGATGTGGCAATACGAACCATGTTCCTTTCAAGTATGCGCTTATACTCTTCTGCTTCTTTCCTTGTCGGCATAGTTTCTTGTTTTCTTATGACCGTGCAAAGGTAATAATAAATTCTTTATTGCGCAAATAATTAACAAGGTTTTTGGGTGAAGAATCTGCAAAAAAAGATTCGCTTTCTTGTAATATTCGGGCAGGAAGCGGTGTATATATAAATAGAATGAGTGAAATCGAAACAAACATCAAACTGATTGAGGCGGCTGCGCGAGGCGAGCGTAAAGGCTGCGATGCTATCGTCCGCCAGTTCGGGCAGACCATGTTCGGCATCATCGCCCGACTGGTGGCCGACCGCCGCGATGCCGAGGAACTGACGCAGGACGCGCTGCTCAGGGGCATCCGCCATATAGACAGCTACGACCCTACGCGGGCGCCGCTGAAGTCGTGGCTCTGTCGCATTGCCTACCGCACGGCGCTGAACCACCTGCGACGCGCCACCATAGAGACAGCAAGCATAGACGACCTGCCGCCAACGGCGGAGAGCGACATGGTGGACAGTTTTATGCGCGAACCTGACGACCACCGCGTGGAACTGCTACAACGGGCCATACGGCGGTTGACGGACGACGAGCAACTGCTGGTGACACTATTCTACTACGAGGAAATGCCATTGGCAGACATCGCCTACATCGTCGCACAGACGCCCAACGCCCTTGGCGTGCGGCTGCACAGAATACGACAGAAACTATACAACATGATAAAACAAGACGACCTATGAAACAGACCGAACAACTACGCCACGACGACAAGAACCTGCGCGAGGCCGTGAGGAGAAACGTTGCCGACACCCCCCAGTTGCCTGCCGACTTCTCGCTGCGCCTGCAGCAGCAACTGCAGGCTGACATCACCCCACGCAGACGCTGGTACCGTATGGCCGCAGCCATCGCCGCGCTGGTGGTGATGGGAGAATTGGTGTGGGCTGTCATCCCACTCCTGACCGCCCCGAGGGAAGCTGTTGAACAGACAGAAACACAAGTATCCGCTCAGAGAAGTGTGGAGGAGGCTCCTATGGTATATTTCTCCAACACGCCGCTCGACAGTGTGCTCTCGGTCGTGGGTACCCATTATGGCCGGGCCGTCTGCTTCCGCGACGACGCTTTGCAGCGGCTACGCTTCACCATCGCATGGGACAGTGTGCAGCCGCTCGGCGTTTTCCTCGACAATGTGAATGAGTTCGAGGGCCTGCGGCTGACGGATGGGCGCGACACTATCTTTGTGGAACCGACAGGAAAGGAGGAAGAGCCATGAAGCACATCACACTACTTGTAATAGCAGTATGCTCGATGCTCGGCGTTTCGGCTCAGACCTTGTCGCTTGCCGACGCCTTGGAACGCCTGAACCGACAGCAGAGCGACTACGAAATCTCCTTCATCCACAACGAGTTGGAGCATCTGCAAGTGGTGGCCGACACGGAGGGCATGAGCGTGCCGAAGGCCGTGAAGCGGATGACGAAGAACCAGCCTGTAAGGGTCGTGACGAAAGGCCGGCAGATATTCGTACAGTACAAGCCCAAGACCGACAACCGCAAGATATGGCTTGCAGGGAAGGTCTGTGACTACGTGACGCATCTCGACCTGCCGCACTCCACCGTCCGACTGCTGACGTCCGATGGTCAGCTTTTAGATTCCTGCGAGGCCATCTCATTCATGCAATACGGCAACAACCCGCCCATCGAACACTCTGACTTCGCTTTCCAGGTGCCGGCCCGTCCTGCCAATTATATCATCAAGGCCTCCTACGTGGGATTCCAAACCACAGAGATGGCCTATACCTTCGACAATATCTACCGCCGTGAGCAACGGCGCGAACTGCCGCCCGTCTATATGAAGCGCGAGTCGCGGATGCTGCAGGAGGTGGTGGTCATGGCCACGAAGGTGCAGTTCTATTATAAAGGCGACACGCTCGTCTTCAATGCCGATGCTTTCGAACTGGCCGAGGGGTCGATGCTCGATGCACTGGTGCGCCAGTTGCCGGGCGTGGAACTGAAGGAGGGCGGGCGCATCTACCACAACGGCAAGTACGTCGATGCGCTGTTGCTCAACGGCAAGGACTTCTTCCGTGGCGACCACACCATCATGCTCGACAACCTGCCGACCTACACGGTGAAGACCATTGAGATATACGACAAGTGGGGCGACCAGAGCGAGTTTCTCGGTCAGCACGTCATGGGCGACAACCGTTACGTGATGGACGTGAAACTGAAGAAGGAATACGCCATCGGCACGATGGCGAACGTGGAAGCGGGAGCAGGAACCAGCCTCACCCCCAACCCCTCTCCAAGGGGAGAGGGGAGTGGTTACCCTTCTGAGCAGCAAGACTATATACTCCCCTCTCCCATCGGAGAGGGGGAGGGGGTGAGGCTTTTCCGCCTCTTCGCCCTCCGCTTCACCGACCATTCCCGCCTCGCCGCCTACGCCACCGCCAACAACCTGAACGGCGACCGCAAGCCCGGCGAGACTGGCAACTGGAACCCGCAGCGAATGAAGGACGGCGGCAGGCTGACCCAGCAGCAGACGGGCTTTGACTACAGCGTGGACGACCGCAACAGCGTATGGAAAGCCGACGGCAATGTGCAAGTGACGCACACTGACCTCGACCGCCAGACGCAGACCAACCGCCAGAACTACCTGCCGACGGGCGACACCTACGACCGCATACAGCAGGCCCAGCGCGACAAGAACCTGAAGCTAAACACCAGCCACCACTACTACCGCAACTTCGGCATGTGGAACCTCGACGTGCGCCCCTCGCTCGACTACGAGAAGTTCGACAACGCCAGCACCTACTCGTCGCTCACCACACGCAACGACAGCACGCTCAACAATCGCTCGGCGACGGAAGGAGACGCTTGTCTGAACAAGAACCAGCAGCGCGGCCTCACCGAGGGCCACCAGCTCAGCGGCACCCTCCGCCTCAACAGCACCTTCAAGTTCCATCACAGCCCCGACTGGGCCTCGCTCCGTGCCGAAGCCAATTTCAGCGACCGTCAGGAAGACCGCTACCACCGCCAGCAGGTCTCCTATGCTGCGACCTCGTCGCAGCCCACCGAGGTCCTCAACCGCTACCACCGCAACCACCCCAACCGTTCTTGGCGCGCCGAGGCCGGCGGCACCTATCAGATCAACTTCACCAACCTCATCCGCCTGCAATTGAACACGAGCTATACCCACAACGACCGCCGCCGTGAGTCATCACTCTTCGACATCGACACCACATACGCCCTCGGCCAGTTGCCCTCTGCGCATGAATACGAGCAACACATTGACCACCGCAACAGTTATACGAGCCACTTCGCCGAAGACATCTACGAATTCAGTCCCCGGCTGTTCTACAACGCCTACAGCGATGACGAGACTTGCCAGAAAAAGTGGTGGGCGCAACTCGGTTTCCCTGTCACCGTCGTCCGTCAGAAACTTCATTACCAGCGGGGCAGCATCGACACCCTCGTCACTCGCAACACCATGCCTGTCAACATCTGGGACTGCTTTGTCGAATACAAAACCATCAACCATGAGACAGGTCATGCCCAGAAACTGAATCTCCAGTACATCGCCCAGACATCGATACCCGATTTGCAGAACCTCGTCGATATGCGCGACGATACCGACCCGCTGAACATCCGCATAGGCAATAACAGCCTGCGCAATGCCGTCAGCCATCAGTTTTCCTTCGGCCAGCAATGGGGAAACGCCAACCAGAAAGAGACTTCTCATCATTACTGGCTCGGCTACACCATCGTCCAGAACGCCCTCGCCATGGGCTACAGCTACGACCCGCTGACAGGCATCCGCACATGGCAGGCCGACAACGTGAACGGCAACTGGAGCGCCGATGCCAACTACAGATTCAACACCGCCATCGGCAAGAAGCATCCCCTGCGCCTCAGCCTCAGCCCCAGCATCCGCTACCAGCACAGCATCGACCTCGTTGACCAGCAGCGCAACACCGTCAACACGCTCTCCCTTGACAACGCCCTCACGCTCTCCTACAAACTGGGCAACCACTCCCTCAGTTTCAAGAGCACCGCCCTCTGGCAGCGCTTCACCTCCCCCTCCGTCACCTATGCTGCGACCCTGTCGCAGCCCTTAACCCTCACCAACGCCCTGACCGCCCTGCTGAAGCTCCCCTGGAAAATGGAACTCAACACCGACCTCACCCTCTACACCCGCACCGGCTACGCCGACGATGCACTAAATACCACCGACCTGGTCTGGAACGCCCGCCTCTCGCGCCCCTTCCTGAAAGGCCGCCTCCTCGTGATGCTCGACGGCTTCGACCTCCTCGGCCAGCTCGACAACGTCACCCGCACCGTCAACGCCCAGGGGCGCACCGAGACCTGCACCAACGTCCTGCCCCGCTACGCCCTTCTGCACCTCGTCTATCGGTTCAGCAAGCAACCGAAGAAGAAGTGAAGAATTTCGTAAAGTTAGTAAATAGACCACCCGGGAAATGCAACAGGCCGCAGTGATGCGGCCTGCTGTTTATTCTATGAGCTTCTCCACGTCTGCCGTGAGGTCGCAGCCGCGCTCGAAGTCCCAGAGGGCGATGGAGCGCAATTGGTAGTAATAATACCAGTAGTTGTGGAGCTGGGCGATGCGGTTCTGGCGGGCCTCGTCCTTGGCGGTCTGGGCGGCGGAGAGTTCGAGGGTGGAGATGCTGCCGATCTTGAAGGTCTCGACGTTGGTGTGGTAGCGGCGGCGGGCGATGGTGTCGGCCTCGACGGCGATGCGGAGCTGCTCGGCCTGGTTGTTGAACTGTTCGGTGAGGATGAAGATGTTCTGGCGGAAGTCCTGCGCCTGCTGGCGGAGTTGGCCCTGAATGATTTCGCGGTTCGACTCGGCCATGCGGCGCTGTCCCTTGCGCTTGCCCCAGTCGAGGAGGGGGATGGTGACGCCCACCTGCACGACCTCATTGCTGAGCAGGTCGCGGTAGGCGCCGCGCAGGTTGTCGGCGGTGCCGGTGTAGCCGAGCTGGGCGTAGAGGCTGATGCTCTGGCGGTTGGCGCGGGCCGAGGCGACGGCATAGTCGGCCTCCATCTGACGGCGACGCATGGTGGTGGCGAGGGCGTTGTTGCGGAGGGCGTGGGCGAGGACGTCGGCGTAGTCCAAGTGAAGAACAGCCTCACCCCCGACCCCTCCCGCGGGGGGGAGGGGAGTAGATAGTCCTTCCGTTGAATCTCCGCCTTGAGAGTATATACTCCCCTCCCCCCCGCGGGAGGGGTCGGGGGTGGGGCTTGGCACGGCGGCTTCGATGGGGGCCTCGACGTCGAGGAAGGAGCGGAGGGCGAACTGAGCGGCCTGGCGGGTGC
>JAFPVW010000057.1 GCA_017395215.1 Prevotella sp. | reverse complement strand
CGCAGGACGCTGCCATCCACTAACTATATACGATAAGGTGGTCTGCAACTGCAGATAAATAGTCTTATCGGGGGCAAAAATAGTATTTTATACGCTAACTTCCAAGTTTTTTAGTGAAAAAATTCCAATTTTAACATTGTGTGCGTTTACACGGGCTTGTCCACCTGAATCGGAGCCTGTTTCCGGTAGCCGATGCCCGTCACGATGCAGCACAGCTCGCCCGCGCCATTGGTGATGCGCACGTCGACATAGGGCAGCTTATGGTGGTTGACCACTTCGCGGGCCTCGGCTGTCAGACGGTCGCCTGCCTTGACGCTTTTCACATAGACGATGTTGTTCTCAACGCCGAAGGTCAGCTGTCCGTGCGAATTCATCACCGCCGCAATGGCGATGTCGGCCAGCGTGAAGTAGACGCCGCCCTGACAGACGCCGCCGGCATTGAGGTGCTCTGCAGTTACCTGCAGGGTGGCGCGGGCATAGCCGTCGCCGATTTCTTCGAGTACGCAGCCGCTGTTGGCAGCGAAGCGGTCGTTGGTGGATAGAAACTCTTTGAGTGTCATAGTCTTTTACGTTATTTTAAGGGGAATGTCAGTTCTGCCGGCTGCAGGTAGGGCGCCGAGGCCCGCACGCTGACCGTCTGGCCACCGCCGGCGGCACCCTCGACGTAGGCCACCAGCCGCCCGCCGTAGAGGCGCAGTCGGCTCTGCGGACGATAGTCGGGCGAGCGGCGCGGCGAGTGGTTGTTCTGGATGTTGCCGTTCTCGAGGCCCAGCAGGCGGGCACCGCGCACGCTGACCGACACCTCATGGTCGGCACCGCGGACGGGGATGCCCTGCTCGTCGACGACCTCGACGAAGACGTGGGCCGCGGAGTCGGTGGTCAGCCTGAGGGCGTAGGGCTCGCCGCTGGTCTTCAGCTCGTAGGCGGCGCCGTTCGACGCCTCGCAGCGCAGCGTTCCGGGCTGGTAGTCGACGTCGCAATAGAGTATGTCGGTCCTCGGGTCGCGCTCGAATTCAGCCTCCAGTGGCTGGCCGTTCAGCAGCAGGCGGGCCGACGGGGCATTGGTGTAGCACATCACGCGGACGCGCTGACCCGCCTGGTAGTTCCACGTGTCGGGGGCATAGGGCGACACCTGCGGGCCGCCATTACGGTTGCGCCCGTTGCGCCCGTTACCGCCGCCCCACTGGGCTGCCGTGCCTATATAGCAGACGGGCTGCTCGCTCCACAGGGCTGCGCGATACCAGCCCTGCGGCTTGCGCTGTCCGGCCAGGTCGAGCAGTCCGGCACTGCTGCCGCGTGCGGGCCACGTGCCGCTCTCGCCGAGGTAGTCGATGCCCGTCCAGAGGAACTGTCCGAAGATGTGCTGATTGTTGCGCACGGCCTTCCACGCATCGAGGTCGTGGCGGTTCTCCGAGCCGTAGAGTACGCGCTTCGGGTACTTCTTGTGGTCGCTGTCGTAGCGGCTCTCGGTGTAGTTGTAGCCCACCACGTCGATGGCGTCGGGATAGGCTGTCTCGTTCGACATCACCACACCGGCCAGTGCTCCCGTCGTGGGTCGCGAGGTGTCGATGGCCTTCACCACCCTGACCAGCCGCTGGGCAATGCGGCCTATGCGCTCGGCATTGGGCTGGCCGGGCTTGTAGCCGCCATAGACGGGCTGCGTGAAGCTGCCGTCGCCGTCGAGCACGGGGTGCGAATAGGGGTCGTTGGGATAGTCCACCTCGTTGCCTATTGACCAGAGGAACACCGAGGGGTGGCAGCGGTCGCGGCGCACCATGTCGGCCACGTCGCGCTCTATCCACTCCTCGAAGTAGTTGAAGGTGCCCTCGAATCCTGGCGCGCCCTGATTCCAGCCCCTCATCCACTTGCGCTTGGGGAACTCCCACTCGTCGGAGGCCTCGTCCATCACGAGCATGCCCTCCTCGTCGCAGATGTCGTAGAGTGCCGGCGCGTGGGGGTTATGGCTCATGCGCAGGGCATTGGTGCCGATGGCCTTCAGCTCGCGCACGCGGCGGCGCCACACCTCGGCAGGCACGGCGGTGCCGAGCACGCCGGCATCGTCGTGAACGCAGACGCCCTTCACCTTGATCCACTGGCCGTTCAGCGCAAACCCGCGGTCGGGCGAGAACTCCAGCGTGCGCAGGCCGGCACGGACGGTGCTCTGGTCGCCGTTGCTCAGCTTGGTGGTCAGCGTGTATAAATATGGTTTGTCGAGCGTCCAGCGCTGCGGATTGCTGACGGTCAGGCGGACGGTTTTCTTCTCCTGCGGCCCGATGACTGTCTTAGCCTCGGCCACTACCCTGCCCTGTGCGTCGGTCAGCGCAACGGCGGCCTGCAGCGTCAGGGCCGGCTTCACGGCGCGGTCGTCGGTGGTCTCGACGTCTACGACCGCCTTCTTGCCGCTGATGCTCACCAGCCGGTAGGCCGTGCCCCACTGTGCCAGGTGAACCTCGGGCGCCGTGATGAGCCACACGTCGCGGTAGATGCCCGAGCCGGTATACCAGCGCGAGTCGGCCTCCTGGGAGTGGTCAACGCGCACGGCAACGACATTCTTAGCGCCGGCACGGAGATGGGGCGTCAGGTCGTAGAGGAACGAGGCGAAGCCGCTGGGCCGGCGGCCGAGCAGGTGACCGTTCAGGTAGACCTCGGAGTAGTTGTAGACACCCTCGAAGTAGATGAAGAGCCGCTGCCCGGCCTCCACCGCCTGGATGGGGAGCACGCGGCGATACCAGCCGATGCCGCCGGGCAGATAGCCTTGGCACGAGCCTTTGTCGGGCGACATGGGCAGCTCTACGCCCCAGTCGTGGGGCAGCTGGACGCGGCGCCAGCGGGAGTCGTCGAAGCCGGGCTCCTTCATGTCCGCCGTCTCGCGGATGTTCCACATGGAGTCGGCGCGCAGGAAGCGCCAGTCGTCGTTGAGCCGCTCAGCCCTGCCGAAGGAGACCTGAGCACTGACAGCCGCCACTGTGGCAGCCATCAGCAGGAGGGTCATTAGTCTTTTCATATCTTTCAAGTTTAGCATTTGGTTTCTTCCTATTTCATCCGCTCCAGCAGCATGGCGAGGTTCTCGAGGTCGCGCGGGTCGACATTCAGGTCGAGCAGGTTGCCGTTGCGGTCGAAGAGCTTGTAGGTGGGCCAGCTGTGGACGTCAAGGTGGCGCTCGATGGCGCTCTGCTGTTCGGCGGGCAGGTTGTAGTGAGCCACGTTCGGGCCGCTGACGTTATACTCCTTGATGACGTTCTCCCACGACGTCTGCGGGCTGCTGTTGGCCAGGTAGAGGAACTCGATGTCGAAGTCCTTCAGCCGGGCGTACTCCTCGGTAGAGTGGCTGAGCGCCTCCTTGCAGGGGCCGCACCACGTGCCCCAGATGTCCAAGAGCACGAACTTGCCCTTGTAAGGCTCAATAATCTTCTTCAGCAGCGCCTCGCCCTCGCTGAGGTCGGCCAGATTGTCGGACGATTTGAGCACCAGCTTGTCGAACTCGCGGTTCTCGATGGCGAGGTATCGGTCGTTCAGCTTCTCTATCTGCGCAATGGCAAGGGGGGTGGCGGTCATGGCCTTCAGCGTGTCGATGATGGCGGTCGACAAGGCCGTGCGGCTGTGGTCAATCTCGTCGTAAACCATCTTGGAGAGGTAGATGTCCTTGATGAACGGAGAGGTGTGGAGCGAGTCGAGCATCCGCCGGCCGTCTTTCAGTCGGAGATTCAGCAGATGTCCCCTTACCAGCTTTGAGGCTTTCGGCGCGTTGAGAATCTTCTCGGCACTCTTGATCAGGTCGGCATTCTTCTCGTTCAGTTCCTCGGCTATCTTCTGTTTCTCCTCATCGGTGGGAGCAGCCATCACCTTGGCCATGGCGTCGTTGCCCCAGTCCTTCCAGCGGTTGAGCAGTGCCAGCTCTTCGTCGTTCGAGGCAATCTCGTCCAGGTGGTCCATATAGCTGACGGTGAACGTAGCATTGCGTCCACGTTCGGCATCGCCCAGATAGTCGCGTACAAACGTCCGCAGGTCGCGGTAGAGCGTGAAGGGGAATGAGCCGTCGAGCTTCGTCCAGAACGTGTCGTGGGCATAGCTTCGGGCACTGGCTGACAGTTGGAAGTCCTTTGTCATGAAACGGGCCTGTCCCAGGTCGCGCGCCTGCCTCCAGAGCATAATGCCCTTCACATAGCTGATGAAGCGCGTCGAGAGCGTGGGCTGTGCCTGGCTGTGGGCATCGACGTCGGCATTATACGACGTGAGCAGGCTGTCAACGGATGCGACATAGCGGTCGAGGCGTTCCGGCGTGACTCTTTCTTCCGAGCGCAACTCGTCAAGCATTTGGTTTCCCTGAAACATCACTCCGCCACGCCAGTCATAAACGCTCTTGGCCAGCTCGTTCTGCAGGCGGCAGTCGTCGCCCATGAAGTAGCGGCGGCCCTCCTTGTAGTCGCAGAGCATGAAGTAGGTCTTGCCCGCCTCGAGTATGGTGTTGATGTAGCTGCGGCCCCAGTCGCAGTAGAACTCCGAACTGTTCAGCACGGGAATCTTCGCCGTGAAGCGGCCCAGGGAGTCCAGGTCGGCATAGACCGACTCCTCGTCGTCGGTGAAGAAGTTCTGAACGCTGAACTCAAAGGTCTTCTGGCGCTTCAGCTCCTCGGGCATGTCCTTCAGCCAGCCCACCACGGTCACGGTGTCCTCCTTGTAGCCCGTGTCGGCAAAGCTGGTGCGCGTGTCCTTCGTGGGGTAGTCGGGCACGTAGCGGCTGTTCATCATCGCGAGCACCGCCTTGCGGCCGCCAATCTCTATCGTGCGCGTGCCTTTCTTGTCCTTGCCCACCGTGACCTTCAGTTCGTCTGTGCCGTTAGTCAGCAGCAGCTCGCCCTCGCCCGTCTTGGGATTCACGTTGCGCTGTTTATAAGTCCAGAAGCGGCAGTCGTAGATGGCGCAGTCGTCGAAGAAGGCTATCTTCCAGTCGCCCGTCAGCGGGTCGCGCCAGTACGAGGGGAACAGCTGCTTCCAGCGCTCCTCCACGGGCTTGACGCCCCTGAACTGGAAGGCCCGCTCGCCGTCGCCCTCGATGAAGTCGAACGACCGGGTGCCCTTCGGCAGCGGCTGGAAGTGGAACACCATGTCGCGCTTGCAGTCCTTGCCGGTATAAGATTCTGTGTCGAGCTCTATGCCGTCGGCCTTTGTGATGGCATAGCGGCTGCTCCCCACCTTCAGGTAGGTGTCGCTGGCAAAACGGAACCAGTTGCCGCGTTCGGGAAACGAGATTTGTCTCGCCGTGATGTACACCACGGTCTCCGTGTCCTTCAGCTCCACCTTTGTGATGTCGAGCGAGAGGCTGGTGGTTCCGTCGCCGTAGGCGTTTCCATACTCCGTCGTGGGCTGTTCCCACACAATTGTCTTAGCCCCGCCCGTCGCTGCGACGAGTGCAAGCAGCAGGGCCATCATGGTTGATTTCATCTTCATCATTTAGTTTTTCGGTAAGTTCATTCAAAGTTTAACGCCTGCAAAGATACGACATTTTGCCGATAGCAGCAAGCATTCCCATCCTTTTCTTTGGTTAAGAAAACGAAAAGCACGCTTCCAACGCACAAAAACACCTCACAAGGCTTCGCAAGGCAAAATATGGGCATTTCCCAGGTGGTTTAGGTTTAATGGTTTAAACTGGGGTGGCAATGCAAAACGGCGGATTAAGAGGTTTAACATTATAATATAAGGAATATAATGTAAGCAATTATCATTGTTAAGCAATGCCAGTCAATGCCCTACCCTACTTCGCTACTTATTTAAACTATTAAACCATTAAACCACGCAGCTACCCGCCGCCTAACTGCCCGCTACCCGCCCGGTTGAGGGGCGCTACCCGCCGGGTTGAGGGGCGCTACCCGCCAGGTTCAGCCCTGATGCCCCGCCCGGAGTTACTTTTTTTCCCGGCGATAGTTGTGTAATTCGGAAAAAATGTGTAAGTTTGCAGCCCAATAACAGAAAGGACAAGATGTAACATGGCTATTGGACAGGCAATATTCCGCAGGACGGAGCTGCTGCTGGGCGAGGAACGGATGGCACGGCTCGGCGGCAAGAGGGTAATCATCTTCGGCGTGGGCGGCGTGGGCTCGTGGTGCGCCGAGAGCCTGGTGCGCTCGGGCATCGGCCAGCTCACCATCGTCGACCCCGACCGCGTGTGCATCACCAACATCAACCGCCAGCTGATGGCCACGACCAAGACGGTGGGCCAAGTGAAGGTGGAGGCGCTGCGCGAGCGGCTGCTGGCCATCAACCCTGCCGCCAGGATCACGGCCCTGCAGCAAGTGTTCACGGCCGAGACTGCCGACAGCTTCGCTCTGGGGGACTACGACTACATCGTCGACGCCATCGACTCGCTGAAGGACAAGCAGCTGCTCATCGTGCTGGCCACCTCGCTGGCGGCGAAGGCGGGCGGCGAGGGCGCGCCGAAGCTGTTCTCGTCGATGGGTGCCGCGCTGAAGATGGACCCCACGCGGATAAAGGTGGCTGAGTTCTGGAAGGTGCAGGGCGACCCGCTGGCGCGCGCGCTCCGCAAGCGATTCAAGCAGACGGGGCTGTTCCCGAAGCGCAAGTTCCTCTGCGTCTACTCCGACGAACTGCTGCAGAACAAGGGGCATAACGCCACCTGCGGCACCGAACAATGCATGTGTCCCAAGGCGAAGAGCGGGCCGGGCAACCCTGCGCTGCTCAACCATGAGTGGTGCTCGTCGAAAGCCCAGATTAACGGCACGCTGGCTCACGTCACCGCGATGTTCGGCTTCATGCTGGCAGGGCTGGTGGTCAAGGATGCTGTGGGATAGTGCCACAGACGTTTTTTTCTGCATCGGACAATAAAAGTTCATTTTTTCGACTTAACATTCTTACGGCTTCTGCGTATTATAGTTGTATGACACGCTCAGAATTCGAACAGATAGCCGCGCAGCTGCGCCAGAAGGTGCTGATGACAGGCCTCGACTTCTTTGGAAACAGAGAGGACGCCGAGGACGCTGCGCAGGACACGATGGTGCAGCTGTGGCGCTATCTGGAGCACATCGATGCTGAGCGCAACGTGGAGGCGCTGGCCGTCAGGGTGGCCAAGAACTGCTGCGTCAGCATCTACCGCAAGCGGAAGAGCCTCTCCCCTACCCTCTCCCAAGGAGAGGGAGTACTGACCCCGCAGGAGCAGCTGGAAGCCAATGACACGCAGCGGATGCTCGACGAGACGCTCAGTCTGCTGAAGCCCCGCGAGCGCCAGCTCTTCGACATGCGCGCCCTGATGGGTCTCTCGATCGACGAGATTACGCAGCAGACGGGCATTGCGAAGCCCTCAGTCACGGCGATGGTCTCGGCAGCACGAAAGAAAGTATTCACAGAACTCAGAAGGAGGATGAAACAATGACAGACAAGGACATACAACTACTCACAGACCGATACCTGGCAGGCGCAACGACGCCGGCCGAGGAATGCCAGCTGGCTCTGGCCCTGCGGCAGCGCGGCGAGCTGAGCGAGGAGTGGCAGGCGGTGAGCCTGATGCTGGGCGAACTGACGGCAGGCGAGGCCGAATACGACGCCATCATGGCTGAGCGCAGAGCCAGGCCGTCGGCCGTCGTCGTCGCCCTGCGGACTATCCTGTCGACGGCAGCCATCTATCTGGTGGGGCTGTTCCTGTGGCTGCAGCAGGAGCCGGCGGAGCCCGTGCGGCTGGCCAAGCAACAGCCGGTGCAGGAGACTGTGGTTCCCTGCACAGAGGGAACTCCCGACGAAATCATCATGTGCTATCTTGAACAAAGAGAAACTCGGCCGAATACTTATAACTTAATCAGACAAACGCTTTATGAAAACAAACAGTAAAATGATAATCATCGCGATGATGCTGGCGCTGATGGCCGCATCATGCCGGAACAAGGACGACCGCATGCTCACCATTGTCAACGAAGATGGCACGTGCAGCCGCGAGTACACCTTCCACACCACGCAGCAATGGTTAGCGGCGGCGCCCGACGAGGACTACGACAGCATTGTCGACAAGAGCTGGGAGCGCAGCTGGTCGGTGCTCGGTACCGACTCCGTGCGCTACCCGGTGCCCCTGACCGAGGCCCAGTTAGACAGCATGCAGGCGCTTGACAACAGCCAGCCGTTAGGCAACATGCTGATGGTCCACTGCCGCAAGACTTACGGGAGCGTTGAGGCGATGAGCGCCCACTTGTACCGTGCCGACAGGTCGCATCTTGTAGAGGTCAGGGGCATCAAGGCGAGCAGTAAGCTGGAGAAGCGCTTCAAGTGGTTCTATACCGACTATCGCTTCAGCGAGACGTTTACCTACGACGGCAAGCCCGTGTTCCCCGTACCTATCAGCCGCTTCCTCGGTGCCGACACCGTGGCCTACTGGTTCACGGGGCAGCCCGACCTGATGCAGGGCCTCAGCGGAGCCGAGATAAAGGAGAGGCTCGACATCATCGAGGCGAAGGTCAGCCAGTGGACCAATGCTAACTGTTTTACCGAAATCTGCAACATCATCATTGAGAACTACGACAGCATTCAGAATCCGCCCGTCAGCCGGGAACGCTTCATCAGCATGCGCGACTCGCTGGCCATGCATCCCCGTGTGCTCAATTTGTCGGAGAAGGAATGGGGGGCGCCGGCCTTCAGTGGTGAGCTTGAAGCGGTCTTCCACTCGGATACCTATTCATCGTTCCTCAAGTCTTACGACGGTGGCCCTGGCCAGTACAAGAACCTCCTGTCCTTCGGTATGCCCTACGACCTCGTGATGCCGGGCACGGTGACCGAAGCCGGCATGGGCGAATACGACGGCCGGGTGATTCATTATCAGCTTGGTGGCGAGCGCCTCATACCCGGTGCCTACACCATCAGCGCCACCTCGCGCGCCGTCAACGTCTGGGCCTTCATCGTGACGCTGCTGGTCATCGTCCTCGCCGTCGGCAGCTGGTTCTATCAGAGGAAGCGAAAATAGGCCGAAGAGAGATTTGTCAGAGAGTTTTTTTCATCTTTTTTTCCGTTTTGGATGTCACAAAACGGACTTTTTTGCGTATATAGAGTAAACAACGCCCAAGAATGACGCAAGAGGAATTCAAGGAGGAAGCCCAGCGACTGCGACCCCGGCTGATGCTGACGGCGCGCCGGTATCTGGGTGACGACGATGCCGAAGACACGGTGCAGGACGCCCTGCTGCGGCTGTGGCAGATGGTTGGCGAACTGCGGCAACCCTTCGACGCGCTGGCCCTGCGCCTGACCCGCAACCTCTGCATCGACCAGGTGCGCCGCAGAAAGCCCACGGTGGTGCTGACCGACAGCGGCGGGACAGACCAGACTGACAGCGATGACGAGCGCGTAGAGCGCATGATGGCCGTCGTCAGCACCCTGCCCAGCCTGCAGCAGACCATCCTCCGCCTGCGCCACCTTGAGGGAATGGAAATGAACGAAATAGCCGACCTGACAGGCAGCAGCGAAGTGGCCATCCGCAAAGCCCTGAGCCGCGCCCGCCAGGCAGTAAGACAAAAATACATGAAGCAATATGAGTGACATCCTTAGAATACGCACGCTGACAGACCGCTTCTTCGACGGCATGACCACACTTGAAGAGGAACAGGAACTGTATGACTACTACCGGCGCGAGCAGGCACTGCCCGCCGATCTCGCTCAGCAGCGCCAGCTGTTCCTGGATTTTGCAGCCGTCCGGTTCGCTGATGAGCAGGCGGTTAGCTTCAACGTCAACAAGCCGCGTCGCTGGCTCCGCTGGGCTGTTGCTGCCAGTGCCGCCCTGCTGATAGCCGCAGGCGCAGCGGTGTGGCTGAACAGCGGTCGGCAGGGCGACGACGAGTGTGTGGCCTATATCTACGGCGAACGCACCACCGACCGCGACGTGGTGCTCGGCGAGATGCAGAAGACAATGGCCGCCGTGGCCGCCGACGGCAGCGACGAGGTGGAGAAGCAACTGAAGATGATGTTTGGCAACGATAAATAAGCATGAAGATATGAAGCGATTCCTTATGATGATGACAGTATTGCTGTCCGTCGCACTTGCCGAAGCGCAGACGGGGCTGAAGACTAACGACCTCTTCGAGGGGCGCATCATCCCGCAGGAGCGGATGATCGAGACCCGCGTGCGGGGCAAGACGCTGGCCAAGTATCAGCTGAGCTACTACCGCAGCGTGCGGTTCACCGTCGGCGAGAGCGAGGCCGACCGGGTGCTGAAAATGGTTGAGGACGACGGCAAGGGCCACTTTGCCAGCGGCGGCAACAAGTCGCGCAAGACGGTGTTCGGCAAGGAGCACAGCATCAACTACAAGACGCAAGTGCGCCGACAGGGCGACCGCAACTGCTTCCTCTGCTACCAGGCCTGGTGGCGGGGCAACACGTCGGAGCGCGAGGTGACCGTCATCTACATGGAGGGCAGCGTCAAGAGTCTGGAACAATTAGAGGAACTATTAAACAAGGACTAAGATATGAAGAAACTCATGACCATCATGGCGCTGGCTGCCCTGACGGCGACGGCCGGCGCGCAAGAAAACGACACCGTCGTCATCCACAATCCCAAGAAGGTGACCATCGTCACGGGCGACTCGCTGCAGCACATCATCGTCAACGGCAAGGAGGGCGACGACAAGTTTACGTACCAGAACACCATCCGATTGGTGGACTCCAACTACGTCAGCACCACCCGCATCGGCCGCGACCGCTGGGAACTGATACCCAGCGTGAAGGTGGGCAAGAAAAAAAACGACCCGGAAGGCCGCGTCTACTACAACGAAATCACAGCCCATTTCGGCATAGGTTTCACGGCTCCCACCAAGGCCGACGCACGCACCGACTTCTCTACCTTCAAGTCGTGGGAGATTTTTGCTACTATCGCGCAGTGGGACCACTATTTTGAGCGTCGCCGCCGCAACTCCGTGTCGTTAGGCTTCGGCATCGACTGGAAGAACTACCGCATGACCGGCGACACACGATTCGTGAAAGCGCCCGACGGCAACGTCGCCCTCGAGAATTACCCCTTGCAGGTGTCGCCCGACTTCTCGCGCATCAAGGTGTTCTCGCTGACGGCCAACCTGGGCTATACCCATGTGTTCGACGAGGACTTCTGGATTGGCTTCGGTCCCGTGGTGAACTTCAATGTCTACGGCAGCATGCTGACAGAGTATTCCCTGCATGGCGACGACATCGAGAGACTGGAGCGCCACATCCGCCAGCGCCCCATCACGATTGACTGGATGCTCCGCCTCGGCATTATGGGCGTACCGCTCTATCTGAAGTACTCGGGCGACAACGTGCTGAAGGACGGCGGCGTGAAGTTCCGCTCGCTCTCGTTCGGGCTTTATCTGTAAGATGACTAATAGTTGCTAATCGCAGGATACAACCTGCACTTCCGACACTTCCAGCACCTGCCCGGCTTTCTTAGGTGTAAGAAGTGTCGGAAGTGTTGGATAAAAAGTGCGAATGACAATCATATATATAGAAAACGGTATGAGACATCAGCAAAACTGCGCTCTTTACCCGCTTTTGGAAGCAGGAACCTGCACCCGAAACGACACCTAAGCAAAAGGCGGCGGGTTACGAGAAAAAGGCGGCGGGTTACGAGAAAAAGGCGGCGGGTTTTGGATGAAACCCACCGCCTTTTGAGACTTATCCCGGAATTTTTTTCTCCCCGACTGCAATGTTTCCACTACTTTCTGCGTATATATAAACAGAGAAAGAAAACAGCATGACCGAGACAGACCTGATAGAGGGACTGCGCAAAAAAAGTCCCAAGGCACAACAAGAGACCATCGACCGCTACGGCCGCGAGGTCTTCGCGCAGGTGGTGCGGCTCGTCGCCGTCACTGAGAATGCCGAGGAGGTGTATCAGGATGTCTTCATGAAGGTTTTTAGTTGCATCGGGCAGCACGACGCTGAGCGTGCATCGCTCCGCACATGGATTTCGCGCATAGCCTACAACGAGGCCATCAGCTTCCTGCGCCGCAAGCGCATGCCCGTCGTTTACTTCGAGGACCGCAGTCATGAGGCCGACAAGCTGTCGGACGCTGAAGTGGACGAGACGCTGGGGCACGCCAATGCCGAGACGGTGCAGCTGATTCGCGCTGCCCTGAAGCACCTGCCGCCCGAGGAACGGGCGCTGGTGACGATGTTCTACTACGAGGAACGGAGTCTGAAGGAGATTGCCGACATCACGGAGTCGATACCCACAACGGTGGCCTCGCGCCTGAGCCGAACGAGAAAGAAACTTTGTAGAATCATAAAAATGTTACAGTCATGAAGGAGGAACAACTCAACGCCCTACGCCAGCAGGACAACGCCCTGCGCGAAGCCCTCAGACAGGACGAGGCCGAGCTGCCACAGATGCCAGCCGACCTGAATGCCCGGCTGATGGAGCGGGTGGCACAACAGAAGCCGGTGGCCAAGACCAGACGGCTTTGGCCTTGGCTGGCAGCCGCCTGCGTCGCCGCATTTATCATCGTCAATATCATGCCGCCAAAAGCCTCAACCCCAGCCCCTCTCGCAAAGGAGAGGGGAGTGGTTACACCCGACACGCATCGGGCGGAGAAACCCATGATTGCGGAAGTGGAAAGGGAGGCAGCGCAGCCTGCTGCTGCTCCGACCAAGGCTAAGAAAGCGAAGGCGCGAACCAATGTTGTCAAGCACGACGTGGCTCTCCTGGCACAGGAAACGACGGCTACAGAATCTGTAACGCCTGAAGTGAAAGCTGAGGAGGAGGCAAAGCCGGAGTTGGCGCAGGCCGTAGCCCAGGATGCCAAGCCCATGACGCTGACGGAACGCGACATCCCCATCACCCGTCCCGAGAACTACAAGTACACCCCCGAGGAAATAGCACTCCTGAAAAAGCAGGCCGACGAGGCTTACCTGAAGTGGGTGGAACTGGAACTCGAAATAGCAAAACATCATTTAGAACAAACAGCGCAACAATAAAAAAACAACAATATGAAACGAATCATTATCATGCTGCTCATCGCATGCAGCGCCATTACAACCATGAGTGCCGACCCGACGGCAGCACCCCAGAAGAAGCCAGCGAACGTCATCGCCACGCTGAACGCCATTATCCAGAAGTTTGGCATGAACGAGGGACAGATATTCTCTGTCAACCGCAACCCGAACACCGGCATCATGGAGTCGAGCACGAAGATTGTTCCCTTTTCTTGTCCTACCAACGACGTGAAGAACGACGACGTGCTGAACGCTGTCAGCATAAACTTCCAGAAGGAAGAGCCGCTGTCCTATCAGTTCCAGCACATACAGCCAGGCAGCAACGAGAACATCTACCTCATGGTCATCGACAACGACGGTAAGAGCAACAATGTGCGCATTCGCTCCAATAAGCGTCAGGAGATGTGGATGATGTGCACCAAGAACCCCGAGAACCCCCAGTTGCGCGATGCCTACGCTGTAACCTGGGAACTCTCTGAAGACAAGCAGAAGACGGTGGGCACCGTCTACATGATCACCTCGCTGCGCCCCGATGTCTATGTAAAGAACTTAGAGACCTCGAAGAAGACGTTCAAGATTGAGGGTCGTGTGGATGCCAACATCAAGGACTCGCTATACAACATCTATATTGCCAACACCGCCGAAGAACTCGAAAACATTGGCGACGACGACTACGTAGCCTGCGTGCCCGTCATCAACAAGCGCTTCGAATGGCAGACGGAGCTGGACCACCCCGTCGTGGGCCGCCTGCGCTGCATCTTCCCCGACGGCGAGCTCTGCTCAGCCTGGATCAACCTCGACTTCGTGCCCGGCGAGACCTACCGCATCACCGTCCACAACGGCTACTACGACGAAGACCAGGACTACGAGCGCCGCGTGGGCCGACAGTCGGGCAAGAGTCTGCTGAACGAACGGCAAAGCCGCGGAATAGACGATGTGGTAGTTGACGATGTGGTAGCTGATGATGTGGCGATTGACACGATACCCGGCTACAGCGATCCCGTCACGCCCCGCCAGTCTTCAAAATGGGAGCCGACACCCGAGCAGATGATGCAGATAGAGGCGAAGGGAATGGCCTTGAAAGCCAATATGGATGCCATCAAAGCCACATACGCATCGCTCGAGACGTACTTCAAGATGAAGTCACTCACGGGGACAGACCTCATCTTCGCGCAGATTACCAAGCTCAACAAGGAGCTGGACGCGAAGTTTCAGGACTTCATCAAATACCTGAAGGGTCTCGACGTGCCGCCAACTGAAATAGTAGAGAAAAACAAGGCCATTGGCGAGGTACACAAGGAGATCCTGAAGTTCTACACCGAGCAGAACCAAGGATTCACGGAAATGTACAAGGAGGTGGGCGTGCTGACCAAGGCGGCGCAGAAGACGCAGAAATACATCAACGGCCTCACCGAGAAGTACCTGAAGGAAATGAGCAAGGCCGTGATGGGAGCAAAGTAAGTTTTTCTTATGATACCCGGGATACAGGCACGGACCGCAGCGACTGCGCTCCGTGCTTCAATTAACGGGAACCTTTCTTGAGCCAAAGTTTGAACACAGGGTCTTCCAGGAAGACTCCGTCTGGGGTAATCTCGATGAGTTCCCGGTCTTGCAGTGCTGCCTTGATGCGTGAGATGTTCGACTTGGAACCTAAATTGTATTCCTCTAAGATGGCCTTGCTACCGAAGTCACGGTGAACGCCGTTGCAAATGGCACGTATGAAGTTCAACTGGTATGAAGTAAGTCCGTATATGTGCTGCTCGAACAGCCCGGAGCATTGTGCCAACAAAGCCTGCAATCCATTCTCGAAGTCCTGTTCTGTCGTCTCTTTTTCTGTCTCAGCCAGCACATTCCAGGCTAACTGCTGAACGTATGATGAATGGTTCTCTACTGTGTTGCAGATTCGCCTGGCCAGTTCTTCTGATATCTGCTTTCCCTGACTGTCGAAACGGCTACAGATGAAAGCTACCCAGTCGGCTGTGGGAATCTTGTCGAGATACATCATCTCGCCAAACTGATAGAAAGGCATCTTGCGGTTTTGGAACAGCCGTGTCATCAGGTGTTTCTTGCTGCCAAAAAGACAATAAGACACATGGCGCTGGTGCTGCCATATACCGCGAAGCCGTTTCTGCACTGTTAGCGAGTCCTCAAATTCGCCTATCTGCTGAAATTCGTCAATACATATAATAAGATGTACCCCTTGCTCTTTCGCAATCAGTTCGGGCAGTTGCAGTATTTCTTCCGGTTGATAGTTCTGCGGAGTGATGCCTAACGAAAGCGACATCTCTGACATCGGTTCCGGCGAGAAGGCAATCTTAGGCGTGAGCCTGACAAGGAAACGCTTGATGTTATCAATGATTTGGTCTGCCCTTGTGGCTGTCTCTTTCATCAGCACAGAGGCAAAACGGTTATAGAAATCGTATTCGTTGCGACAATCGTAGATGTCCATAAACACCACTTTAATGGCTGGGTCCGTTATCTCTGTCTTTACCTTCTTTACTATTGAGCTTTTGCCCATACGACGAGGCGATATGAGAATAACGTTGATGCCATTCTCGAAATCCAACTTCAAACGCTTGGTTTCCTTCTCTCTGTCTGTAAAGTTCTCGCCTTCAACAGACATTCCATATACAAATGCTCTGTTCATAATTGCCTGATAGATTGTTTTTCGGATACAAAAGTACACAAAATATCGGTAGTTCACAAACTTGTGGTCCACAAAGTTGTGAACCACCGGTATTTTTTAACACTTCGGCAAGCGATGCACCGTGATTCAAACATACTAAGCCTATAGACGTCGACGACTTACGTCCGAAGTCTGTCAAAGCCAAACGGCAGGCTAAGAAGTCAGAGCGTATCATCTATTAGCAATTAACATTTAAACGTTTTTTCATAAAAGGACCCTGGGGACAACAGGAGGCCGCTGCGAAGCTCCCTCCTGCTTTTTGATTAGGGCCTCAGACAGTAAGGAGGTGGAGTTGTGGAACTATGAAACCCATATTATAAAAAAAGCGACTGGTTATTCGTAAATCTTAAAATTATTAATTACCTTTGCAGCATCATTTCTAACCAGTACAAATATGAACACTGTTTCACTCAACAACCTTTGGAGCTACTTGCAGGGGCTGACGCTCACAGCAAGCAATAAGAGATGGCTTGCCGACCATCTGTATGAATCTGCCAAAATGGAGGAACGTCCGATGACGAGGGAAGAAAAACTGGCGGAGGCTGCGCGGATACGTAAGGAGAAAGAGAAGGCACTATGGGCAGACATGCCCAAAATGAGCAAAGAGGAACTTGAGCCCTCACGGGAAATCCTTGACATAGTAAAAGAGGTGGAGCCAATGCCTGATGATGTAGACATCGAAAGAATAAAGTATGAATACTTGATGAAGAAGTACGGATGAAACGCATATTCATTGACACAAACATTCTTATAGATTTCCTTGCCAGACGAGGGCAGTTTTTCAATCCAGCTTGCTGCGTGGTTAGCCGCTCAAAAAGGGGAGACACCATTCTTGTCTCTGCCCTGTCCTTCGCTACAACCAGTTATGTCTTGACTACACATCACAAAATGTCAAACGAAACCGTTGTTCGCCTTTTCGAAAACTTTGTGAAAACCTGCCGAATCACCCCCGTCGATTCACAGACCATCGACGAGTCAATAGCCTCAGAGTTTGATGACTTTGAGGATGCTATGCAATATTATACCGCCTTGCGGGAACAGGCCGATGTCATCATCACTCGCAACAAGAATGACTATGTGGCAGCGCAAATTCCCGTCTACGAACCGCAGGAATTCCTTGATCTGCTGACGGCTAAATCATAGCAGGTTTTCGCCATGATTGCCCGTCAGGTGGGCGACGCGAAGGTTACCGGTATCTCACTAAACGGAAGGCCAGTCGTGTGATTCAATACGCTGGTCTTCTTTCATTCTGGGTGCATAATAACCATTGAAATCTGCGTAGAACCTCTGGAGTTCCTCGGAAAGGCTCTCGTATTCCAAACTGTCAGTCTCTGGGTCAAAAACCTCAGTCTTACCATCTTTACGTTCAAATATTAACTTATTGATACGGCAATTCTGGAATTTGACATAGAACGTTCCCTCGGGCTCCTCAAACTTGAAATACTCACACACTTTGGAAGCATCATGTTCTGGACGGAATATCCACTCTCGCAACTGCCTCATTACTGCTTTCGTGGCATCAGCCTTGGGAATTGTGAAGTAGAAATGGCACATGCCTATCGACGATGTTGTGCTCATATCGCAATGCCCGATGAACGGTTTGTCTTCAATCCAGTCGGTGAGCATCTGTTGCTTTTGTGCTAAGTTCTGACTGACATTGCGCAAAGGAACTTGTATGGTCTTTGTAATCAGCAGCTGCTTTTTCCCTGGGGCATATCTATAAGTCAGCAGATTATTTTCGTCGTTTGCATAATACCATTTTGCTTTGCCTGTCCCAAAATCGAGTACTTCTTGTTTTACACTACCAGTCAGCCACTTGATTCTGCGTTCCAGCCATGTTTTTGGCGAGAAAAACGACAAGCCGGCAATCAGCAGAACAAGACAGAAGATAATGAAAATGCCAATATAGGTGCCACCATCTACCTGCATAAACGGCAATATGGACACACCCACGAGCAGAATAACAAAAACCAGCACTACAAGCACATAAGCCACGCCACGCCCTATCCTATTGACTGGTTCCGACTGGTTTGGGGTGGAAACTCTTGCCAGTATGTCATTGGCCAGACTGTCTTGATAGCGTGTTCTGACACGCTTGAAGTCTTCGGCAGATATAGAACACAGGTCCTCGATTTCCTCATTCTCAGCTGTTTTTGACAGTCCTTCAAGCGACACATACTCTTCATACAGTTCGTCGTAGCCTTGCCTTTCAACATAATATGGCCCACCAACGTAGGCTTCGTCCATTTTGCCGTTAACATAATGAATGTAGTAATAGTCGTCTGACTCCTTATCCAGGAATGTCATATATGAATCTGAAGAATCCTGCTCTTTGCTCCCGACGGGCTGTGCTGAAGCAAGTTCGAAGAAGCCCGTTTCGTCTTCCTCTGTTTCCGCTGAACTTTCTACTGCCTTCTGCTTCCGTCTCTTTTTCAAGAAGTGTGCAGGGTCGATAGCGAGTGCCAGCAATGCTATAAATAGCAAATACATCCATTTCCTGGAATTACCAAAATCCATTTGCAGCATAATAACCAGCACGAACACTGCTGCCACAACAAGGATTAATGAAACGACCTCAATCTTTCTCATGATTATGTCAAATTGTCGATGCAAAGTTACAAAAGAATTTGTAGAAAGTACTATATCTTTCAAAGAAAATAAAATAAAACTTCTTTTCAGTACTTTTGATTGGGGCCTCAGCCGATTAAACATTGCGGCAGTTTTTACGTCTATTGTATTAAATTGCACAACTAACAACGCATCGAAATGACAAGAAAACTGCTTTCACTGCTATTTATCGCTCTTACCGCAACGGCGGTACAGGGAAAGGATGACGGGACAAACGGTCTCGAACAGATTATCATAACAGCCGATACGGCGCTCAACGCACGGCAGAAGGTGACGGCGCACATGAAGACTGCGGGCTACGACGGCCCCATCGGCATCAAGCTGCGCGGCAACAGCTCGCTCAGCTTCAACCAGAAGAAATACACCATCGAGCTGCGCGACGAACAAGGCAAAGAGCTCGACGCCCCGCTGCTGGGCATGCCCGCCCACAGCGACTGGGTGCTGCTGGCGCCCTACAACGACGTGTCGGCTGTCCGCGACCCGCTGGCCTTCCAGCTGTGGCGCGACATGGGCCACTGGGGACCGCGCACGAAGATGGTCGAGCTGGTGTTCAACGGCGACTACCGCGGCATCTACATCCTCTCGGAGGCCATCAAGCGCGGGACTGACCGCGTGAACATTGCCAAGCTGAAGAAGAGCGACACGGCGGGGCGCGACCTGACGGGCGGCTACCTGCTGCGCATCGATACCTACAACGAGGACGACGCCACCTTCCCCTCGAAGGTGCCCGGCATCGGCGACGGCATCATGACGAGCCAGATAACATGGTCGTGCATCTATCCGAAGAAAAAGAAACTCAGGCCCGAACAGCTGGCATACATCGAGAGCTATGTGGACACGGTGGAGCTGGTGATACAGTCGGACTACTTCGCCGACCCGCAGCGGGGCTATGCCCGCTATATCGACGTGCCTTCGTTCGTAGACTACTTCATCCATACCGAACTGAGTCTCAACGCCGACGGCTACAAGCGCAGCGCCTACTTCTATAAGGAGAAGCAGAAGGCCGACGGCACGGGCGGCAAGCTCGTGGCCGGTCCCGTGTGGGACTACAACCTGGCCTACGGCAACTGCAACTTCGCCAATGCCAACAACCTGGAGGCCTGGTGCTTCGAGGGTGCCAACACCAACCCGACACCGGCCCTGTGGCAGCGCCTGTTGCAGGATCCCGCCTTCCGCAAGGCTGTGAAAGTGCGCTACAAGGAATTGCGCAAGGGCGTGCTGAGCAGCAAGGCCATCAACAGCTATATTGACCGTCACGCCCGTCTGCTGGCACCCTGCGTCGACCGCCACTTCGAGAAATATCCCGAACTGCTCGTCACTGAGGAAGAGAAGGAGCAGTTGGCCTCGCAGCCGTCTTTCGGCGGCTTCGGTGGTTTTGGCGGTTTCGGCGGCGGCTTCCCACCGATGGGCGGCGGATTCCCGATGCCCGACTCTATTCCACAGTTCCCCGGCGGCTTTCCCCCGATGGGTGGCGGATTCCCGCCAATGGGTGACTTCGGCGGCTTTGGCGGATTCAATACCGTCGGAATGTTCGCGGCCTACCGCGTCAGTTCCTACGACGAGGAGATCAAGGTGCTGAAACAGTGGATAGCCGACCGTCTGGCCTTCCTCGACCGCAACATCGAGCGGTTCGACCGTGACTGGCAACCCCGCATCCAAGAGCTCAAAGAAGTCAAGATGCCGCAGTTTGGCGGCTTCGGCGGTGGCGGTTTTCCTGTAAACCTATAACTATATGAAAGGATTCATCATTGTGTGCGTGACCGCACTTCTGGCAGGCTGCAGCGCTGCCGTTGATTCAGAGCAGCTGGTGGACGAACTCTACGACAGGATGTCGCAGGAGGAGCGTATCGCCCAGTTGAGGAGTATGTATATGGATGAGCTCTTCGACGACGAAGGGCAGTTGGACACGGCTAAGTGTCGCAAGCTGATACCCAACGGCATCGGCCACTTCTCGCAGTATGCCAGCCAGAAACCCCGCGACCCCAATGAGCTGCGCGACCGCGTGGCTGCCGTTCAGGAGTGGTTGATGAAGCATACGCCCAACGGCATTCCGGCCCTGTTCCACGAGGAGGTGCTGTCGGGAGTGAACACCCGTGGTGCCACCATCTATCCGCAGCAGATAGGGCAGGCCTGCTCGTTCAATCCCGAACTGGCCGAGCTGAAGACACTGCAGACAGGCATCGCCATGAGGAAGATGGGCGGCGTGCTGTCGCTGTCGCCGATGGTCGACGTCTGTCGCACACCCTCGTTCAACCGTCTGGAGGAGTCCTACGGCGAGGACGGCTACCTGTCGGCCGTGATGGGCGTGGCCTTCGTCAAGGGCTTGCAGCAGGGCGACCTCAGGAAGGGCGTCGGCGCCTGTTCGAAGCACTATCTCGGCTACGGCGGTGGCGGCGATGCCGACGAGAAGGAACTGATGGAGGAAATACTGATGCCTCACGAGGCGATGATACGACTGGCGGGCAGCAAGGCCGTGATGCCGGGCTATCACGCCGTTCACGGTACCAACTGCGTGGCCAACAGCGAAATCCTCGAGGACATCCTGCGTGGCTACGTCGGTTTCGACGGGATGGTGGTCAGCGACTATACGGCCATCGACCAGATTCCCGGTCTCGACGATGCGATGCACAAGGCAGCTGCTGCCATCAATGGCGGCAACGACGTGGACTTCCCCCGAGGCACCAACTACCAGTACTTGCAGCAGGCCATCGACTCAGGACTGGTGAAGCCCGAGGCCTTAGAGCGCGCGGTGAAGAACGTGCTGCGCTATAAGCAGCGTGCCGGACTCTTCGACCGACAACCTTATTTATATAGTAAGGAGCAGATAACCCTTGACACCCCCGAGGAGCGGCAGACGGCCTACGACATTGCCGCGCAGAGCATCGTACTCTTGGAGAATAACGGCATTCTGCCGTTAAAGGATACGAAGAACTTGCTGCTTACCGGTCCCAATGCCAACACGATGTGGGCCATGTGCGGCGACTACTCCTTCCCGGCCATGACCTACTTCTGGAAGAAAGTCACCGACGACCTGGACCATCCGCATACCATCACACTCCTGGAAGGAATGAAGGCCAGGCTGCCCGAGGGCGTCAACCTGCTGTACGAGCGCGGCTGCGACTGGACGGAGGAGATAGAGACGAAGTACAGCGAGCTGGGCGACGAGCGGGCCTGGGAGTACGAGATTCTGCACCGCAAGGTCGACGCCGGCGAGAAGGCCGATAAGGCCGAGGCTCTGCGCCTGGCCCGTCAGGCCGATGTCATCATCGCTGCCGTCGGCGAGAATGTGATGCTTTGCGGCGAGAACCGCGACCGTCAGGGGCTCCGTCTGCCTGGCCGTCAGGAGCAGTATGTCGAGGAGCTGCTGGCCACCGGCAAACCTGTCGTCTTAGTGGTGTTCGGCGGTCGTGCGCAGGTCATCTCCGGACTTGCCGAGCGTTGTGCCGCCGTCGTCCAGGCCTGGTATCCTGGCGAGGAGGGCGGCAATGCCGTTGCCGACATCCTCTTTGGCAACGTATCGCCGTCGGCCAAGCTCTCCATCAGCTATCCCAATACAGAGGTCTACGAGCCGCTCTGCTATAATTACAGTACAGAAAAAGACCCGCGTGTGCAGTGGCCCTTTGGCTACGGCCTGAGCTACACGACGTTTGAGTATGCGAACCTGCAGGCTGACGCTGAAGTGTCGACATCAGCCCCGACGGTCAATCTGTCGTTCGAGGTGAAGAACACCGGCGAGATGGCTGCCGACGAAGTGGCGCAGGTCTATCTGTCGCCCACGGACAGCAGTCAGCACATCAGGCCCATCCAGCTGCAGGGCTTTGCCCGTGTGTCGCTGCAGCCGGGTGAGACAAAGACCGTGAAGATGCAGCTCCATACCGAGCAGTTCGGCTATTACGACCAGCGGCAGTGGCACGTCGCTCCTGGCAAATTCATAGTCAAGGTGGGGGCCTCGTCGGCAGACATCAAACTGCAGCAGGCGGTTGCCCTGACAGGAGAGACCGTCTGCAAGCCACTGCGCGAGCATTACTTCAGTCAGCAGAACAAGTAATCGACATGACAATTAACCTATAAACAGACCAAGACTATGCGTAGAACAATGCTTTTGGCGATGCTTACCTGCCTGACAGTCGTCGCTTTTGCCCAACGGACACCCACGATGGGCTGGAGTTCGTGGAACACATTCGCCCTCAACATCAACGAGGAACTCATTAAAGGTCAGGCTGATGCCATGCACCAGAACGGGTTGCAGCAGGCGGGCTATCTCTATGTGAACATCGACGACGGCTATTGGGACGGTCGCGGAGAGGACGGACATCTGCGTCTGAATACCAAACTGTTCCCGAACGGGATGCGCCCGTTGGTGGACTATATCCATAAGCTCGGCCTGAAGGCAGGCATCTACAGCGACGCCGGCGACAACACCTGCGGCTCGGCAGGCAAACATGCCTGGGGACTTGGCGTGGGCTTCGCTGGTCATGAGGAGCAGGACTGCAAGCTCTACTTCATCGACTGGGACTTCGACTTCATCAAGGTCGACTACTGCGGCGGTATGCACATGCGACTCGACGAGCAGCAGCAGTACACGAAGATATCGAATGCCATCAAGAACTGCGGCAAGAAGGACATCGTATTCAACATGTGCCGCTGGGCATTTCCGGGAACGTGGGGCGCCGACGTGGCCGACAGCTGGCGAACGACGGGCGACATCTACGATGCCTGGAAGAGCGTGAAAGGCATCCTGGCCGAGAATCTGTATCTCAGCGCCTTCTGCCACGACGGTCACTATAACGACATGGATATGCTTGAGGTGGGGCGCTCGATGTCGCAGACGGAGGACGAGACGCACTTCGGTATGTGGTGCATCATGTCGTCGCCGTTACTCATCGGCTGCGATACCCGCAACATCCGTCCCGAGTCGCTGAAACTGCTCTGCAACCGCGACCTCATTGCCCTGAACCAGGACCCGCTGCACCTGCAGGCATACGTGGCCGAGAAGCAGGGCGAGTGCTTCATCCTGGTGAAGGACATCAAGAAACTGAACGGCAATACCCGCGCCGTGGCCATCTATAACCCCAGCGATGAGGAACAGACCGTACACCTCAACCCCGCAACCATCGACCTCGGCGGCGCTGTGCAGTACTATGACTGCTTTGCCCAGCTGGACTATCTCTACGACATGAACACCATTCCCCTGAAGATTCCCGCTCACGGCACGAAGATTTACCGCGTGAAAGGTCAGAAGCGCCTGGAGCGCAAGGTCTATGAAGCCGAGTCGGCGCTGCTGCCCGCCTATCAGGAGCTGCGCAACAATCAGGAAGTGAAGTCGGGCAACTTCACCGCCATCCCCGAGGCCAGCGGTGGCTATAAGGCCGGATGGCTCGGCGGTCGTGTGGGTAACGACATCCAGTGGAACGATGTTTATGTGCAGAAAGCCGGGGCGCGCCGGATGACCATCACCTACTTCTGTGGCGAGGAGCGCACGATGGACCTCACGGTCAACGGCCAGCGCATAACCACACTGAAGGCTGCTGCCGGCGACTGGAACCAGCCCGCCACCATTGCCGTCGACGTGAACCTCAAGAAGGGCCGCAACAGCATCCGACTGAGTAATGACAGCGCGTGGATGCCGGATATTGACAAAATGGTGCTGGAGTGAAAGTGCTATTCACTCTAACGTTCCACAAACCTTGCTTTACCTGACGACAAACTTCTTGCCGTCGCGGACGTAGATGCCGGGCTTCAGGGCCTTCGGGTCGGCGAGGCGGCCGTCGAGCGAATAGAGCGGCGCACGGAACGGAGTAGTGGCAGTGTCAGCAGGACGGATGGCGGTGGCCTCCTGGTCGTCGTTGGTCAAGTAGACGTCGTCGATGACTACCTTGCCGGCTTTCGGGGCACGGAAGGCCATCTTGTAGACCTTCGAGGGGTCCATGACGGTCTTGTTGTACCTCAGGTTATTGAGGTCGATGACGACGGTTGTGCGGTCGTTGATGGTGTCGCGGTAGGAGATGTTCTTGCTCTTGCCGTAGAGCCACACCTCGGTGCCAATGTCCTGAGGTTCCTTCAGCTTGACGATGAGATACTTGTAGCCCGACCAGTCGGCGAAATGGGGATAGGTCCAGGCAAGTATGCCGGCGCCGGTCGACTTGACGGTCATGGTGTGCGTCTTCTCGGAGAACACGCAGTTATTGTTGGCCACAAGGTCGTAGTTATGGAACGAGAAGTAAGGATACTGCACGCCCAGCTTATACAGACCTTCGGCGGCATAGCGGCTGCCGATAATGCGATAGCCCAGAGCGTTGAAATGCCAGGGGTCCTTACCGTTGCCAGGGCAGCCCTCGGAGCTGATGACGACGCTGTTCTTGACGACGCTCGGCATGCGGGCCACCTGGGTGTTATGGGCGTAACAGGAGCCGCCCTGGTCCTGGCGCAGTGTCTCGCCGACAAACAAGGGTACAGTGTCAGTGCCCAGTCCGAGGTCGGTGAGCATGTCGTTGTAGATTTTCTTCACCATATTGGGCCAGTTGGGGTCGCCGTTGTTCGAGCAGCCCTGGTGTAGCAGGATGCCCTTGATGACACCCACCTCCTGGGCCTTCTTGGCCATCTCGATGATGCGGCCGTACGGGTTGCCGGCGTAGTGGTTGCGGGCCAGCTGCGCCCACCACTCATTGGGGTTCTGCTGCATCTTCTGCTTGTACTTGTCCTTGTCGAACATCTCGATGGGCGAGCCGCCCATGGCCACGGGGATGACGCCGATGCGCACCTCCTCGGGCAGATTCTCGACCATCATGCGGCCGAAGTAGTCGGTGGGGCCGAGGCCGCCGGCGGGACTCACCAATGGAGGCGTAGCCACGTACCAGCTGCCCATCTTGCGCGAGGGGCTGCTGAAGTTGCAGGTGGCGAGCAGTCGGAAGCGCTTGTCGACGCCCGTCTTGTCGATGGACTCTGGCTGGGCGTTGCCCTCCATGTTGGACTGTCCGAAGCAGATGTAGATGTAGAAGTTCGGATCAACGTCGGCTTTTGCTCCTACGAGCGCGGTGGCCAACAGTACCGCTGAAAAAAGTAGTCGTTTCATCATGATGTATTTTTTCAATTCTTCAATTCTCCCACGTAGCCACATGAGCAGCCACCAGCAGTCGCAGAGCACGAGCACGCCGAGCCACGGCCAGCGGAACAGCTGTGTCAGGAAGGTGCCTCATTCCTCATTTCTCATTTCTCATTCCTCATTTCCTAACGAACACAGGAATGTGGCCCTTGTCGACAGCCGTAGTAACGGTCTGACCGCCAGCATAGTGCTTGCCGGTGCGGTAGTCGTCCCAGCCGTTCTTATTCTTCGGAAGGTAGGTCTTCCACTCGGTGACGCCCGGCTCGGTGACGGGGCTGATGAGCAGCTTGGGGCCGAACATATACTCATAGGGCTGCTGCAGGGCAACGGGATCGTCGGCGAAGTCGAACAGCAGCGGCCGCATCAGCGTGTAGCCCTCCTTGGCAATGCGCTCGGCACACTCTTCGATGTAGGGCTTCAGTTTGTAGCGCTCCTGCAGACACTCGGCAATGACCTGCTGCGCCTCGGGGCCGTAGTTCCAGGGCTCGGTGTTGCTCATATAGCCGTGGACGCGCATCAGCGGCAGGTAGACCGAGACCTCAATCCAGCGGAGCATGCGCTCGATGTAGTCCTTGTTGGTGTACTGGTCGCCGGGACGGAAGAAGCCGCCGGCATCATACGTCCACCAGGGCACGCCGGCAGCCTGAACGCCCAGTCCGGCCACAATCTGGCGGCGCAGCGTCTCCCAGTCGTTGCCCACGTCGCCGCTCCACAGGGCCGAGCCGTAGCGCTGGATGCCGGGGAAGCCGCAGCGCGTGAGAATCATCGGCCGCTCGACGCCCTCGCTGAGCAGACCCTCGTAGACGGTCTTGTTGACCAGCAGCGGATAGACGTTGCGCACCTGCTCGCCAGCCCACTTGCCGTTGTTCACGCGGCGCCCGGCCAGATCGTCGTTCTCAGGCTCGGTGGCGTCCTGCCACCAGGCGTCGATACCGAGGGGCACCAGCCGCTGGGCGAAGTTCTTCCAGTAGTCGGCGGCAGCCTCGGGGTTGAAGAAGTCAATCCAGTCGGTGCCGGGGATATAGCGGTTGGCGGCCACCATCTCGCGGCCCACCACGGAGTTCTTGTCAATCTTCGACCAGACGGAGACCATCAGGCGGATGTCCATCTTGTGCAAACTGTCGGTCAGCGCCTTCGGGTCGGGGTAGTGCTCCTCGTCGAACTGCATGGAGTTCCAGCCGTACTTGCCCCAGTACTGCCAGTCCTGGACGATGACGCTGATGGGCAGCTTCTCCTGCTTGAAGCGGTTGGCCGTCTCGAGAATCTCCTTCGAGGAGTGGAAGCGCTCGCGGCAGTGGATGTAGCCCAGAGCCCACGAGGGCATCAGCGGCGCCGGACCGGTCAAGTCGCGGTAGGAGGCAATAATCTCGTCGGCAGAACCCACGAAGACGGTGTAGTCGAGCTGCGGGGCAACGGGCGAGCGGAAGGTGGTCTCGTCCTTCACCTGACCGTAATAGAGAACGGGGTTATCGCCGCGTGAGAGCTCGGCGGTCACGGTGTGGCGGCCTGCCGTCAGGCGGACGATGGCCGACGTGGTGGGCGGCAGCCACGTGTTCTGCATATCGATGACCTTCTGACCGTCGATGACGAGGTTGTGGCGGCGGGCCATCTTCTGGCCGACGTCGAGCAGCAGGGCGTAGTCGCCGGCAGCTGCAACGTCGATGGTAGCCTCGTAGATGTTACGGCGGCGCACCTCCTGGCGCCCGCCCTCGGTGGTGGTGACGTTGACGACCTCGCTGGCGCCCTCGCCTTCACGCCGCGTCAGCTTGACGCTGCGGTCGCTGGGGTTAAAGTCGACAAGGCCGTAGTTGTTCCACAGCACGCCGTAGCCCTTACTCGACAGGAGCATCGGCAGACTGATCTGGGTGTTGACCTGCGTCAGGCGGCGGCTCAGTCCGCGGACGTTAGCATAGCCGTCCTGGAACTGTCCCAGTCCGCAGAGGTATTCATCCTTGGGCGAGGCAAAGGTCAGCGTAGCCTCGCCGCCCGCCAGCTGGTGGTGCGTGGCGGTGAACACCACCCTACCCTGCCGGTTCTTGACCGTCAGCACCTGGCGGCGGCTGTCGACGTCGACCTTGACGTCGTTCGACTTCACGGCGCCATGCTTCACATAGAGCCAGTCGGGCAGGTCGTTTTTCACTTCCCCCTCAGCATACTGAACCCTCACGGCATTACGGGCCACGGTGGTCACGGTCAGTTTTCCCTTTCCGAATGGAAAGACTTCTGCCTGCATCGTCACAGACAGCATAAGCATCACAATCAGCAGTGCGTTCTTTTTCATTCTTTTTACTATTGATAATTTGGCTACAAAGTTACAAAAGAAAACGACGTTCGACACCCGCCAAATGTTTCACATTGTTTTCCACATGTCGCAAAATAGGCCTATAAAACAAAAAAACATTAAAGAAAGGTATAAGATTAGAATATTTTGCTTATCTTTGTCGCAAATATTATTATCAACTTTAACGAACGACTATGAAAAAAGTATTAGTTTGTCTGACGACAATGCTCTGCGCAGTTGGGGCAAGTGCACAACCGCGCTGCAATGATGACGGGACGGTGACGTTCCAGTACAAGAATGACTCGGCAAAGACAGTCCTGGTTGATGCGCAGTTTTCCGGGCGCAAGGAGATGACCCGCGGCGCCGACGGCGTGTGGACGGTCACCCTCGGGCCAGTGGCCCCCGATATGTACCCCTACTGCTACATCGTCGACGGCATCAGCGTGATGGACCCTGAGAATCCGCTCTACTTCCCCAACGAGGGCTTCAAGAACAGCCTGCTCGAAATCAAGTCGAAGAACGGCTCGCTGCCCCACGACATCCGCGACGTGCCCCACGGCCGCATTGAATACATCCACTACTACTCCAAGAGCCTCGGCGGCACCAACACCGCCGTCGTCTACCTGCCGCCCAGCTACAACAACATGATGGGAGGCGGCATGCAGTTCAACATGGGCGACCAGAAGAAGTACCCGGTGTTCTACTGCATCAGCGGCACCACCGACACCGAGGAGGTCTACTATAAGGTGGGACGCATCAACTACATCCTCGACAACCTGATTGCCGACAAGCTGGCCAAGGAGATGATCGTCGTGCTGCCCTACGGCAACCCGACGAAGCTGCTGCCCGCCAAGCCCGCCGGCGACGGCCAGCCCCAGATGCAGTTCGGCGGCGACGTCTTCAGCAAGGACCTCATCAACGACCTGATGCCCTACATCGAGAAGAACTACCGCACGGTGAACAATGCCGACAACCGTGCCATCGGCGGCTTCTCGCGCGGCGGCAACCAGGCGCTTGCCATCGGTCTGACCAATCTCGACAAGTTCTCTTACCTGTGCAGCTACAGCTCGTTCACGTCGACGACCCTGCCCGACGTCTACGACAAAGCTGACGATACCAACAAGAAAATCCACCTCTTCTGGCTCGGCGTGGGCACCGACGACTTCCTCTACGGCAACGCCCGCGACTACATGGAGTTCCTCGACCAGAAGGGCATCACCAGCGTGAAGGAGTTCACCACCGACAAGTTCGGCCATACCTGGATGAACGCCAAGTACTTCCTCGCCAAGACCCTGCCCCTGCTCTTCAACAAGAAGGCCGCCGAGGCAGCCATGAAGGAAGCCAAGCCCGCTCCGGCCAAGACCGGTCAGGAGCAGCAGTTCACGCCGGGCGTCATGGCCCGCCTGTTCCCGCGGCCCATCATCTCGCCGGAATATACTGAAGAAGGCATCACGTTCCGCTTCAAGGCCCCCGAGGCCAAGCTGGTAGAGCTCAGCTGCGAGATGCTGCCAATGAACATGGCCATGGTGCGCGACTCCGACGGCGTCTGGAGCGCCACGCTCCATGAGTATCTCTTCGAGACCTTCAAATACTGCTTCGTCGTCGACGGTACGCCCGTGGCCGACCCCAGCAATATGTACCTCTCGCCCGACCAGGGCTTCAAGTGCAGCGTGGCCGACAACCCCAAGTCGCCCTTCAACTTTGCCTCGCAGGGCGATATCGAGCACGGCCGCGTAGGCTATGACCTCGAGCGCAATGAGGCGTGGTACACCTCGCCCATGCCGCAGCAGGGCCGCACGATGCCCGTCTTCATCCAGCTGGTGCCCGGCGAGGGCGACACGATGGAGAGCTGGTTCAAGGTGGGCGGTGCCGACGCTATTACTGACCGTCTGATTGCCGACGGCAAGGCCAAGCCCTGTATCATCACTACCAGCTCGATGGACTTCATGGGCGGCGGCGGTGGCGGCGGCATGCAGATGCCCGGCTTCAGCATCAATACGCTCAAGGCCGACGACTATCCCACGTGGACACAGCGTCGCCGTGCGCTCGTGAAACTGCTGCTTGACATCAAGAAGCAGCCCGACCCGCAGTTCCCGGGCTTCGGTGGCGGTGGCTTCGGCGGCGGTCGTCCCGGCGGTGGCGGCAGTG
>JAFPVW010000056.1 GCA_017395215.1 Prevotella sp. | reverse complement strand
CGTCACCACGCTAAAAGTGTCTGACTGTCAGATAGATGCGGGGTGACGGATACAGGTGACGGGTGACGGATGTATTCACGGGCGCTGAACAATTGTTCACCGCCCGTGAATATATCTGGGCAACGGCGTCATTCAGCCAGTTCGCACCGTGGCCATAGTCAGCAAGGACCATCCGTCACCCATCACTCCAATCCGTCACCTCGTAACGCGCTTATTATGAGTATGTTAGACAGGAAGTGATGGAATGACGGATAATTTTAAGCATGCGAAACCTGAGACTCCAAATAATGCTCAATAGGCTGTCAGGCGGATGCCGACGTCGGCGATGCCGGGCAGAATCTCGCGCTTCATGTTGTGGCGGATGCAGATTTGAAGCGAGTCGCCCTCGTTGAGGCTGATGTCCGACATGTGGAAGCGGTACTGGTAAAGGCTGACGCCATTGCCCTCGATGTTGCCCTCGGGGTCGATGAGGTGGCAGTTCAGCGTGTCGCGCCGCCTGATGTTCGAGGGGAATGTGGTCTGCTCGACAATCAGGTAGAGGCGCTGGAAGGGGAATCCGCCCGAAATGCGCATCTCGACGTCGCGCTGCACCACTGCCCGCGTCTTCGACGCCGGGAGCGTGAAGACGAGCGTGTCGTTCTTCTCCCATCCGGCCATCGGCGTGTGCTCGTAGTGGTGGTAAATGGTTTTACGGTTGCAGCTGGCAGTGACCAGTGCAACCGTAAAGAACAGTAAGAGCCATCGGCTATTTCTTCTCATCCTTATTGGGCTGCTGCGGCTTTTTCTTCTTTTTCTTCTTCTTGGCCTTATCGAAGCGGCTGATGTCGCCCTGTGCCAGGTCGATGTGCGCCTTCTGGGGCTTCTGCTTGCCGCCCTCCAGGAGCGACTCGGGCTTCTCGCCGCGACGGTTCATGTCGATTATCTGGCGGGCACGCTCAGCGGTGATGGTCTCGACGTTGGCGGCCAGATTCTTGTCGGTGGAGTAGGTGACCATGCCCGAGAGTATGTCGCTCTTGAAGAGGTAGTAGTCGGCGTCAAGCGTCTGCAGCACGACGTCGCGGCCAGGCAGACGGCGGCCTGCCTCGATATAGTCGTCGACCTCGTAGTTCAGGCAGCACTTCAGCTTGGCACACATGCCGGCCAGCTTCTGCGGGTTGAGCGAGATGTCCTGGAAGCGGGCAGCGTTGGTCGACACCGATACGAAGTTCTTCATCCACGTGGCGCAGCACAGCTCACGGCCACAGGGGCCTGTGCCGCCGATGCGCCCGGCCTCCTGGCGCGCACCGATCTGCTTCATCTCGATGCGCACGTGGAAGGCAGCGGCCAGGTCCTTGATGAGCTGGCGGAAGTCTACGCGCTCGTCGGCGATGTAGTAGAAGATGGCCTTTTGGCCGTCGCCCTGATACTCCACGTCGCCTATCTTCATGTCGAGTCCGAGGCCCTTGGCTATCTGGCGGCTCTCAATCATCGTCTCGTGCTCGCGGGCCTTGGCCTCGCGGAACTTGTCCATATCCAACTGGCGGGCTATGCGGTAGATGCGCCTGATGTCGTCGGCCGACTTCAGGTTAGCCTTCTTCAGCTGGAGCTTCACCAGGCGGCCTGTCAGCGTCACCACGCCGATGTCGTGGCCGGGGTTGGCCTCGACTGCCACGATGTCGCCCTTCTTCAGCGGCAGGTTGTTCACGTTGTGGTAGTAGCCCTTGCGGGTGTGCTTGAACTGCACCTCCACGAGGTCGGTCGATTCCTGGTTGCCCGGCACGTCGGCCAGCCAGTCGTAGGTGTTGAGCTGGCGGTCCTGCCGGCCTACTGCCTGGTGGCAGAGTCCGCGGTCGCAGCCGGTCCGTATTTCATATTCTTTTTCCATATTTTGTCGTTGTTTCGATATTTCGATGTTTCGATAATTCGATTTCCGTCACTTCTGTAGCAGAAGCACAATAGTCTGCAGCGCGAAGTCGAAGAAGACAATCTTGGCGTTGGCGTTCTGGCCGATGTCGCGTATGGCGCGGTTGGCCAGATCGTATATAGCCAGGATGTTAGCCTCGTTGACGAAGCGGGCAAAGTTGCGGGCGAAGTCCTCCTCCTGCTGCGTCATGTAGACAAGGTCGGCCTGTTTGAAGTTGTACATGAAGCACTCGCGCGTCATGCGCAGGAAGTACTGCAGGAACCGCTTCTGCTTTTCACGCCCGAAGCCGGCCATCACCTCGCTCCATTTGCGCAGGTCGCGTATCTTGCGCTGGTAGGCCAGTCGCATGAGCGAGATGTAGAGGTCGAGAAACTGTTCGTTCTCCGTGCCTACCTGCAGCTCTTGCAGGGCCTTCAGCCACGAGCCGTTGGCCAGTCGGCTGATGCGGCGGGCCGCCTCATCGCTGATGCCGCGCCGCTCGATGAGTGCCTGGCAGATGGTCTCCGTCGGCAGCTGCCTCACATCGATGCGCTGCACGCGGCTGCGGATGGTCTCCAGCAGCTTGTCGGGCTCCTCTGACACCATGATGAACACCGTCTGACTGGGTGGCTCCTCAATGAGCTTCAGCAGCTTGTTGGCACAGGCAATGTTCATGCGCTCGGGCAGCCAGACGATGCTCACCTTGTAGCCGCCCTGACTCGACTTGAGGCTCAGCTTGCGCACCAGCTCGTCGCTCTCGCCGGCGGTGATGATGGCCTGTTGGTTCTCGCCGCCCATAGCCGTCATCCACTCGTCCATCGTGAAGTAAGGCTCTTGCATCAACAGCTCGTGCCACTCCTTGGCGAAGTCGTCGCTCACGGGCATGTGGTCACTGCTCATCGACGGCAGCTTGATGGTGGGGTAGGTGAAGTGCAGGTCGGGATGTTCCAGCTTCTTGACCATCGGGTTGTCCTCGCCCAGCAGATAGCTGGCGAAGCCGACGGCCAGCGCCTTCTTGCCCACGCCCTGCGGTCCGCAGAGCATGATGGCGTGGGGCAGACGGCCTTCGCGGGTCATCTGCAGCAGGCGCTCCTTGCACTCTTCCTGGCCTATCACTTCGGTGAGTTTCATTTTTTTCGATGTTTCGATATTTCGATGTTTCGATGCTTCGATATTTCGATGTTTCGATGCTTCGAGGTTTCGATGCTTCGAGGTTTCGATGCTTCGATTTATAGCAGCCGCCGCGTTACCTCAACCACCGAATCAACGGCTGAGACGGTGTAGAAGTGTATGTTGTTAACGCCGTGGGCATACAGTTCGCGGCATTGCTCGGTAGTCCACTCGATGCCCAGTCGGCGAGCGTCCTCGTCGGTCTTGCACTTCACGATTTCGCGGGCCAGCGCCTCGGGGATGTCGCAGTGGAACGTCTTGGGGACGACAGTCAGCTGCGAGAGCTTCGCCATCGGCTTGATGCCGGGAATGATGGGCATGGTGATGCCCATCTCACGGGCACGCTCGACGAACTCGAAGTATTTCCGGTTGTCGAAGAACAGCTGCGTCACGGCATATTGTGCGCCGAGGTCCTGCTTCTCCTTCAGGTACTGCATGTCGCGCTCCAGGTTGGGCGCCTCTTCGTGCTTCTCGGGGTAGCAGGCCACGCCGATGTCGAACTTCTGGCCAGGCTGCTTGATTGGCGTGCCGTCGGCAAAGAAACCATCGTTGAACCGCACCACCTGGCGTATCAGGTCGGTGGTGTGGGCGTGGCCGCCTGGCGTCGGCGTGAATCGGCTGTCCTCCTTGGCCTTGTCGCCGCGCAGCAGCAGCAGGTCGCGGATGCCAAGAAACTGCAGGTCGATCAGCTCGTACTCGATGTCCTCGATTGTGGCGCCGCTGCAGATGACGTGCGGCTGCACGGGTATGTGGTAGCGCTGCTGGATGGCGGCGGCGATGGCGATGGTGCCTGGTCGGCGGCGCACGCGACTGCGCTCGAAGCGTCCGTCGGGCAGTTCGCGGTAGACGTACTCCGAGTGGTGCGTCGTGATGTTGATGAAGGCAGGCTTCAGCTCGGCCAGTTTGTCGATGTCGGCAAACAGCCGCCCGGTGCCTGTCCCCTTCAGCGGCGGCAGCACTTCGAACGAGAACTGCCTTTCACGCTCGTGCTTGTTGATGATTTCTGTTACGCTCATTCGGCTTGACTCGCTGTTTTTGTGTGCAAAGGTACTGTTTTTATCAGAATTATCAAAAAATAATCCGTAAATTATAACGCGTAATTCATAATTATTGCGTACCTTTGCACCGCAATTGCTTAAGACTAACCATGGGAGAAAGAATCAAGAAGCTTAAAAAGATAAGAATTCATCGCGAGGGCACGAGCGAACTGCTCTATGGTGCCATCGCTATTTTTGCCGTTTGCACTGGTCTGTGGTATGGGCTTTCTGCAGTCAGTCCGCTCGCCTGTCATATTGTCATGCCATTCGTCTGTGGCGTACTGGCGTTTGCCTGGCTGATAGCCCTGAACTTCTACCGCTGCCCCATTCGCTACTTCAACGGCGACTCGGAGCGCACGGTTGTGGCCCCGGCCGACGGTAAGATAGTGGTCATCGAGGAGGTTGAGGAGAACGACTACTTCCACGACAAGCGGCTGATGGTCTCGATATTCATGAGTCCGTTCAACGTCCATGCCAACTGGATTCCGGTCGACGGCCGCGTGAAGTTCGTCAACCACAGGGACGGCAACTACCACAAGGCATGGCTGCCCAAGGCCAGCGAGGAGAACGAGCGTGCCGACATCATGATTGAGACGCCTGAGGGCGAGGACATCCTGGTGCGGCAGATTGCCGGAGCACTGGCCCGCCGTATCGTGACCTACGCCAAGGCCGACGAGGACTGCTACATCGACCAGCACCTTGGCTTCATCAAGCTCGGCTCGCGCGTCGATGTATTCCTGCCACTTAACTCGAAAATCTGTGTCACCATGGACCAGCCGACCACGGGTGACCAAACAGTGATTGCAAAGCTGAAATGAAGAAGCACATACCCAACACGATTACCTGCCTGAACCTGATTTCGGGCTGCATTGCCACCTATTATGCTTTCCAGGGCAGCTATATGGAGGCGCTGCTGTTCATCGTCATCGGTGCGGTGTTCGACTTCTTCGACGGCATGACGGCGCGGCTGCTCCACGTCTCGTCGCCCATTGGCAAGGAGCTCGACTCGCTGGCCGACGACATCACCTTCGGCTTTGCGCCGTCGGCCATGGTGTTCAGCTTCCTGAGCTCGTTCCACATCCACCTGCCGTTTGTGCCTTTCCTGGCCTTCGTCATAGCCGCCTTCTCGGCCCTGCGCCTGGCGAAGTTCAATCTCGACGAGCGTCAGGCTTTAGGCTTCATCGGACTGCCCACGCCGGCAAACGCCCTGTTCTGGGGGGCGCTCATCGTGTCCCTCGACTTCAAGACCTGGTTCGAGCCTTACCAGCTTCCAGAGTTTTGGCTGTATGTAGTCCTGGCGCTTATTCCCGTCAGCTGCTACCTGCTGGTGAGCGAGATTCCCATGTTCGCCCTGAAGTTTAAGACATGGGGATGGAAGGGGAACGAGGTGAAGTACATTTTCCTGCTCACCTGCATTCCCCTGCTCCTGTTGCTCCAAGTCAGCGGCATCGCCGTCATCATTGCCTGGTACGTCGTGCTATCCGTCGTGACAGGCTGGCGGCGCAAGGCTTAGTTGTGAACCAGCGTGCCTATCTGCTCGCCTTCCATCACCCGCTTCAGGTTGCCTACCACGTCCATGTTGAAGACGTAGATGGGCAGGTTGTTGTCCTGACACATGCAGATGGCCGACATATCCATCACCTTCAGCCGGCACTCAATGACCTCCTGGTAAGTGATGTCGTCGAACTTCGTGGCTGTCGGGTCCTTCTCGGGGTCTGCGGTGTAGATGCCGTCTACGCGCGTGCCTTTTAACATGACGTCGGCCTCAATCTCCACGCCGCGCAGCGAGCTGCCCGTGTCGGTGGTGAAGTAGGGTGAGCCGGTGCCGGCCGAGAAGATGCAGACCTCGCCGCGCTCCAGTGCCTCGATGGCGCGCCACTTCGTATAGTACTCGCCGATAGGCTCCATGCGGATGGCCGTCAGCACGCGGTTCTTGACGCCGATGGCATCGAGGGCCGACGACAGCGCCAGCGAGTTGATGACCGTGGCGCACATGCCCATCTGGTCGCCCTTCACGCGGTCGAAGCCCTTCTTCGAGCCCGACAGTCCGCGGAAAATGTTGCCGCCGCCGATGACGATGCCTATCTGCACGCCCATCCCGGCCACCTCCTTGATTTGTCTTGCATAGTCACTCAGCCGCTCCGGGTCAATGCCGTGGCCTTGCTGTCCCATCAGGCTCTCGCCCGACAACTTCAGTAGAATTCTCTTAAATCTTGCCATAGTCTTTTTCTTTTTTCGTTATTTCGATATTTCGATGTTTCGATGTTTCGATAATTCGAGGCTTCGAGGCTTTCGCCTCTCAGACGAAACTGACCTCCTTGAAGGCGTAGCGCCGCTGCTGGCCACCGTCGTCGCGCAGTAGTAGGTGTCCGTCGTCTTCCACGTCCATGATCTCTGCCATGAATGCGCCATCCTTGTCGGCATAGGGATAGATGCCTTTCCGACGATACAGCATAGAGAGGTATGGCTGGCGCACGTCCTGGCCTGTCAGGCGGTCGAAAGCCTGCAGAATATCGTTCAGCAACTGCTCGCGGGCGGTCTCATGTTCGCAAATTTGCCACATCGATACGGGATTTTGCGCATTACTGCGAAATTTGCGCTGGTTGACATTCAGTCCCACGCCGATGATACAGTCCTTAATCACGCTTCCCTGAATACGGTTCTCTATCAGGATGCCGCAGATCTTGCCGTTCCGCCAATAGATGTCGTTGGGCCATTTAATGCTCAGGTCGCCGATGTGCTGCCCCAAGGCTTCGCAGATAGCCAGCGAGATAGCCATCGAGATGCGGAACTGCTTCGTGACCGGCACCTGATGCGGATGAGTCAGCATCGAGAACAGCAGGTTCTTGCCACGCTCCGACTCCCACGTGTTAGTGCCGCAGCCGCGTCCAGCCGTCTGGTAGTCGGTCACGACCACCATATCGCCCTCGCCATGAGCCTTCAGCCACCGATTGGTGGAGTCAGTCTCGTCAAGATGCACAATTTTCCATTCCACGTTGCAAAGTTACGAAATAATTGTGAATTGTGCATGGTGAATTGTGAATATTTTTCTATCTTTGCAGCATAAAAAAGAACAATCATCGAAACCTCGAATCATCGAAACCTCGAAATATCGAAACATCGAAACCTCGAAAAAATGAAAGAAAAAGACGAAAAGTACATGCGCCTTGCCTTGGACGAGGCCCGCCGGGCCTTCGACGAGGGCGAAATACCCATCGGCTGCGTCGTCGTCTGCCGTGAGCGCGTCGTGGCCCGTGCCCACAACCTGACGGAGACACTCAACGACGTCACCGCCCACGCCGAGATGCAGGCCATCACCGCCGCAGCCAATACCCTCGGTGGCAAGTACCTGACCGACTGCACCCTCTACGTCACCGTCGAACCGTGCCCCATGTGCGCCGGAGCCTTGGGCTGGGCCCAAGTGTCCCGCATCGTCTACGGCTGCGACGACCCCAAGCGCGGCTACCGAGAGTATGCCCCCCGCGCCCTGCACCCCAAAGCCACCGTCGTCAGCGGCATCCTCGCCGCCGACTGCAGCCAGCTGATGCAGGACTTCTTCCGCCAGAAACGGTAAGCCCGTTATGAATGTCGGCTATTAAAAAAGATACCGCTTATAACTGGACGGCAGCCGTCTGAAGTCTAATTTCTGTTCCATGGTTATTCTGTCAGGAAGCGGTAAGTCTGGCCGGCGACGGTCTCAATGTCGTACTCATAAACCTTGCGTGGCGACAGCTGCTGGAAGTCCTTCAGCTCCTGTGAACGCAGCGGATTGCTGACGGCAGCAGGGGCGAAGAGCGGGTTGGGGCAGTCGCCCTCGGCAACCTTCAGCGTGGCACCCTTCGGAGCCTTGGCCAGGCGCAAGGGGACGTAGGAGCGCAGGCGCAGCTTGCCGCCGATGGTGGAGCGCACCACTGCGTTGCTGAGCTTTGCTCCGTTCCAGGTCTCATCGATGATGAATCCGCCACGGGCTCGCAGTCCGCGGACTTCGCCCTTCTGCCAGTCGTCGGGCAGGGCGGGCAGCAGGTGGACGGCTCCGTCGTGACTCTGGAGGAGCATCTCGCAGATGCCTGCGGAGACGCCGAAGTTACCGTCGATCTGGAACGGCGGATGGGCATCGAAGAGGTTCGGGTAGGTGCGGCCGTCGGGATGCTGGCGGGCAGCGCGGTCGTCGGGCAGCAGGTGGAGCATGTTCTTGATGATCAGGAAGGCGTGGTTGCCGTCGAGCATGCGGGCCCAGAAGTTGGTCTTCCAGCCGAGGCTCCAGCCGGTGGCCTTGTCGCCACGCTGGGCGAGCGTGTTGGCGGCGGCGGTGAAGAGGTCGGGATGGGCATAGGGCGAAATCTGGTTCGACGGGTACAGACCGTAGAGGTGTGAGATGTGGCGGTGCTCGTCTTTCGGGTCGTCGCCGTCGATGAGCCACTCCTGCAGCTGACCGTAGCGGCCTATCTGCATCGGGGGCAGGCAGGCGATGGCGAACTTGAGGCTCTCGATGTAGGACTGGTCCTTGCCCAGCGCCTCGGCGGCCTGCAGCGTCTGCGAGAGCACGTCGAAGGCAATCTGGTTGTCCATCGTCGAACCGGCGGTGACGTTGGTGTTCTTGCCGCGCGGACCGTGCTCAGGCGACACGGTGGGTACGGTCATCAGCCAGCCTGCGGCCTGCTTCATCTCGCCGGCAGCGGGATAGACCTGCATGAAGTCAAGCAGGAAGTCGGCGGCTCCCTTCAGTACGGGATACCACGCCTCCAGGAACTGCTTGTCGCCGGTGTAGAGGTAGTGCTGCCAGAGGTGCGTCGTCAGCCAGGCGCCGCCAGTGGGGAACATGCCCCAGGGCGTGGCGTCGACAGGACCGGCTATGCGCCAGATGTCGGTATTGTGGTGGGCCACACAGCCCCGGCAGCCGTACATCACGCGGGCTGTCTCGGCACCCGTCTCGCTGAGGTCGCGGATCATTGAGAACAGCGGCTCCTGCGTCTCGGCGAGGTTGCCGATGAGTGCGGGCCAGTAGTTCATCTCGGCATTGATGTTGATAGTGTACTTCGAGTCCCAGGGGGCGTTCATCTTGTCGTTCCACACGCCCTGCAGATTGGCGGCCTGACCGCCGGGCTGGCTGGAGGAGATGAGCAGGTAGCGGCCGTACTGCATCATCAGGGCCACGAGGTCGAGATCGGTGGCATCCTTCTCGAAGGCAGCCACGCGCTTGTCGGTCTCCAGGCCGGAGTTAGCGGACTTCGGCAGCGTCAGGCTGACGCGGTTGTACTGTTCCTGATACTTCTTGACGTGGTCGGCCAGCAACTGCTTGTAGGGCTTGCCCTTGACACTGGCCAGCGCCTGGTTGTTCTTCTTCACAGGATTGCCGCTGACGTCCTTGTAGTTCACGAAGTTGGTGGCGGCGGTGATATAGAGCGTCGCGGTGGTGGCATCGTCGACGATCAGCTTGTCAACGCCGCGTTCCACTTCACCGTCGGTCTCGACCATGACGCGGCACTCGGCCTTCAGTCCGGCCTTGATGCCCTCCTGCTCCACGCCTTCGACAACAGCAGCCAGTTCATTGACTTTTCCGCTGATGCCTTCATGCTCGGAAACGGTAAACACCTGTTTCTGCAGCTGGGTGGTGAAATTAATATCGAACTCCAGTTCGCCCTTCTTCGAAGCCTTCAGCTGCACGATGATGACATTGTCGGCCTGCGAGGCAAAGACGGTGCGCTCGTACTTCACACCTTTATATATATAGGAGGTGGTGGCGGTGGCATCGCCGAGGTTCAGCGCCCGCTCGTATTTCTGCACGTCCTTATGACCTAACGACAGCTTCAGACTGCCTAAGGGCAGGAAGCGCATGCCGTGGGGGCCTGGCACGAAGTACTTGTCGAGGAGCTTGGCGGCCTCGCCCTCCTTGCCCTGGAAGATGAGGCTGCGCACCTCGGGCAGGTATGTCAGCGCCTCCTTGGGATTGTTGTTGTGGGGCTGTCCGCTCCAGAACGTCTCCTCATTCAACTGGATTTCCTCGACGTCGGTGCCGCCATAGACCATGGCACCGAGATGAGAGTTACCTACGGGCAGTGCCTCAAGCCAGTGACTGGCGGGCTTTGCATACCACATGCGGTGTGGCTGGGCTGTCGCTGCCATGCACACGACGGCGAGTGACAGAATGGCAAAAAGTCTTTTTTTCATATTTCCTTTAGTCTTATTGTTTGAACTGCCACCAGTCGAGGCGCACGTCGCCGGCGGTTTTGCTGAAACAGATGTAGAGGTCGTGAACGCCAGTGGCACCACTGACCTTGCCCGAGAACGGCTTGTATTTCTCGACAGAGCCGGTCGAGCCGATGACGGCCGTGCCGACGGCGGGGCCGTCCTGGCTGTCGAGGCGCAGGGTGACGGTGGCCGTGCCGGTGGCGGCAGCCGTGATGGCAAACGACTTGGCACCCTTCGAGCCGAAGTCGACGCCGCGCAGGCGGATGTACTCACCATCGTCGACGTCGAAGATATACATGTTCTTCTTACCCGTTGACTCAGGCATGTCCTTCACCACGCCCGTGTTCTCGATGCCCATCTTGGCCGACTTCAGTCCGAAGCCCCAGTTCATGGTCTCAGCCTCGACGCGGCGGTAGGGGTTGAGCCACTGCAGCTGCTTCATGGGCTGCTGGTCGAGCCAGTAGGGAATCGTCTGGATGGTGCCGTCGGCATTATAGGTAATCTCCTGTGCCGAGACGGAGCGGCGCTCGTGGTGGACGAAGGTCTCAAGGTGCATCAGGTCGTAGTCCTGACCGAAGACATAAGAGTGGCCCTTGAAGTCGCAGATGCCGGGATGGTTGCCCCGGTCGCGCTGCGTGGGTTCCATGATATAGCCCTTCCACTCCCAGGGGCCTGTGGGCGAGTCGCTCATGGCATAGCCGAGAGCCTCGGGACAGCAGGTAGTGGCATAGCCGAGATAGTAGTGGCCGTTGCGCTTATAGAGCCACGGACCCTCCTGATAGTTCTTCACGGTCCAGGTGGCCTTCTCGCTCCAAGGGGCACGGAGGTTGATCTTGGCGCGCTCCTCCTTGACGGGACGCATCACGCCGTCCTTGGGATTGAGCACGTAGATATCGCCCTGGGTCGAGATCATGTCGGCATTCAGCTTGGTGTAGTAGACGTGGGGATTGCCCCAGTACATATAGGCCTGACCGTCGTCATCGGTATAGACGGTGGGGTCGATGTCGTCCCAGTGCTCCTTCTGCCAGACGAGCGGTTCGCCCAGCGGGTCGCGGAACGGACCGTAAGGCGTATCGGCCACGAGCACGCCGATGCCGTGACCGTGCAGGGGGGCATAGAGGTAGTACTTGCCATTGCGCTCAACGGTCTGGATGGCCCAGGCGCCGTTCTCGCGGCTGCGCCATGAGAACTCCTTCAGCGAGGCGACGGCGCCGTGCTCGGTCCAGTTGACCATGTCGGTGGTCGACCACAGCAGCCAGTCGTACATGAAGAATCCGGCTGAGTTGCGCTCGTTGGGGTCGGGGATGTCCTCGGGCGAGGCATCGTGCGACGTATATAAGAATAAGGTGTCGCCAACGACCAGGGGCGACGGGTCGGCGGTGTACTTGGTCTGGAAGAGCGGCATGTTCACCTGCTCCAGTCCCTGCATCTCCCACCAGTCGAAGTTGAAGAGCTTCGGACCCTTGCGGCCCTTGAAGACGATATAGAGGTCGACGGTCTCGGGCAGGGTGACGCCGGCGACGGTGCGCTTGGGCGAGTTCAGGTCGGTGATGGTGGAGTAGTCGAGGTCGAGGTTCAGCGTCTGCCACTTCTCCCAACCGCCAGTGCCCGGCACGTTGAGCGTACCAATCAGGCGGCCATTGAGGCTGTCGATGCGCAGCTCAATCTGTCCGCCACGCAGTCCGCTGGCCACGCGGGCCTTGAACGTGCGGGGAATCTTGGTGCCGAAGCCGACGTTCTGCAGCTTGATATAGTCGCCGTTGTGGATGTCGGTCACATAGACACCCACCTCGCTGTTCTGCTCGGTCTTGATGCCCTTCGAGAAGGCCATTGTCTCGGCCTCCACACGGCGGAAGGGGTCGAACTTGGCGATGGGCTTCACGCCCTCGCTGGTAGGCAGAATCGTGGGGAACGTGCCGTCGGCATTGAACTTGAATTCCTCGACGGCCACGCTACGGCCGAAGCCGCCGCCACCGGGCAGCTTGCCCGTGTGGTAGAAGAAGTAGTCGTGACCCATGAAGTGTTCGTAGCCACAGTGGTTGGTGAACGAGCCGGTGCCGCCCTCGGGCATGATGGTTCCCTTGTAGGTCCAGGGACCAGTAGGCGTGGGAGCCTCAGAGTAAGCAAGGTGCTCAGGCACACCGCCGGCTGCATAGAGCAGGTAGTAACCCTTTGCCGGGTTGCCCTTCTTGGCATTGGCATTGGCCACCTGTGGCTTCTTCATAATCCACGGGCCTTCGGTATAGACATCCTTGTATTTCTTGTTCTTGTCGCGCTTCGACGGGTCGGGCGCGCCGAAGCCCTCCTCGGTCATCTCCAGGTTGAACACCTCGCCATCGAGGCTGACCATGTCCTCCTTCAGCTTCACGCAGTAGATGCGGGGATTGCCCCAGTAGAGCCATGCCTGACCGTCGTCGTCAATCATCACCGTCGGGTCGATATGGTCCCACGAGCCGTTCTCGTAGAGCGGCTTGCCGATGGCATCGCGGAACGGACCGGTGGGTGAGTCGCTGACAGCCACGCCGATGGCCATGCCACGCGACAGCCGACTGTGGGCACAGACATACCAGTAGAACTTGCCGTTGCGCTCAATGGTCTGTGAGGCCCAGGCACGGTCGTCGGCCCAGGAGAAGCTCTCGAGAGCCAAAGGCGAGCCGTGGTCCTGCCAGTTGACCATGTCCTTGGTCGAATAGACGCGCCACTCCTGCATCCAGAAGAAGTCGGCACCGTCCTCGTCGTGACCGGTATAGACGTACATCGTGCCGTCGTGGACCATCGGTGCCGGGTCGCTGGTAAACCAAGTCTGCACAAAGGGATTCTGGGCTGTCAGCGTCAGTGCAGTCAACGCCGTCAGTGCGGTTGTCAATAGTCTTCTCATTATCCTTTGTTTTTAGTTGTTGCTTATGTTCGGCAAAGATACGGAAAAACTGACAAACGGCAATATACTTACGTCTCATTTTCTTTCGTTACAGGCATGGAAAAGCAAAAAAAACTTAAAGTGTCGGCTCTTTTTACCTAAAAAGGTACAACGTAACGCATTTTTAACTATATTTGCAAAGTTTCCGATTTGTTTTAAGACACAAAGATATAATCAACCTATATTATTAACTCTAAAAAACAAGAACAATGGAAAACGTAATTAAGACACCCTCGATGTCGTTCGGGGAAGCCTTGAAGACTTGCTTCAAGAAGTATGCAACATTCAGCGGACGTGCCCGCCGCTCAGAGTTCTGGTGGTTCAGCGTGCTTAACTGGCTGCTCTCCATTGCTGCCTATGCCGTGGTGTGGTGGAAGATGGCCAAGATAGACGAGATTCAAGGTCAGGTGGCCGAAGTGATGTTCGACGAGGAGAAGATGGCTGCGCTCACCGCCCAGGCCGACAGCTTCGACAGCACGTTCTATCTGCTGATGGCCATTATCGGTATCATCGGTCTGCTGCTGTTGCTGCCGTCGCTGGCCGTGGCCGTGCGCCGTCTGCACGACACCGGCAAGTCGGGCTGGCTGCTCCTGGCCATGATTATTCCCATCGTGAACATCGTCATTGGCATCATGCTGCTGATTTACTATCTGAAGGACAGCGACCGCAACCCCAACAAGTTTGGTCCGTCGCCGAAATACATTGCCCGCGAGGCGGTCTGACAGACAAGTTGAGTAGTTGAGGAGTAAGGAGCTCCTTACTCCTCAACTCCTTACTCTACTTGACATTATCACTGGTTGGTGATGACGAAACCACCGTTACAGGGAATTTCAATCTTATACTTCGTGCTCTTTACCTTTTGCTCCTTCAGGCTGCCCTGAAGCTGGGCATCGTCGCTGTAGAAGGCGATGGACGTGCCCTTGGCGAACATCGGCAACTGCAGGGTCAGCTTCTGGGGCTGCTTCTCGGCGTTGACGCCGACCACGAACCACTTGTCGCCGGAGCGGCGGGCCAGGACGACATACTTGCCGGGATAGCCGTCGATGAAGCGCACCTCGTCCCACGTCGTGGGCACCTGCTTCATGAAGTCGACAGCCCAGGCGGGAGCATCGGTCAGGTTGTTGGGCGCCATAGCGAAGTGCTGAACGCTCGACTGGAAGAGCACGGCGGCAGCCAGGGCATAGACATCGCTGGTGCGGCGGATGGTGCCGCGCTTGTTGTCGGCGCCATAGAACTTGTTGAGCGTGGAGCCGCCGAAGTCCATCGAACCGACGGTGTTGCGGATGAAGGGATGGATACAGCCGTTCATGGCCTCAGCATCGCAGGCTCCCTGTCCGAAGTGCAGGTTCTCAGAGGCGAGCACGGCCTCCGAAGCCACATAGTTGGGGTACATGCGCTCCCAGCCACGGGGCAGTGTGCAGCCGTGGAAGATACACTGAATGCCGAACTCGTTGGCATCGGTCAGGATGTCCTCGTAGAGCTGCATCATCGGCTGCTTGTCGCCGCCGAAGAAGTCGACCTTGATGCCGAGGATGCCGTTGTCCTTCATCCACTTCATCTCCTGGCGGCGGACTGCCGAGCGGTCCATCTTGCCGATAGGCGTCTGCGGCGCGTCGTTCCACTGGCCGTTGCTGTTGTACCACAGGAAGATGCCCACGCCCTTCTCACGGCCATAGCGGGCCAGCTCGGCCATCTTCTCATAGCCTATCTGCTTGTCCCAGAAGGCATCGATGAGCACCGAGCGCCAGCCCATGGCTGCTGAGAAGTCGATGTAGCGCTTCTGCTCGTCGAAGTTGCAGCTGGAGTCCATGCCGATGATCCACGACCACGAGCCCTTACCGTAGGTATAGTCCTTCGAGGCCTTGTACTTGGGCTGCACGAGGTCGTTGGCAACGGTGGTCTCCACCACATTGGCCAGCGTCTCGCCGCAGGTGATGGTGCGCCAGGGCGTCTCACTGGGCAGCGAGACGGCAGGCGTCGTAGAGCCGACGCCGTTGAGCTCGCCCTGCTGCGGGAAGCCGATCTTGTACTTCGCACCGCCGTCGTTCAGCAGTCGGCAGGCCACGTAGCCGCCGTCGGTGCCGGTCTCTGAGATGAGCACCCAGCCCTGTCCTGTTTGTTGCTGTACTACAGCAACAGACGGAACCTTGAAGAGGCAGGGGAAGGAGTAGCCCTCGCCCCAGCCGTTCTTGCCCATCTCGTCGTCGAGGGTGTAGCCCGTCTCATAAGAAGGAGAGGTACGCGCGAAGCCGCCCATGGGCTTCGACTGCGGACAGAGGAACGTCGTGGTGCCCTCGGGCAGCACGAAGCCGCTGGCCTCTTCCAGAACGACGGCCACGAGCGTCTCGCCGCCACGGCCCCGGCGCGGATAGAACTTATAGCGGTAGGCCACGTCGCGGTTGCTGACGCGGAAGATGATGTCCATCCTGTAGTTGCCCTTGTCGAACTGGCACACGCCCTCAGTGGCCTCGTACTGCACGTGGCGCTGCTTCGTGGTCATGATGTCGTACTCGTCGTTCACGGTCTTCACGTCGCAGGCCTTCATCGTCAGTCCCTCGGTCATGTCGATGAAGTTGAGCTTCACGCCCAAAGGCGACTTCTCAAGGAACGTGGCGCCGCTGCGGCTCACGGTGTAGGTGGGCTTGCCGCCCTCGTCGCTCACGGTGACGGTCATGCGTCCGTCGGGACTCGTCAGCGTTTTCTCCTCGGCCACGGCACTGCCGGCCACGACCATTGCCAATGCCATCAGGATGGCACGTCTGTAATGCTTCATATCGTTTTACTTTTTAAGGATTTTACGTGTCTTGCCGTCAGCTGAGCGAAGGATGAGCACGCCCTTGGCACTGCTGTCAGCGCGGCGACCGTTGAGGTCGTAGATGGCTGTTGATTCGCCATTGGCCATATTGACGAGTTCGATGCCCGTTCCGTCGTCAACCATGCTGACGCGGCAGTCGAGGAGCAGATACTCCTGATAGCCCGTGCCGGCTGCCTTGAAGCTGACGACATACTTGCCCTTCTGAGTGACGGTAAACTCCAGCTCCTGCTTCTTTGCCGAGGCGAGATTTGCCGAAGTGCTGCCATTGGCATTTGGCGCAGCAGTCAGGGCTGCTGATGTTGCAAGGGCTGAGCCGGTAGTGGCCGGGAGGATGGAAGCCGTGTAAGTAGGCGTACCCTTCCAGGCAGCCATGGCCCACGTCAGCTTGTACTTGCCGGGGGCAAGATTGAAGGGGAATGCGCTCTGACGGCCAAACTCAGCACTGGTGTTGCGCCAATAGAGGCCCTTACCCTGATAGCCGCCAAAACCAACCATCGTGCGTGCTCCCGAACTATAGGAACTGGGATATTCATGGATATCGCTGCCGTCGACCGTGCGCCATCCGTCGGGTATGGTGCCGTTGATAACCGTGGTATAATCAAGCACGTAGCCGGGCTTGTCGCTGTCGCCCGTGTCGATGCCGAAGATGGGCAGCAGGGTAACGTTGTCTTCAGGCATGACGAAGGTCACCTCGTTCTTGTCGGTGACGTTGATGGTCTTGGCCATCGTATAGAAGACGGAGTTGACGACGCGCAGCTGCTTCAGCTGGTAGCCCTCCTTGGCGTTGACGGTGAGTGTGACGGTGTCGCCCTCGGCAGCCTCGCTGACATTCGGCGTGACGGTGCCACGATTGTCCTCACGTACGGTGACGAGGAACTTCTCGGCCGGCGTGCCGGCAGGCATATAGATAATCTGGTCGATGACGAGTCCTGTGCCGCCCGTGTTGGTGATAATGAGGTTGTTGCTGCCCTCTTTCAGCTGAGCAGGAACCTTGAGTTTGCGCCAGTCGTTCTTGGCCACCTTCTCGCAGGCCACGTTGACTGCAGTGCCGTTGACCGTCACCTTGACGTTGCCGGCCTTCGAAGTGTTGCAGTAGCGGATAAGGATGTCGTAGTCGCCGCCCTGCTGCAGCTTCAGCTGATGGCGCAGGCTGGCGGCCGTGTTGGTACCCATCTCTACATAGCCCATGCCGGCAAACTCAGAGTAGTCGGGAGCACACCAGCCGGAGTGGGTGAGTGCGACGCTCTTCACGCTCTTGTAGTCCATGTTCTCAGCCTCGATGACCACGGGGCCGACAAACGGCTCGGGCTGCTGGGGCGTCGGGAGTGCCTCGGAGGGAAGCACGTCGGTCAGACGGTCGGTAGCGGTACCTGAGCAGTTGATGGTAACGTCGACAGGTCCCATGTGCTTGACGGAGACAGTATATGTATGGTTCTCAGCATCATAGTTGGGCGTTACCGAGGCGTTCTGTCCGTTAGCGCCAGTCGCATGCTTGGTCATCACATAGCCAGGCTCTGCCGTCACGCCGGTGATGGTGATGACATCGGTCTGCTGGGCAATGGAGTCGCTGCGGTAGTTGTTGAGATACACCTCGATACGGTCGGCATACTCGCGGATATGACCGCTCGACAGCTTGCCGTAGTTCAGTTTCAGCGAGTCGCAGGTATTGTAGAGCAGGGGCAGTTCTGCCGAAGCCGACTTCTTCTTGTTCATATAAGTGAACGGCGTGTAGGTGACGAGGTGGTTACGGTAGCGGTTGACGTAGAGGTCGCCCTTGCTGACCTCAGGGTACTGGGCGTTGAAGTCGCTCACCTTCTTGGTCTGCGACGTGCTCTGGTACGTCGACTTCTTCAGCTGCACGGGGATAGCCTTGGCCACGTCGTCGTAGAATCCGATAACGAGGGGGATGGTGCCATAGCGGCCCGTCTTCTTGAAGTAGCAGAAGTTGTCCATCCACTGGCCGTTACCACGGTTGAACGGGTCGGTCTGCTTGTACAGGCCGTCGTAGAGACTGCCCCAGACGGCATACTTGTTCTCGTCGTTGCCGCTGCTCACGTTGTTCTGAATGGCAATCTTGATGTTGCCCACCACTTCCTCGCGGCTGGGGATATAGAGATGGCCCTTGATAATCTGGCGGAACATATCCATCCACACGCCCTTGAAGTTGGCGAAGGTGCCCCAGTTGCGGCGGGTATAGCCGTCGACCGTCGAGTTGCTCTGGTTCTGGAAGTCCTCGGTCCAGATCAGCTCAGGACCGTCCCAGACGGCGCCACCGTTGACGCACGTCTGCTCCATCACCGTACCGATGCCGGCGGCTCCGGGATATTTCTTGCCGTGGTTTTCGCCTAAGATGGCATCGAGCGCACCATTGTAGCCGCAGTTGTCGTAGCGCACGCCGTAGTTCTTGGCCAGTCCGCTGACGAAGGGACCAAAGGTGACGCTCTCGTTGGCATACCAGCAGCTGCTCGTCGTGTACTTATAGAGCCACAGGCAGGCCTCGGGATAGTCCTTGCAGGCCTGCAGCAGCTTGGTGTTGCGCTTCATCATGCCCATGGGGTTCAGTGCGTGGCTCCAGATGTTGCCGCAGAACGAGATGGTGAGGAATCCGCCGTACTTATGGTGCATGGGCACCAGCTTCGAGAATAGCTCGATGCGCGAGGCCTGCGTGCTGCTGCTCTCGTCGCCAGCCTCGTCGAAGCCCCAGAACTGCTCGGCATAGTTCCAGCCGAGGAAGTTGGGGTAGGCCTTGAAGAAGTACTCAAAGGTCTCGAGGTCGTCGTCCTGAATGTGGGTGTGGCCGCCCGAGGCAGGCTGGCACGTGAACCACATGCCATTGAGCTGGCACACCGAAGCCCACGACTTATAGGTGCGCACGGCACAGCGCGGCATGCGATACATGTCAAGGTCCTTGTCGTATTGGCACGACAGCGACAGGTTCATGCAGACGTAAGGCCTGATGTCGGCCGGAATAAGGTCGATAATCTTCTGCGGGTCGGCCGAGTTCCAAACGTCGATGTGTACAAGCCACAGCGGGTGTTGGTTGTCGACAGGTCGGCGCTGCTGCGCCATCATCATCTGAAAAGTGGCCATCAGGGCCAGCACCAAAAGGGTAATCTTTTTCTTCATAGGTTTTAATTGTTGCGTTTTAGATGGTGCAAAGGTACAAAAAAACGGCGAGCCGTAGCCCGCCGTTCGTATCAGATACTATAAATAATGTCTCATCGTGAATTACTTCACAATCTTCTGTGTGCGGACGGTGCCGTCGCTCATGTGCTTCTTGACGATGACAACACCCTTCTTAGCCACGGGGATGCGCTGACCGTTGAGGTCGAACATCTCGATAGCACGCACCTTGGCAACCTGCTGCTGAGCGTCAACACCAGTGAGAACCTCCTCGTAAGCCTTGCCGTAGTCGAAGCCGGCAGCGGGATTAGCCAGGAAGACCTGAACGCGGTCGAACATCATCTGAGCGAGGTTGTTCCACTTCACACCGATTGTCAGCATACCGTCGGTCACCTCAACGTCAGTCAGGAAGTTCTCGTGACGGCCCACATACTGTCCGTAGTGGTCGATGCGAGCGTCGGCAGCGAACTGCTCTTCCTCACCCTCGAAGTATTCAGGCGTGTCAGAAGTCTTCACATAGACGCGGTTCTGCTCGTGGTTAGCCTCCTTCTGGGCAGCCGTCTCCTCGTCGTCGCTGTCGCCGACGGTGAACTCGTCGCTCCACTCAGCGCAGTCAATCATGACGGTGTAGACACCTGCGGGCAGGTCGGTGATGGTCTGCTCGATGCGGTTGGCCTGGTGATACTGCGTGATGCAGAGGTCCTTAGGCAGACCGTCGATGTCGCCAACATAGCTGCCGTTCCACATATCGGTAAGACCGGCATTGCCTTCAAGCACTGTCCAGCCCGGGCAGTTCTCCTCAGTAACGCCAGCGCTACCCTTCCAGCAGTAGGTGTTCGGGTTCTTGACGAATACCGTGAAGTTGTAAGTAGTAGAGGTCTCCTCGAGGGTCTCCTCGTTGATGATGGTCGGGAACATGTCCTCACCGTTCTTCATCTTGTTGAAGTACTCCAGCTTGATGCGGTTCTTGAGTCTCTCAACCAGTTCGTCGTCGTCAGATACGGCATTGTTGGCAGCAACGATGATCTCGTCGTCCTCAGCAACACCCAGCTGCTTCAGACCCTCAGCACCCTGACGGATACGGTCGACGAGCACCTTGATACCTACGTCGGACGAAGTCTTCGACTCACCCTCGGTGAACATGTAGACAGCAGCCTGGGCAACACCCGAGAGCTCATCGACGGCAGCCTGCAGGGCAGCATCGTCAGTCAGCTTGTCGAAGGTGTAGGTGAACTCACCGCCGAGGTCGGGATCCTCAGGATCATAGACGGTCCACTCAGAAGAGCCATGATACTTGTTGTTGATGGTCACCAACTCCTGATAGAGTTCGGTAGCAGCAAACTTACCCTCACCATTCTGGCGAACGGCGTCGATCACCTTCTTCATCTGCGAGTCGTAGTTGTCGCAGTTGAGGTGGTGGTTCTTCAGAGCCTGCGTAGCAGCATCGAGCGCAGCGGCAGCAGTCTTGTACTTCGAAGGAGCAGTATACTCGGGAGCCTCGGCCTCGTACTTCTTGATGGCAGCATCCAGGTCAGAGTAAGCCGTGCCGGCATAGCGCTCGTCTGCGTTCTCCTCGAGAGTGGTCTTGGCGCTTGCAAGAGCATTGTTCAGCATCTGAGTCACCTCGACACCGGCAATGTTAGGAATGTACATCACGCTGGGGTTACCAAGCAGAATCTCGTTGAATCCGGTATTGCCATCCTCGCTGGTAGCAGCGCTCCAACGGATGAGGTAGTTGCCAGTTGACTCAGGAGTGAACGAAATCTCGGTCAGGGCAGAGCCGTTGACGGCACCAGTACCGCCGTTCATGTTGGGCGTGTTGTTGATCATCTGGACAAACACGCGCTCCTCATACTCATTGAGAATCTCGAAGCGGCAGATTGTACCGTTGTCCTTCCACTGAGCGGTGTTGAAGCGGATGTTGTACTTCTTGCCTTCCTCCAGCGTCAAGGGATAACCCTCCATGCTACCGAACTGTACATAGCCCTCGCGGAAGTAGAGACCCTTCGTGAAGTCACCACCGGCACCAAAGTCGAACATACGCGGACCAGAGCCATAACCACCAGCGTCGGCAGTACGATCTTCATCAGTATCAGCATTCGTAAACTTCACGAGGAAGCCTGCAGGAATGCCACCGGAAGCCGTTGCAGCATAATCCTCGACGGGCAGCAGCTCCTTAGGAACATCGTTCGGGTCGACGCTGACCTTACCGGCGTTGAACGAGAACTCGTAGGTGCTGAAGTCGCTGTCGTCGAGCGGCAGCTGGCAGAAGATGTTGGTCACCTTCACCGTGTAGGTACCTGTTGTCAGGTCGCCGGCACCGGTACGCTTCAGCGTAATCTCCTTGGCAAAGCCTTCTGCGGGCGAAACCGTCAGATTCTCCTTGCCCATCGTAGCCTTGATCTTGGCGCAGTTAGCCTCCTTGTCGAGGAAGATCTTGAACTCCTTAATCTCGTTAGGCAGGTTGAATGAGCCGTCCTCAGGATCAGAGGTCAGCACGGTCGGCTTCAAATAAATAAAAGAGTAAGCATCCTCGACGTAGGCAATTGTCTCGTTCTCCTCGGCAGCCTCCTGGAAGAAGGGCACGTCGCCGCCAGGGCCGTTAGTATAAATAATGTGGTAAGCCGGGGCGGTAGGATTCTTCAGGGTAACAATCACCTCTTTGCCATCAATAGGCTCCTCAGTGAAGATATAGAAACGACCATCGGAGAAGGCCTCAACAGTAGTGATTTCAAGAGGCTCGCCATCGGCAACCACCGAAGCGCAGTCCGTCGGATAGAGCAGGCGCGGCATGCCCGAAGCAGCCACCAGGTCGGCTATGTTCGTGTTGAAGCCGAAGTCGATGAGCACCACGTCACTGCCGTACTCAGCAACGATACCAGCCTTGAACACCTCGAACTTGATGTTGTCGAAGTAGTAGTTGTTGGCATCAGCCAGCTCGTTCAGGTTGAATGCGATTGAGGTGAACAGGCCACCAGAGCCGTTAGGACCAGCCTGCTGGGCAGTAACAGTACCCTCAGTCGTGAAGGTCTGCCACTCGGTAGTGAAGTCGATGTTGCCCAGCATCTCGTGGTGGATGTAGTCAGAAGGCTCGGCGTGTGCCTGCGTGCTGGCAGTAGCGGGCGTGTCGGCACGATAGTCGAACGATACGCGATACTTGGTGTCAGCGGGAACAATCTCGTTGAAACGGAACCAGAACTGGTTGTCCCAGGCTTCACTTTTCTTAGCAGTAGCGTTCACAACGATACCACGGCTGTCGTTCTTACCAACGCCGTCGGTAATCTCAGAGTTCAGGGGTGTGCCTCCATCAATCTTCGTGAAGAAGCTGCTCACGTCGTCACCCTCCATGTCGCTGTTGTTGATCAGGTTAACCCAGCCAATCTGCTTGGCCTTGCCAGCCTGCTCAACCTCGATGCTGTTGATGATGGCCTGCGTGTTATAGGCAGAACCCTTGATGGCATGCAGATGAACAAAGCCAAACTCCTTGGCTATCTTCAGCAGGTCGATAACATACGTACCGTCGTCATCAACGGTGTAATACTCGTTAGCCCAAGTACCCTCGTTAGGAATAACGATGCACTTCGAAGACTCCTTCGTGGCATTGAACTGGCCGTTGTACTCAGTACGGTTGATGAAAATACGCGGATTCGAACCGTTGGGGTTACCGTCGGCGTCGCATCCCTCCATGTTTACATACAGCTTAGCATAGCTGCCAAGGTCAACACGTGCCTCACAATTGGAGTCACCAAACGGACAGCCGCTTGGCTCGCCAATAATGTAGGCAGCATCGAAGGGAGCACCCTGAACAGCATCCAGGCCGTATCCCTCGTACGAGTAGAAGCCCTCCGCCGTCAGCGGAATACGCTCACCCGCACTTACACTTGCAGCACTCAGTAGCAATGCTACCAATGCAATCATCATTTGGTAAGTTTTTCTCATGTTTTTGGTTGTTTTTAGTGAATAAATAATATTTGGTTACGCTTTTGCGGTGCAAAGTTATAGCCCTTTGGCGAAAAGGACTATAAAAATTGTCTCACGGACTTAAGATTTTGTTACGTCAGCGAAATAAGCGGCTGCAATTCTATCTCATGCCGAAAATCGCAAATTCATCGCTATTCTCGTACAGACGGCTGTCGCCGTCGGTGACGCTGTTCTCAAGCGCACTGCCGCCGTCGGCAATCGACGTGCAGAGCATCTCGCTCTCGCAGACGGTTACAACCTCCGTCTGCGGACTTCTGTATATTGCTTTCTTCCTCATCTTATTACTTTTTTACCGTTTACAATGTAGATACCCTTACGCGGCTGTGTAGCCAGACGGCGCCCCTGCAGGTCGTAGACAGCGTCACCCGCCATCGTGCGTACAGACTTGATGCCCGTCGCCTCGTCGAAGCCGATGACCACTCGCCCGGCGGCCACATCCTGAACTGCCGACTTGTCGACATAAGCCCTGTTGGCACTGAGACTGACCGTCGCATCGGTGGTATAGTACAGCTTATTATTCTTCAGCACGTAGAAGTTGTCGCCCTGAGGCACGGTCATGTCCGTGAACGTTCCCACCAGACCGTTGCTCTCGCCGGGAGCAGCGACGTCGTAGTCGGGCTTGTCGGCACGGAAGAAGTTGACGTTGCAGACGGCAGCTTCATTGTTCTGACCTATCGCGTCGGTTGCTTTATATATATAAGGTACGCCTGCCTCCATCAGTCCGTCGACACGCTCAATGGCAATACCGGCGGATGTCAGGCCTGTCACATAGTAGACCTCAGCACCGGCGCAGACGGCACGGTAAGGCAGGCAGACGGTGCCGAAGCTGCCGGGAGCACCGTAGCTGCGCACGAAGTCGCCGTCGGCATAGCTGCCGTTAATCTTGGTATTGGCATAGTCGGTCAGACAGACGGTGCCTATCGAGATAGGCTGGTAACTGTCGCCAAAGCTGCGGATGGTCAGTTCCTTGATGTTCCTGACGTCGAGTCCGAGGTTCTTGCTCAGGAAGCCGATGCTGATGCGGATGGCATTCTGGTTGTTCCAGCGGTCAAGCCACATCTTGCCGCCCGTTCCTGCGCCATCGTAGTCCTCGCCTGAGACGGTTTTGCCGTTGGCATCGGCAATCACGATGCGCCGGCTCGCGTCGGCAGCCGTCTGTGTGGTGGTTATGACGAGATAGTCCCAGCGGCTGATGTCCACAGGGTCGTCAAACGTCCAGCCGCCTGTCAGTACGCCGGTCTCTGCATCGAAGCCCGTAGCCTTCGACAAGGCGAAGATCTGGTCGTCGGCGGGATCGTCGCCCAGCATCTTCACGCCCTTGTACAGGTGCATGTAGGCGACGCCGTCCTGCGTGCCGGCCATGTTCATATAGGTGTCCGAATATATATTGCGGAACGTGAAGCCTTCGCCCTCGACGTATTCCACCTTCCAGAGGCCGCCGTTCGCGAAGTCGGTGCCGTAGCCCTTGCCGTCATCGGCCTGGGCACTGCCCGAGAAGATGATGCCGCCATACATCGACACATTCAGGTTGCTGCCTAAGTTATAGGGAGCGGGGAACGGTGTTCCGTCTCTGTCGACAATGTTGATAGCATAGACATCGTCGTAACCGCCGATCTTGGTGAGCGTGTAATAGTAATAGCTGCTGAGGGGCAGCGCCGTAACAGGCTGGCTGATGGCATTCTGCGTGGTCTCGAAGTTCAGCACATTGCTGCCGCTGCCTATCATGAAGCGGTTGCCGGAGGCGATGTAGTCCATCGACGTAATCTCCTCGCCGAAGCCCTCGATGAGCTGCACGCCCTTCCACTCAGCATACCACTCCATGCAGGCCTGGCCGCAGGCCTCGGGGTTGCCGTCGAAGGCAGCCGTCACCACGCCGTTGTTGATGAGCTGGTCGACGTCGATGAGGCAGCTGGTACCCGACAGCGTCATCGAGATATTCTGGAAGTGGTCGAGCATGGCCCTGTAGGCCTTGCCCCACTTCGACGTTGAGCCGGTCGACCACGTGCCGTAGTTCGACTCCACCCACTCGTTGTGCTCGTTGTAGTGGCCGGTACCAGGTTTCTTGGGACTCCAGTCCACCTCGGTGATGATGATGGGATAGTTGTCGACGACAGGCACCTGGTTGTGGAACTGGTTGATCTTGTTCTGCGGGTCGGGATTGTCGTCGCTGCAGCCGTACCAGCCCGTATAGTCATGCACGGCATAGCCTATGTTGCTGCCCTCGATGGGGTACTGGGCATAGCTCCGGTAGTTCGACTGCCAGCCCGTGCCGGGCACCCAGATGATGCCGGTGAAGCCGTTCGAGCGGATCTCGTTGACGATGGGCTGGAAGTAGTCTTGCAGCGCCTGGGCGTCGTCCTGGTTGTCAGCGTTGCGCAGGTTCACAGGCTCGTTGGCAAGCTCCAAACTGATCTGTCCGGCATATTTTTGAATGGTGGCATCTTTCGACACGATGTCCCATACCTCCAGCAGATATTCCTGATAGTAGTCGTTCACCTTCAGGTTAGGCGGACAGACACCCGGCGGGCGCACCACGACGTACAGGCCGTGAGCCATCGCCTTCTGCATCAGGGGAATGTAGAGCGACGTGAGGTAAGTTCTCAGCCTCTCGGGGTTGAACTTGCTGATGTCGGCCTCCTGCGTGGCCTCGGCTGGCTGCTTGGCGGCTTTCGGGTAAGTATAGCTGCTGCTCGGGTCGTTGGTCCAAGCCGGCTCCAGGTGCAGACGGAACACGTCGCAGTTGGCCTTCTCAAGTCCGGCGAAAATCTTCTCGAAGTAGTCTAAGCAGCGCAGCCGTCCGGCGTCGTCGTAGCTCCAGCCCCAGCGGCCATTGTTGAACCACGCACTCGGCGTGTCCATCACGCCGTGAAGCGTCAGCTGGTTGCCAAACTCGTTGACCAGCCACTTGCCCTCAACGTGCAGGGCGGGCAGTCCGTCAGTCACGGGGCCGTCCGTAGAGTAGCGCTTGCAGAAGTTCCAGATCTCCTTACCAGTATATACCTGAGGCTCCTTGCAAACCCAGTGACCCTTGTTTGGCAACTCCAGCAACTTGACCTCGACGCCGTCGTTACCGGGACCCCAGGTGTGCATCTTGGCGCCGCCGAAACCGTTGTAATTGTTTACGACCTTGGCCGATGCTGGGCAACCGTTATGGTTAATCCATACGTTCAACGCAGGCTGCACACCGCTAAAGGCCACCGTTTCGTCGCTCGTGCCATGAATATGCAGGATGGGGATGGAGCGCACATTGGCATTGGCCGTAGCGCCGCCCATGGGATAGCCGCTGACAGGACAGAAGGCGGCTATGAGGTCGGGAATACGGTTCATGGCGTGATAGGTGAACATGCCACCCATGGAGAAGCCACCGAGATAGACGCGCTTACGGTCTATCTTATGGTCTGTCGCCATCTTGTCGATAATGGCCTTCACGAAGTTGATGTCTCTGTCGCCGGAGATGTCCCAGGCTTTGTCGATGCCGTTGGGGAAGACAACCACAAACTTGGCGGTGTCGCACACGGCCTCGATATTGATATTCCTTTCCGGGTTATTCGTATCCCTGAACTCACTGTTCCGAATCCAGCCGGCATCCTGGTTGTAGCCGTGACAGAAGATGAGCAGCGGGCGGTTCTGGCCCAGGTTGTCAGGCAGGTATCCGATGTAGTTGCGGCTTTGGCCGCCGACGGTGATGTTGCCCGAAATGTCAGTCCCGGCTGTCAGTGGCAGAACCAGACAGCAGAGAAACAGGCTAAGTAAAAATTTCAGTTTCATATTCATTTGTTTAGGTTTAGGTTTCTACGGTGCAAAGATACTCTTTTTCTTTCAATTCTCCAAATATTATTGAATGTTTCTCACGCGCATAGGAGCGGCGAGTTTGTTATGCCCCCAAACGATGACACGATGACGATGACACCGCTGATACCGACGGTATTTATATTTTCGTGGCGGCAGTAAGGTAGTAATAATTATATGTATACTTATATATATATTAATTTGTTTATTTAGACACAATCCAAGCAGCGAGACTCCTCTCTCCCTGCTCCGGAAAAATAGAAATAAGCCGCTGTCAGCGCTGTCAGCGGTGTCATCGCTTCTGCCGTCAATGGCAATAATACGTAACATACTGAAAAACAACAATATACGTAGCAATCCGCGCTCAAACCGACGCCAGCACCCCGATTACAGCGATGACAACACCCCCCCGTTTATCATTTCCCCGCCTGACTGGGCCACTTAGTACGGCTAACTGGGCCACTTAGTACGGCTAACTGGGCCACTTAGTACAGCTAACTGGGCAGTTTGACCGGAGCAACAGCTCACGCTGGCAAAAGAAGCGGGGCGCACCTTTCGGCACGCCCCACTTGTTCAGTCTTGTTGCTTGTTATGCCTGATAAATCAATCTTTACCAGTCTTCTTCATCTTCGCGGCTCAGGCCGGGCACGTTCACTTCACCTACGCCCAGCGTACCTGTACCGCCTTCATCACCAAGGTTGATAGAGCCGGCCAGCAGTTCTTCAGCTTCGGTGGCAAGCACCTCAACAGCGGGAGTCATATACATTTTCTTTTCCATAATCGTTTACTTGTTATTTTATGTGGTTGATGATTCTTGAGTAATTAGCGTACGATAAACTTCTTACCGCCCTTGATGTTCACACCCTTGGCAGCCTTCATCACGCGCTGGCCCTGCAGGTTGTAGACGGGAGCCTCAGCCTGGGCAGCCTCGACGGCGTTGATGCCAGTAGCCTCGCTACCGGGCAGGATGATGCGGGCACCGGCAGGAACTTCAACTTCCAGATAAGCCTTACCAGCTGCGAGCGTAGCACTGCTGCCAGCGGGGAAGAAGCTAACCTCACCATTGCTCTCGGCCAGGATATACTTGCCACTGAGTGCTGCACCATTCATAGCTGTAGCATTAGCAACGAGATTGTTCTGGATGACAGCCAGATCGCCACCTTCAACAACGGGAACATTCTCTTCTGTAACACCCTCAGCCCAGAGCAGTACGCCAGTGTTGGCGGGAACCTGGTAGATGCGAGTGAATGTAATGTCTGAGCCGCTGACAGTTGCGGTGTAAGCCTTAATAGAAGAGTTGGTGAAGTCAACAGCCATCTTGCTGGAGAACGTTGCGTAGCCGGTAGAACCGACGGTTACGGGAACAGACGTTGCTTTTGTTAGGAGCAGATACCACACAGTGCCCTTGTTACTGTTGTCCCAAGGCAGACAGATGCAGTTGAGGTCCTGCTTTGCATACTGTGTCAGGTCAACCTCGGCAATACCATCTTCGTTGGCCTGGACCTCGAGGAACACATACTTGCCAGCCTCTTCCTCAGTATAGTCGCCAGCATTCTGCTTGGCATCAATCTCATGATTCATATAGAGCACGAGCTTCAGGTTAGGAGAAGTAACCATAGTCAGCTTGCTGTAGCCAGAGAGGTCGGCAATAACGTTCCGAGATCTTGCTCCGACGATAACCTCACCATTTCCTAATACTATGGGGTGTTCATCTGCACCCAAACCGATTCTCGGCGTAAGGGTTTTGAATGCATCAGTAAAGTCAATAAAATCGCCGGTGGGCTTACCAGGATCCTCTTCGTACTGAATCTCTGGGATATAAACAGACTCATTTTCAGGGTAGGTTTCCAAATAGACTTTATTAATGACTGCCTCACCAGGGGCAGCATTGTTGTTACCCGACAGGCAGATTTCGTCACAAGCCAGCAGGAACTCATTGTATGTATCGGGGTATAACGTTGCAAGTGTGTCGGCCAAGATGAATTCGTTCACGCCGTTGCTGGCATAAAGCGTCAGGTTAGAACCGCCCTTGTAGAACAAGATACGGAACTGCTCACCATTCTTGATGTCGCAGTCGACGACCAGCTTCTTGTACTTTG